>URQY01000035.1 GCA_900550165.1 uncultured Eubacteriales bacterium
CTCCACGAGCGCCTCGGGCGTCACGCGGCCGTATTTTGCGAGCAGCTCCTTTTCGAGCGACCCGCCGTTCACGCCGATGCGGATAGGAACATGATGCGACCGGCAGGCATCCACGACTGCCCTGACGCGATCCTCTCCCCCGATGTTGCCGGGGTTGATGCGGATTTTGTCCGCGCCGCGCGCCGCCGCTTCCACGGCAAGGCGGTAGTCGAAGTGAATATCCGCAACGAGCGGGATGGAGATGCTCGCCTTGATCTCGCTCAGCGCGTGCGCGGCCTCCATATTGGGCACCGTGACACGCACGATCTCGCAGCCCGCCTCCTCCAGCGCGTGGATCTGCGCGATGGTGGCTGCTGCGTCCTCGGTATGTGTGTTGCACATCGACTGGATCGTGACCGGCGCGCCGCCGCCGATGGCGACGCCGCCCGCAATAATTTGCTTGCTCATAGAATCATCCTCCTCACAGGAGCTTGACAATGTCGTGGAACGTGACAAACAGCATCAGCGCCATTAAAAGTGCAAAGCCGATACCGTTGATGACGTTCAGATACTTAGACGGGATCTCTTTCTTGAAGAGCGCCACGGCAATGCCGTTGACAAGCAGGAACAGCACGTGCCCACCGTCGAGCGCGGGCAGCGGCAGCAGATTCATCACGGCGAGATTCACCGCGATCATGGCGGCAAAGTAGAGAATATTCTCCATCGCCGCGCCGAAGCCGGCCTCGGCCTCCGTCTCCTTGCCGACCTCCGTGATGGTCGAGACGATGCCGACCGGACCGCTCAGGTCGTTCACGCCTGCCGCGCCGGAGAGGAGCATTTGCAGGCTCAGCCGCACGATGCGGACATAATCCATGGTCTGGTACCAGCTATACTGGAGCTTATTGAAAAATGTCGCCTCGACGATGCCGCCGTAGGTGAAGCCGTAGGCCTCATACTCCTTGCCGTTTTCGTCGGTATAGGTCTGCTTGGTGAGCGTGCGGTCGAGCTTCTTGCCGTCGCGCAGAACGGTCATCTCGATCGTGCCCGTGTCGCCGAGCCCCATGATGAGCGACACGTCGCTCTTCAAATAGATGCGCTCGCCGTTGATGGCATAGATCATATCGCCGGGCATCAGGCCGTCCTCTCCCTGCTGCGGGAAGTCGGCGTTCAGCTCGACGATCTCCGTCGTGTAAAACGCCTGCGCGCCTGCATACAGGCAGACGATGATGAGAAGCCCCGTCAGAAAATTCATGAACGCGCCCGCGACGAAGATGATAAGCTTCTTCCACCAAGCCTGCCGGTTCAGCGCGCGGTCATCGTCCGAGTCCTCGTCCTCCCCCTCCATGGCGCAGAATCCGCCGATGGGAAGAAGCCGCAGGGAATACTCCGTGTCGCCCTTTGTCTTGTGGAAGAGCTGCGGGCCCATGCCGATGGAAAATTCGTTGACGCGCACGCCGCAGGCCTTGGCCGCCAGAAAGTGGCCCAGCTCATGCACGGCGATGAGCACGCCGAAAATCAGGATCGCAATGAGAATATAAACCATGGTCACTCCTAAATGTGGTCAGTTGAGCTTTTCGCGCACGACCTCGCGCGCGAGCCGGTCTGCTTCCAGAATATCCGAAAGCTGCGGCTGATATACCGTCTGCGCCCGGTCGAGCGCCGCCTCAATGAGCGCAGGGATGGCACAGATGCCGATCTCATCGCGCAGAAATGCCGCGACAGCCTCTTCGTTCGCGCCGTTCATCGCCGCGCAGTAAATATTGCCGACGGCGGCGCATTGGCGCGCGATCTTCAGGCAGCGAAAAACCTCCTCGTCGGGCTCGGCAAAGGTCAAAGGCGGGCAGGTGAGAAGGTCGAGCGGCTCGGCGGGCGAAACGGCCCGCATCGGATAGGTCATCGCGTAGCGGATGGGCAGCTTCATATCGGGCGTTCCGAGCTGGGCGAGCATCGCCCCGTCCTGGAACTCGACCAGCGAATGCACGATGCTCTGGCGATGGATGACCGCGTCGACCTGACGCAGCGGCAGGCGGTAAAGGCGCATGGCCTCGATGATCTCAAGGCCCTTGTTCATGAGCGTCGCGGAGTCGATGGTGATCTTCGCGCCCATCGTCCAGTTCGGATGTTTGAGCGCGTCGGCTTTCGTCTTTGCCGCAAGCTCCTGCGCGCTCAGGCCGTAGAACGGCCCGCCCGAGCAGGTCAGAATGAGGCGCTTGATCTCACCGCGGTCGCGGCAGCCCTGCAAGCACTGGAAGATCGCGCTGTGCTCACTGTCGACGGGGACGATCTCCGCGCCGTACTTTTCCGCCGCGTCAACGACCAGCTCGCCCGCGCAGACGAGCGTTTCCTTGTTGGCAAGCGCGATGCGCTTTTTCTTCTCGATCGCCGCGAGCGTCGGCTGGAGTCCGATCATGCCCATCACGGCGGTGACGACCGTGTCGGCGTCGTCCGCCGTGGCCGCGGCCAGAAGGCCCTCCATGCCGGAGAGCACTTGGGTGTTTGTGTCGGAAATCCGCGCGCGGAGCTCACGCGCCGCATCCTCGTCATAAAGCACGGCAAGACGCGGGCAAAATTCCCGCGCCTGCTGTTCGATGAGGTCAACGCTCTTATTCGCCGTCAGCGCGGCGACGGAAAGCCCCAGCTCGCGCGCCACCTCAAGCGTCTGGCGGCCGATGGAGCCGGTGGAACCGAGTAAAGCAATACTCCTTGTCATAATAGGCCTCCGCAGACCGCGGCCCACACGACCGGCGCGATGAAGAGCGTGGAGTCAAAGCGGTCGAGCATGCCGCCGTGCGTCAGGAAGAGGTGGCTGTAGTCCTTGATGCCCGCCTCGCGCTTGACGAGCGACATCGAAAGGTCGCCGAGCTGACCAAAGATGTTGGCCACCACGCCGACAAGAATCAGCATGAGGTAGTTCGGCGCATAGCCGAGCCACGCCTTGCCGACAACGCCGAGCAGCACCAGCGCAAGCGCGCTGCCGATGGGCCCACCGATCGCGCCCGCCCAAGTCTTGTGCGGGCTGACGTGCGGCGCCATCTTGCGCTTGCCGAACCACATGCCAAAGTACAGCGACAGCGCATCGCCCACAAAGGCGACGCAGAAGGGCGCGAGCACATAGAGCTTGCCATAGTTTTCGTCCATGCGCAGCAGGAAAATGCAGCTGTACATCGCCGGGAATACGATGCCGCCGACGATCGACACCGCCACATCGTGGAACGTAAACGGTTTTTCCTTTCCGTAAGAGATAACCGCAAAGAGAAACGCCATCATCACAAGAATCCAGCGGAAGATCGTAACGGTCGAAATCGGAAGATCGCATGTGCCGCTCATCTCTTCCTTAAAGAGCCATATCTCCTGCATGACGACCGTTGTGACAAGTCCCCAGTAGAAATTCGCTGGGACGTTCTCCCCTGCCGTGTGCAGCAGCTCATAGGCCGCGATGCCCGCGATGCCGCAGACGACAAGCATCGTCGCCCATGCGGGACAGGCAAGCAGCACGGCGAGCAGCGCCGGCAGGCCGACGACAACCACCAACCATCTTTGTTTCATTTCTGTTTCTCCTGTTTCAGTCCGCCGAAGCGCCGTTCGCGCTGCTGATACGCGATGAGCGCCTTGTCGAATTCTTTCTCGGTAAAGTCGGGCCAGAGCGTGTCGCAGAAGTAGAACTCGCTGTACGCGCACTGCCACAAAAGGTAATTGCTGATGCGCTTCTCTCCGCCGGGACGGATGAGAAGGTCGGGATCAGGCAGGCCACTTGAATAGAGGTAGTGTGAAAAGCCCTCCTCGGTCAGGCCGTCAATATTCTGCTCACCTGCCGCGCAGTCGCGCGCGAAGGCGCGGGCGGCGTGCAGAATTTCGTCCCGTCCGCCGTAGTTGAGGCAGACATTGGCCTGAAAGCCTTCGATCCGGGACGAGATCTCGTTCGTCTCGTCGATGAGCTTTCGAAGCTCGGGCGTCAGCACGCTGAGATCGCCCAGAAAGCGCAGGCGGTTGCCGTCCTTTTCCATCGTGTCGATGCACTCGTGCAGATACTGCTCCAAAAGGCGCATGATGCCGTCGACCTCATCCTGCGGGCGCTTCCAGTTCTCGGTCGAAAAGGCGTAGACCGTCAGATAGTCGATGCCCAAATTTTTGCAGTAGGTGCCGAGTTTTCGGAACGTCTCGGCGCCTGCCTTGTGACCGGCCGAGCGCGGGAGGCCGCGCTTTTGTGCCCAGCGGCCGTTGCCGTCCATAATGACGGCAACATGACAAGGCAGGTTGTTCAAGTCAACCTGCCCTGCCGTGTTCTTTTTGGAAAAGAGGGCCATCAGACCGCCATGAGCTCCTTCTCTTTTTTGTCGAGAAGGGCGTCGACCTCTTTGCACATATCGTCGGTCAGCTTCTGCAGGTCCTTTTCGGCGACCTTCAGGTCATCCTCGGTGATCTCGCTGGCCTTCTGCTTTTTCTTAAAGGCTTCCATCGCGTCGCGGCGGATGTTGCGGATGGCGACCTTGCCGGTCTCGGAATACTTATGGATCTGCTTGACGAGCTCCTTACGGCGCTCCTCCGTGAGCTGCGGGAAGTTCAGGCGGATGGACTTGCCATCGTTCTGCGGGTTGATGCCGAGATCGGACTCCTGAATGGCGCGCTCGATCGGCTTGAGCGCCGTTGCGTCCCAGGGTGTGATGACGAGCTGGCGCGGGTCGGGAGACGCGATGGCCGCGATCTGCTGCACGGGTGTGGGAGAGCCGTAGTAGTCGACGCTGATGCGGTCAAGCACAGCGGCGTTGGCGCGGCCCGCGCGCACGGAAGCGAAATCCGCGTTCACGGCCTCGATGCTCTTTTTCATTTTGTCAGAATAAACCTTATAATCGTCTTTATTCATGGGGATACCTCCTCAAAAATTTTTATCATAAAACCGCAAACGCGGGGCTGCTCAGTTTTCGCCGACGATGGTGCCGATCTTCTCGCCCTCGACCGCGCGGATGATATTCTCCGGGTCTTTGAGCGCGAAGACGAGCACGGGAATGTGGTTGTCCATCGAAAGGGACGTTGCCGTGGAGTCCATGACCGCAAGGTGCTGGGCCAGGACCTCTTCATAAGTGATGGCGTCATATTTGACGGCATTTGCATCCTTTGCGGGGTCGGCGTTGTAAACGCCGTCGATGTTCTTGGCAAGCAGGATGACGTCGGCGTTGATCTCTGCCGCGCGCAGCACGGCGGCCGTATCCGTTGAGAAGAACGGAGAGCCGATGCCGCAGCCAAAGAGCACCACGCGGCCCTTTTCCAAATGCCGGATGGCGCGGGCGCGGATGTAGGGTTCGGCGACCTCTTTGATCTCGAGCGCCGTCTGCACGCGCACATCGACGCCCTTCTGCTCCAAAACGTCGGCCACCGCCATGCAGTTCATCGCCGTGGCCAGCATCCCCATGTGGTCGGCACGGGTGCGCTCGATGTAGCCCTCGCCGTTTTTCACGCCGCGCCAGAAGTTGCCGCCGCCGATGACGACGCCCATCTCAACGCCCATCTCATTGCAGCGCCTGATGACGTCGCACACCTTGGAAACGACGTCGAAGTCGAAGCCGAAGTGCTTGTCGCCCGCCAGCGCCTCACCGCTGATCTTGAGCAGCACGCGCTTATACTTGAGTTGCGCCATACTCATAATCTCTCCCTTCAGGAATAAGTTCAAATTTTCACAGCTATTATTTTAGCGTATTTTTGCTCTTTTGTATAGAGGGAGAAGCGTAAACTTTTTTCACAAATTCGCCCTCTTCTTTTTTGGTAAGTTGAACCGCCCCGCGGCATAGAAAAAGCAGCCGCTTACGCGGCTGCTTTTCAGAGGTTATTTTTACTTGAGGCCCTTGATACGGATGAGGTCCTTCAGAAGCTCGACCGTGCCTTCGATCCCGAGCAGGCTCGAATCGATGCAGAGGTCATAGCTCTTGGCGTCGCCCCAGTCCTTGGCGGAATAGTAGTTATAATAGGACGCGCGGGACTTATCGGTCTTCTTGATGCGGTCCTTTGCCTCGCTTTCGCTGATGCTGTTGCGGGCGGCCACGCGCTTGATGCGGCTTTCGAGCGGAGCCGTGATGAAGATGTTGATGACATCATCGCGATCCTTGAGCGCGTAGTCCGCGCAGCGGCCGATCAGAACGCAGGGGCCCTTGTCGGCGAGCTTTTTGATCGTGTCATAGGTGGCAAGATACACCTGCTGCTCGATGGAGCCCTTGGGCGTCACGTGATTCATCGAGAAGGAATAGGGGTCCATCGCGATGGAGTAGAGAAAGCTCTTGGGGCGCTCGTCAAAGGAACGGAACAGCTCCTCGCAAAGCCCGCTCTCCTCTGCCGCTTCCTTGAGCAGCATATCGTCGTAATAGGCGATGCCGAGCTGCTTGGCAAGCATCGTGCCGATCTCGCGGCCGCCGCTGCCGTATTGTCTTCCAACTGTAATGACCATAATGATTCCTCCTTTTTCGCGCCGATGCTGTCTGAAGCAAAAGTGGTGCTACGGATATTATAGCACCACTTTTGGTCTCAGGCAATCTTTTTTGTTGTTCAGACGTCGTAAAGGCGCGGCTTCAGAAGTCGATCTCCCTTCCAAGGCGGCGATACATCGTCTTTTTCACCGCGCGGAGGATGTTTTCATACCCCGTGCAGCGGCACAGGTGGCCGGAGAGGAGCTTTCTGAGCTCATCGTCTGTGTAAAAGCGGTTTGTCTCCAGGATCTCGACCGCCGTCATCACAAAGCCCGGCGTGCAGAAGCCGCACTGGACGGCGGTTTCTTCAATGAACGCCTGCTGAATGTCGCTCAGCTCACCGTTGGGACCGAGCAGGCTTTCGAGCGTGCGGATGTGCTTGCCCTCCGCCCAGACAGCGAGATAGATGCAGGAGTTGAAGGCCTCACCGTCGATGAGGACATTGCAAGCGCCGCACTCGCCGACCTCGCAGCCCTTTTTCACGGAGGTCATGTGGTAGTCGTTGCGCAGCATATCGGTGAGAGAAGCGCGCACGTCGACCATTTTTTCAACGTCCTTGCCGTTTAAGTTGAATCGCACCAGCTTGTACTGACTCATTCGATGACACCTCCCGCCCGTTTGATGGATTCGATCAGGCAGCGCTTGGCCATTTCGACCGCAATGTGCTCGCGGAACGCTTTGGAGGCGCGCCAGCTGTCGCGTGCGTGGATATCGTTGAGCACAGCGAGCGAAAACTCTTCCGCCGTCGCAAGTGTCAAGGGCTTATCCTTGGCAGCTTGCTCCGCGCTCGGGCAGCGCATCGGCACGGGACCTGCGACGCCGTAGGCGATGCGGGCGCGCGCGATGGTCTTCTTGTCTGGTGCCAATCGCACGTTCACGCTGCACCCGAGCGTCGCAATGTCCATCGCGTTTCGCATGGCATATTTGATGTAGTGGCCGCAGCAGTTTTCATAGCTCGCCTTCGGAATGAGGATGGCAGTCTGGATCTCGCCTTCCTCTGCGCGGATGTCGACCTGTCCTGCCCGGATGTAAAAATCCTTGATGGGCAGGCGGCGGATGCCGCTTCTTCCCGTCAGTTCAACGATGGCCTCCCACGCGTGCAGCGTGGAGGCGGAGTCCGCGCTCGTTACGCCGTTGCAGGTGTTGCCGCCGATGGTGCCGATGTTTCGGATCTGCGGGCCGCCGACCATATCGACCGCCTCGCCGAGCACGTTGATGTACTTCCGGATGATGGGGTCGCGCGTGATGTGCGAGAAACTCGAAAGCGAGCCGATGCGGATGTTCTCCTCCTCGTCGATGCTCACGCCGCGCAGCTCGTCGAGGCCGTAGATCGAGATCAGCTCTTTTCCGGCGCGCTTGCCCTCGCGCATCTGCACGAGCACGTCACTGCCGCCGGCGATGATCTGCGCCTCGGGATGCTCCAAGCGGAGGGCGACGGCGTTTTCAACGCTTGCCGCCTCGTAGAGCGCTTTCATATCATACATGGCTCACTTTTCCTCCTTCCAGCTGTCGCGGATCAGTCCCGCACGGCTGAACTCGGCGTACAGGACGTGGGGCGTGATGGGAATGGTGTCGATGGCAACGCCGGTGGCGTTGTAGATGGCGTTTCGGATGGCGGGCGCGCCCGAGCAGGCGGGCGGTTCGCCGAGCGCCTTCGTGCCGAACGGCGACGTCGGCTCCGGATTTTCGACAAACTGCGCCTCAAGGTGCGGATGATCCATGAAGGTCGAGAGCTTGTAGTCGAGCAGATTGTTGTTGAGAGGCCGCCCTGTCTTTTCGTCGAACAGCAGCTGCTCGCTCATGCCGAAGCCGATCGCCATGGACATACCACCGTGGACCTGCGCCTCGGCAAGGGCGGGGTTGATGAGATTGCCGCAGTCGTGGACGTTGATGATGTCCTTGAGCGTGACCTTGCACATTGGGATATCGACCTCGACCTCGGCAAAGGTGCAGCCGAAGGAATAGGCATTGTTGCGGATGGTGTAGGTCGACTCGGCGGTGATGTGCTCGGAGTCCGCGGCGTTGTACTGTGCCGTCATCGCAAGTTCCTTGAGCGACATGAGCACCGCGCTGTCGCCAATGCGGATGATGTTTCCGTCGACAATATCCATATTCGAAACTGCCTGACGGGTGAGCTTTGCCGCATAAGCTAAGATCTTCTCGCGCAGGAGCGCCGCCGTCTGGCGGATGGAAAAGCCCGCAACATAGGTCTGCCGGCTCGCGTAAGCGCCAAGACCCGTGGGCGTAATGTCGGTATCCTGACAGGAGACAACGCGCACATCGCGGTAGCTCGCAAGGCCGATGGCCTCGGCGGTCATCTGCGCATAGGCCGTGTCCGCGCCCTGGCCGATCTCGGTCTCGCCGCACTGCATCGTCACCGTGCCGTCAAGGTTCAGCAGCATCCGGTTGGAGGACGTTTCCAGCGAGATGGGATAGACCGCCGTGTTGTACCAGAAGGCCGCCACGCCGATGCCGCGGCGGATGGGGCCGGTGTCGCTTGCAAATTCCTTCACCTTGCGGTCGTAATCGATGTAGGCCTTGCCCTTTTCAAGGCAATCGCGGAAGGAATCGTAGTAGTTCGTATTGCCCGAGAAGCCGTCGTGGAAGCCCTTGGGCATGATGTACTTCATGCGGTATTCGAGCGGCTCGATGCCAACGGCCTTCGCGCACTCGTCGATGTTCGCATCGTCCGCGAACGAGGCCTGCGGCATACCGTAGCCGCGCATCGCGCCCGCGGCGGGACGGTTGGTATAGACGGTGTAGGCGTCGCCCTCAAAATTCTCGCAGGGGTAGATCTGTGGGAACGAGCCCATGGCTTTTGCGACGATCGAATGGCCGTGCGAGGCGTAAGCGCCCTGATTGGAGAAGCACTCGACCTTGCGCGCGGCGATGGAGCCGTCCTTTCTGAGCCATGTGATAATGTGGAAGCGGATGGAGTGCCGCACGCGGTTCGAGACGAACGTTTCCTCGCGCGAGCAGTCGATGCGCACGAGCTTTCCGCCGACCTGCGTGGAGCACCACGCGCACAGCGGCTCATAGAGCGCGTCCTGCTTGTTGCCGAAGCCGCCGCCGATGTAGGGCTTGATGACACGGATATCCGCCCAGGGGCGTCCCAGCGCCTGACCGACGATGCGGCGGATGATGTGAGGGATCTGCGTGGAGGAAACGACGACGATGCGGCTGTTTTCCTCGTAGGCGTAGCAGCCGTGGTTTTCAATGTGGCTGTGCTGCACGGTGGGGGTGTTGTACCAGCCCTCGACCTTAATGAGCCCCGGCTCTTTGATGGCCTCCTGATAGTTTCCCTTGCGGATATCCGTGTGCTTCAGGATATTCCCCGGGAAATTCTCGTGAATGAGCGGCGCGTCCTCTCCCATCGCCTTCTGCACGTCGAGCACGAAAGGAAGCTCCTCGTATTCGACCTTGAGCGCGCGCACGCCCTGCATGGCCGAGACCTCGTCCTCCGCGATGACGACCGCAACGTCGTCGCCGTAGTAGCGCACGTGGCGGTTTAAGAGGTTGCGGTCGGCCACGTCCTGATGCCCCGGGTCCATCGACCAGGGGTGTCCCGCCGTCGGGAAGCAGTGCTCGGGCACATCGAAGCAGGTCAGCACCTTCACAACGCCGGGGATCTTCTCCGCCGCCGATTTATCGACCGACTTGACGAAG
Source organism: uncultured Eubacteriales bacterium (assembly GCA_900550165.1). Classification (GTDB taxonomy): domain Bacteria; phylum Bacillota; class Clostridia; order Oscillospirales; family Oscillospiraceae; genus Hominicoprocola. The sequence goes on from URQY01000035.1 coordinate 10,098, forward strand.
CCATGGGCGATGGTGGAATGCTTGATGCGCGCGTACAGCGCGCCGGCGGGCATCCGATCCTCGTAGTATTTGGTGCGTCCGGTGACCTTGTCGAACGCATCGACGCGGATCTCACTTTTTCCTACTTTGCTCATCTTGCTTACCTCCTATGGAAGAGCGCCGCCCTGCGTGGCGGACGCACAGCCTGCTTTACCTAAGATTTTAGCACAACTTGCACAGTTTGTACAGCTGTCAAGTCGCGCAATTTAGAGAAAACGCCATGTTTTTTCTGCTTGCTCCACTCTCTTTCCTTTGCTATAGTGGAGAAAACAGACTGTCAGGAAGGGATGATCACGATGCGGGAGGAACTGAGAGTCGGCTGCCTGCTCATGGCGGCCGGAAATGCCGAGCGCTTTGGCGAAAATAAACTGCTCTGCGCGGCGGATGACGGAAGGACGCTCATCGGGCACGCGCTGGACGCCATCCCGCGGGAAAAATTCACACGTGTGCTCGTCGTCACGCAGTATGATGCGATCGTTGCCCTTGCAAGGGAGCGCGGCTTCGAAACGCTTCTGAACGAACACGCCGAGCGCGGCCAGAGCGAGACCATCCGCCTCGGCGTCGCGGAGCTGCAAGGAGGCTGCGATGCCATCTGCTTCATGGTGGCCGACCAGCCGCTGCTGCGATGCGAGACGCTCGCGCGCGAGGTCGATTTTTTTTCATCGCACCGCGAGCACATCGTAGCGCTCGGGCACAACGGCGCGCGCGGTAACCCCTGCCTCTTCCCTGCCCGCTTCTTTCCCGAGCTTCTTGCGCTCAAAGGGGACGTGGGCGGCAGCGCAGTCATCAAAAAGCATCCTGACGATCTGCTGCTCTTCGAAGCGCCGGAGGAAGAGATGCGCGACGTGGACACGAAAGAATCGCTCACCGCGCTTACAGGACGCTGATCTCGCCGCGAAAGTCCTGCTCCATGCGCTGCTTGACAGTCTCCTTATCGCAGCCGCAGGAGAAGAGATAGTAGAGCTTGGCAACGGCAGCCTCGGTCGTCATGTCAAGACCGCTGACCGCACCCGCTTTTTTAAGAGCGCTGGAGGTCTCGTAAGCGCCGAGCGACACCGCACCCTGCGGGCACTGGGAGCAGACCGTGAGCACCGTGCCGTTCTGGAAGGCCTTGCGGATAATGGGCAGCAGCGCATCCCCGTCGCCGGGAATGTTGCCCGCGCCAAAGGTCTCGATGACGATGCCGCGCAGCTTTTCGGTCATGATGGACTCAAAAAGCGAAAACTGGATACCGGGAAAGACCTTGATGACCCCGATGGGGACGTTGTCAAGCTTTTGCAGTCTGAGCCCGCCTTTCTGCCTCGGCAGAAGGGCGGCTTCGTTATATTTGATGGAAATGCCCGCCTCGGCAAGGCTCGGGTAGTTGGGCGAAACGAAAGCGATCAACCCGTCGGCAGAGTATTTTGTCGCGCGGTTGCCGCGCAGGAGCTTTCCGCCGAAGTACAGGCACACCTCACGCACGACGCCCTCCCCCGCAATGAGCAGCGCGGTGATGAGGTTGTCGCGCCCGTCGCTGCGAATTTCGCATAAAGGGATCTGCGAGCCCGTGAGCACCACAGGCTTATCGAGTCCTCCGAGCATGAACGACAGCGCCGAGGCAGTGTAGGCCATGGTATCGGTGCCGTGGAGAACGACGAAGCCGTCGTAATCGTTGTATTTCTGCGCGATCAGCGCCGCGATGCAGTTCCACTCGCGCACCGTCATGTTGGACGAATCCAGCAGCGGTGAAAGCTCGAGAAAATCCCACGCGGGCATCTCCTCCGAATGCAGGTCGGAGATACCGTCAAGCGCGGCGCGGAAATAGCCCGCGCGCGGCGCGTAGCCGTTTTCCGTGCGCGTCATGCCGATGGTCCCGCCGGTATAGATGATGAGAACTTTGGTCATGGTCCTCTCCTGCACGTGTTACTTTTTATACGGCGTGTGGTCAAGCGGCAGGCTGCGGCGGCGCTCGCCGTCATAGCGATAATAGGCCTGCGCGATGGCCGGCGCCGTGGGGATGGATGTGATCTCGCCGATGCCGATGGCGCCGTTGGCGAGGTTGAGCCCCGGCTTGTCGATGACGATGGCCTTGATCTCGGGGATCTGGTTGGCGCGGAAGAGACCGAGCATACCGTACTTTGCCGTCGGCTTGCCGTGGTCAAGCGGGTACTTTTCCGTCAGCGCATAGCCCATGCTCATCACAACGCCGCCCTCGATCTGCCCCTCGCAGGAGAGCGGATTGATGGCCTTGCCGACGTCGTGCGCGGCGACCATCTTTTTGATAAGGCCCGTTTCCTTGTCCACAACGCACATCTGCGTCGCATAGCCGTAGGCCACATGGCTCACGGGGTTGGGAACGCTTGAGCCGAGCGGATTCGTCTTGGCGTAGTATTCGCCGTAAAATTCCTGCCCGATGAGCTGCTCGAGCGTGCGGTATTCCATCGCGTCGCGCAGCAGCAGGCACGCGCGGCGGCAGGCCTCGCCGGTGACGAGCGTCTGGCGCGAGCCGGAGGTATCGCCGCTGTCGGGCGTTGTGAGCGTGCTGTTGCCGTCGTAGACCACATCCCCGCGCTTGAGCTTCGCGTTTGTCACGACGATCTGCACCAGCACCGTGCCGAGTCCCTGCCCGATGCAGGACGCGCCCGCACGGATATGGACCTTGCCGTCCTCGCCGATGACGAGCTTGCAGCGCCCGTAGTCGGGAAGGCCGACGCCGACGCCCGCGTTCTTCATCGCGCAGGCAAGGCCGACGGGATCTCCGTTCTTCTCGGCTTCGTCAAAGTAGGGCTTGATGGCCTCGAGCGTTTCGACAAGGCCCGTCTCGGGCCCGACGATCTGGCCGTTCGGCAGCACCTCGCCGGGGCGGATAGCATTGCGGTAGCGGATCTCCCACGGGGAGATGCCGACAAGGTCGGCCATCTCGTTCAGGAGCGTCTCGGTCGCAAAGCAGGTCTGCGTCACACCGAAGCCGCGGAACGCGCCCGCGGGCGGATTATTCGTATAATAGGCATGACCCTCGATCTCAAAGTTTTCGTAGTGGTAGGGACCCGCCGCGTGCGTGCAGGCGCGCTCGAGCACCGGGCCGCCGAGGGAGGCAAAGCCGCCGGTATCGGACACGACGCTCGCCTTCACGCCCTGAATGATGCCGTTTTCGTCGCAGCCCATCGTGAAGTCCATCCACATCGGATGGCGCTTGGGATGCACCAAAATGGATTCCTGCCGTGAGAGCTTCACCTTCACCGGCACGCGTGCAAGATACGCGATGAGCGCCGCGTGATGCTGCACGGACATATCCTCTTTTCCGCCGAAGCCGCCGCCGACGAGCATATTTTCGACCTGACAGTGGGCAAAGTCGACGCCGAGCATCGCCGCGCACTCGTGCTGGGTGGTGTGCGCGCTCTGGTCGGTGGTGAGAAGCTTCACGCCGCCGTTGTCAAGCGGAATTGCTACACAGCACTCGGGCTCTAAAAAGGCGTGCTCCGTCCACGGGGTCTCAAACTTTTCGTGTAAAACGTATTTGGAATGTTTGATGGCCTCGTCCGCGTTGCCGCGGGAAACGTGGCGGTGGGCCTGCAAATTGCCGCGGTTGCCCATGATGACCTCGGGCGCGCCGGGGGCCGCTGCCTCCTCGGGGCTGAAGACCGCCGGAAGCTCCTCGTAAACGACCTGCACGAGCTTTTTTGCCTGCTCGAGCGTTTCCGGGTCGCGCGCGCAGACGAGCGCCACCGCGTCGCCGAGATACTGCGTGATCTCGCCCTCGCCGACGAGCGTGGGCTGGTCCTTCTGGATGTGGCCGACGTTCTGCTGGCCCGGAATGTCCTTTGCCGTCAGCACACAGACGACGCCGGGCAGCTCTTCGGCCTCCTTTGTGCGGATATAAAGCACACGGGCGCGCGGATACCGGCTGCGCACCGCGCCGCCGTAGCACATTCCGTCGACATAGACGTCGTCGGGATACTTGCCGTAGCCCTGCACCTTTTCGGCAACGTCGATGCGGTGCACGCGCTGACCGACCTGAAAGCTTTCTTCCTTTCGGGGGATCTTTCCCTCGCGGAATATCTTCGCCGCAAGGAGTATCCCGTCGATGATCTTGACATAGCCTGTGCAGCGGCAGATATTGTTGCGAATGGCGAAGGCGGCCTCCTCGCGCGTGGGGCTTGGATTCTGGTCGAGAAGACCCTTGGCCGAAATGACCATGCCGGGGATGCAGAAGCCACACTGGACCGCGCCCGCCTCGCCGAAGGCATAGGTGTAGACTTCCTTTTCAAAGTCGGAAAGGCCCTCGACGGTGACGATGGTCTTGCCCTCCAGCTTGTCCGTCTGCGGGATGCAGGCCTTCGTCGGCTTGCCGTCGATGAGCACGTGGCACGTGCCGCACGCGCCCTCGCTGCAGCCGTCCTTCACGCTCGTCAGATGCAGCTCATCGCGCAGAAAGCGAATGAGCTTCTGGTTTTTCTCCGCCGTGACCGGCTTTCCGTTGACAACGAACTCTGCCATCTCCGCACCTCTGTCGATCATAGTCACAATAATGACAATTATTTTGGTCTCCTAACTAATTTTATTGTACTACAAGCACAAGCAAGATGCAACACAAATTATAAATCCCGATATTCTATTTTGAAAATCACGCTTTTTCCCATCAAAGCTTGACAAATTTCGGTGTTCGCGCTAAGATGTCGCCGTACCTGCAAGGGGCGCTGGCGCAAGCCGGCTGTGATGCGGCGTATTGCCGTCGCGGTCCCTCAGACCTGATCCGGGTAATGCCGGCGTAGGAATGCAAAGCGTATCTTGCCTGAACTTTGCACCGTGACGTCGACGCCGCGGTGCTTTTTTGTGCCGCGGCGCGGACAGGGATCACATTTATTTTAGGAGGAATCCCACATGAGCACCACATCCAGTCACTCCACCACCCGCCGCCTCGCAGAGGGCGGTATCTGCATCGCGCTCGCCCTCGTGCTGAGCTACATCAAGATCCCCATCGGCCTTTCATTCGGCGGCTTCGGCGGCTCGATCAACCTCGTCATGATCCCGCTCATTCTCTTCGCCGTGCGCTGGGGCGCGCCCTGGGGCCTGCTCGCCGGTCTCGCGTTCGGCACGCTGAAGTATTTCTTTGCCGAGGGCTTCGCCGTGAGCTGGGCGTCCATCGTCTTTGACTATTCCATCGCCTATGCCGCCGTCGGTCTCGCCGGCCTGCTGCGCGCCAGAAACAACGACTATTCCAAGCTCCCGCTCGCCGCACTCATCGGCTGCGTCGGCCGCTTCGTCATCCACTTTATCTCCGGCGTGACGGTCTACGCGCAGTATATGCCCGACGAATTCATGGGCATGAGCATGAACTCGTCCGTGGTCTATTCTCTGCTGTACAACGGCACTTATATGCTGCCCAACACGATCCTTGCAATCGTCATCTGCGCGCTGCTCATCAAGCCCGCGGCAAAGCTGCCGCAGGCAGAGTAAAAAATGCAGCGCATTGCGCTGCACCGCACAGAAAAAAGCGAAAGAGGGCATTCTCTCACATGAGAGAATGCCCTCTTTTATTGTTCTCTTTCACGCGCAGCGGGAAACTGATCATTTTCTGCGCTCCACCAACTTCTGGTATTGCTCCGCGATCTTTTTGCGGATATTTTCCAGTTCCCGGCTGCCCTCCTCCTGCGTGTCGAGGACAAGGTTCTTCGTGCCGAGGCGGAAGAAGAGCTTGAACGCTTCGCTCACCATGCGGCGGCTCTCGCGGTCGAGGTTTTTATAGGTCTTGAGCATCGCCGACGCGCTCTTGAGCTTTTCCTCGGTGAGCTCGCTGAGCGTTTTTGCGCCTGTGGCGGTGAAGACGCTGTAGAGCGCGTCAGCCAGCGCTTCGCGCTGCTGGGTGTTGAGAGAATCGGCCCACTTGTCGATTGTCTCGTCGACGAGCTTGCCCTCGCGGGAGAAATCGTCAAGATGGACGAACTGCGTGCCCTTGACCTCCCAGGAAAAGCCGTCGTGCTGATAGAGTCCGTCGTAGGTCGAGTAGACGACCTGATAGCGCTTTTCATGCTCCATCAGCATCCCGACGACGGACGTCTGCGGCAGAACGGTGTGGATGCGTCCCGCGATGCGCTTGTGGCCGGGCGTTTCGCTGATGTCCCAGGCAAAGCCTGGGCCGTCGTTATTGTGGATGGCGACGATGCGCTCCTGGATCTCACCGCTGCTCTTCGCCGCGCTGTAAACGGCGAGGTTGCCGCCCTTGGAATGTCCGCCGATGCGGATGGTCCTATCGCCATACTGCCGCGCGATGCGCGCGACATATTCGACCGCCTGCTTCTGCGAAGGGATTTCCTCTAAAAAGCCCATGTTGAGATCCTCCTTCCACCCAACGATCGTATCGTCGGTCCCGCGGAAGGAGATATAGATGCTGCCGTTGCCAAGGTCGATCGTGAGCGCCGCGAACTGCTGCTCGATGGCGTCGTCGAGCAGGTCCGTATAGCCGTTCAGGATCATATTGCGAAAGCGCGGGCTCGTCATCAGCTTGCGCAGCATTTTCGAGATCGTGTCCGGCACTAAAACGCCCATAGCGACGTCCTTCCCGCCGTGACGGGCGAAAAACGCCTCCGCCGCCTCGCTCAGCGGCAGGCCGCGCCCAAGCTCCGGCGGCGGGACGATACCGCCGAAGTCGACAAAGCTCAGCTCCGCCAGAATGAGCGCATCCACCTCGTTGAACGGCGAAATTTCAAGCGTCAGATCGCCGCGCCAGTCAAGATAATCCATCAGATTTGCCATTTGTTACCTCCGGGTCAACCTGTTTGTTCTTTTTACTTTATGGTATGCCGCGCAAAGCCGCTGCGCCATAGGCGCTGTGCGCGCCCGGCAAGCGCTTCCCGCGTGTTTTCGAGCTTTTCCGCCGCGACCTCGTCCAGAAGCCGCGCCAGCACCGTGCCGATCTCGCGTCCGCGATAACCGAGCGCCGCGAGGTCTTCCCCGCCGATGCTCAGCTCGCGCACCGTGCAGCAGGCATTTTCGGCGATGAGCTCGTCATAGACCTTCTGTGCCGCGAGCCACGGCGCCTGTGCGCGGTCAAGACCGTCTGGCGCTTTGGCGGCGTTGTCCGCGCGCTTGGTAAGCAGCAGGTCGGCCGTCGCCTCCCTGCCGCGCCGCGCCATCTCGCGGTGCAGCGCCGCGCGCTCGGGCGGAAACATATCGTCAAAGCATTCGAGCTGCGCGCCGATCCTGTCGCGCAGCGATTTTTCAAAGTGCAGCCGCGCCATGATGTTCTCTGCTATTTTGGCCGAGATCGCCGTGTGGCCGTAAAAATGGCCGACGCCGTTTTCATCTATCGTCATGCAGTGCGGCTTGCCAAGGTCGTGGAAGAGCATCGTCCAGCGAAGCTCCCTTCTCGCTGGCACGGCGGCGACGGCGCGCGCCGTGTGGCCCCAGACGTCGAAGCAGTGATGGGGATTGCGCTGCTCAAAGCCGACGCAGGGCAGTATCTCCGGAAGGGGCACGCCCAGAATATTGGGAAAGGCCAGAAGCGTCTCCCCCACGTTTTCGCCGAGCAGGAGCTTGTTCAGCTCGGCGTAAACGCGCTCGTGCGCAATGTGATCCAGCAGTCCGCGCGCTTCGTGTGCGGCGCGGGCGGTCTCCTCTTCGGCCGAAAAGCCGAGCACGGAGCAAAAGCGCACCAGCCTTAGAATACGCAGCGCGTCCTCCTCAAATCGTCGCTTCGGCTCACCGACACAGCGAAGGATTTTTGCCTTCAGATCCTTCTGCCCGCCGTAAGGGTCGACGAGTGTTCCGTCTGGCGCCATAGCAATGGCGTTGACCGTGAAATCGCGGCGGGCAAGGTCTTCTTCGATGCTCGTGCCGAAGGTGACGGAATCGGGATGGCGGTTGTCCTTGTATGCCCCGTCGCGGCGCATGGTCGTGAGCTCGATCGCGAGTCCCCCGCTCACGACCGTCACCGTGCCGTGCTGCAGGCCCGTCGGGTGCGCATTTTTGCCGAAGATGCGCAGCACTGCCTGCGGCGGAGCGTCAGAGGTCATATCGTAGTCGCTGGGCGCTTTGCCGCGCAGCATTTCGCGCACGCAGCCGCCGACCAGATACGGCGAATAGCCCGCGCCTTGCAGCGCGGCGATAACGGTATCCACTTCCTTCGGCAAAAAGGCCATCGGTCCCTCCGCAAAAATCGTGTTTTTAGGATTGCACTCCGTTCAAACGTATATTATAATAGAAAATCCGTAAAAAGTAAATCTCCTGTGCATCGCACAAGGAAAGGATTTGATCGTATGAACAACCAGCAGGACAATTTCTCCTATCTCGTCCCCGGTAAATGCGCGCATCTGGCGGGTATCGGCGGCGTTTCGATGAGCCCGCTTGCCGAGGTACTGCACGGCATGGGCCTGAAGGTGCAGGGCAGCGACATGAACGACGGCCCGTCCGTCGAGCACCTGCGCGCGCTCGGCATTCCCGTAGCCATCGGCCACGCGGCGGACAACCTCGGCGAATGTGACTTTGTCATCCGCACCGCCGCCATCCATGACGACAACCCCGAGATCTCCGGCGCGGTGACGCGCGGTATCCCCGTTTTCGAGCGTGCGCAGGCCTGGGGCGCGATCATGAAGGGCTACAAGAACGCCCTCTGCATCTCCGGCACGCACGGCAAAACGACCACGACCAGCATGGCGACGCACATCTTCATGGCCGCGCAGAAGGACCCGACCGTCATGATCGGCGGCACGTTACAGCTGCTTCATTCCGGCTATCGCGTCGGCAAGGGCGACACGATCATCGCCGAAAGCTGTGAATACTGCAATTCGTTTTTGAGTTTCTTTCCCACCGTCGCGGTCATTTTGAACGTAGAGGCGGATCATCTCGACTTTTTCAAGGCCCTCTCTGACGTGGAGCATTCCTTCCGCCGCTTTGCCG
>URQY01000036.1 GCA_900550165.1 uncultured Eubacteriales bacterium
CCGTAGCACTTGGCCAGCACGTCCTTGCGCATGGCCTTGACCGTCTCGCGCGCGATGATGCGCCCGCCGATGGCCGCCTGAATGGGGATTTCAAAGAGCTGGCGGGGGATATTGTCCTTGAGCTTTTCGCACAGCTTCCTCGCGCGGGCGTAGGCCTTGTCACGGTGCGCGATGAAGGAAAGCGCGTCCACCTGATCGCCGTTGAGCAGGATATCGACCTTGACGAGCTCGCTCGGGCGGTAGCCGGAGAGCTCATAGTCGAGCGAGGCGTAGCCCTTGGTGTTGGCCTTGAGCGTGTCGAAAAAGTCGTAGATGATCTCGTTGAGCGGCATCTCATAGTGCATCTCAACAAGATAGGTGTCGAGATACTGCATATCCTTGAACTCGCCGCGGCGGTCCTGACACATCGGCATGATGTTGCCGACGTAGTCCGGCGGCGTGACGATCGTCACCTTGACATAGGGCTCCTCGGCGCGCTCGATGTGCGCGGGGTCGGGGTAGTTGTGCGGGTTGTCGACGCGCACCATCGTGCCGTCGGTCTTGTAGACCTCGTAGATGACGCTCGGGAGCGTGGTGACAAGGTCAAGGTCGAATTCGCGCTCGAGTCTCTCCTGAATGACCTCCATGTGCAGCATTCCGAGGAAGCCGCAGCGGAAGCCGAAGCCCAGCGCGACGGACGATTCCGGCTCGAACGTCAGGCTTGCGTCGTTGAGCTGGAGCTTTTCCAGCGCGTCGCGCAGGTCGGGATATTTGCTGCCGTCCTCGGTGTAAATGCCGCAGTAGACCATCGAGCGCACCTTGCGGTAGCCCGGCAGCGGCTCGCTCGCGGGATGCTCAACGCCCGTGACCGTGTCGCCGATCTGCGTTTCGTGCACGTCCTTGATGCTCGCGGTGAAATAGCCGACCTGACCGGCCTCGAGCTTCTTGGCGGGCTCTAACCCGAGCGGGCGCATCAGCCCGCATTCGAGCACCTTGAACGTTGCGCCCGTGGCCATCATTTTGACCTCCATGCCGGGCTTCAGTGTGCCCTGCTTCAAGCGCATATAGACGATCACGCCGCGATAGGCGTCGTAATAGCTGTCGAAGATCAGCGCCTGCAGCGGCGCGTTCGGGTCACCCTGCGGGCAAGGGAGATTCTGCACGATGTCCTCGAGCACCGCGTCGATATTGATGCCCTGCTTGGCGGAAATTTCGGGCGCATCCTCGGCGGGGATGGCCAAAATATCCTCGATCTCCTGCTTGACGCGCTTGGGGTCGGCCGCGGGCAGATCGATCTTGTTGATCACGGGGCGGATCTCCAGATCGTGCTCCATCGCAAGGTAGGTGTTGGCAAGCGTCTGCGCCTCGATGCCCTGCGAGGCATCGACGACCAGCAGCGCGCCCTCGCACGCCGCGAGCGAGCGCGAGACCTCGTAGTTGAAGTCGACGTGGCCCGGCGTGTCGATCAGGTTGAGTGTGTAGACCTGCCCGTCGGCTGCGGTGTAGTCAAACGTGACGGCGCGGGCCTTGATCGTGATGCCGCGCTCGCGCTCGAGGTCCATATTGTCGAGGATCTGATCCTCCATCTCGCGCGCGGAAACGGCGTTGCACTTTTCCAAAAGCCGGTCCGCCAGCGTCGACTTGCCGTGGTCAATATGTGCGATGATACTGAAATTTCGAATGTTCTTTTCGTTCATAGCTGTTGCTCCTGTCTGTTGTCGGCAAGGCGGCGCTGCGCGCCGAACGGCGCGTCCAAGCGTTTTGCCCTCGGGCAAAACCTTGCCGCAGGGCGAATTCATTTCGCCCGAGGATGTTCAATCAAAAGGGTTCCCGCAAGGGCTTCAGCCCTTGTGGGAAAACGACTTGCCGTGGTCAATATGTGCGATGATGGAAAAATTTCGGATGTTCTTTTCGTTCATAGCTGTTGCTCCTGTTTGTTGTCGGCAAGGCGGCGCCGCGCGCCAAATGGCGCGTCCAAGCGTTTTGCCGCAGGGGAAATTCTCTTATTTCCTGCCGAGCAGGGAATTGGTCTTTTCTTCGGTGCTGTGGAGCACCTGCGTCACGCTCTGCATGAGACCGGGGTAGAGCGCGGTGAGCGCCTCGTCCTCCATGGGCGCGAACGCGCCGTCCTTTTCCGCAAGTGCCGCGAGCGAGGAGGCATAAGCGATGTAATCCGCACGCATTTGCGCGTCCACCGCGCCGGACTGGTAGGCCGTGCTGTCGAGGCCGAAGTAGCCCTCTTTTCCGCCGCTCGCACGGTGCAGCGCGCGGTAGAGCTGGTAGAAGGCACCGCCGAGATAGCTGCCCGCCGACGTGATGAGCGTGCGGTCGTTCGTCTTGCCGAGGAGCTCAAAAAGGACGCCCGCGGTGTTGACGAGCATCTTCTTTTGCAGCGTCGCGGCGATGCTGCCGCGCAGCGTGCCCTTTTCATCGCTCGAATCGTAGAGCGATTCGGCGTCGATCATGCCGCCGTCGCGGTCCAGCGTGCGCCCGAGCAGATAGTCTGCCGACACATGGTAGTAATCGCACGCCTTTTTGACAAACGCAAGCCCCGGCTCGCGGATGCCGTTTTCGTAGTGGGACAGCAGTGCCTGCGAAATGCCGAGCTCTTTCGCGGCCTTGCGCTGGGAGATGCCCTTTTCCTGCCGCAGCAGGGCAAGGGTGCGGGAAAAGTCAGCATTCATGGCAATAACCTCGTCGTTCAAAATACGGTAGGTTATAGTATAGCCTATTGATTACCGCTTGTAAATCAAAAAATCCGCAAAAAACGCAAAAAAACAGGGCACGGCGGTCACCCGCCATGCCCCAAGGAGGAGAAGAAAACAGCCCTGTTCAAATGAGCGCGCTGAGCAGCCACGCAAGGGCGATGCCGCCCGCGCCCACGCCGCACCACAGCGCGGGCGAGCCGCGCCGCAGAAGGCTCTTCGTGCGCGTCTGCGTGCGGCCGCAGCTGCGCGCCACGCGGCAGGCCTCGTCCACCAGCTTCTGTGCCGTCACGCCGCTGCGCGTTGATACGTCGCTGCGCACGATGAAGATCGCCTGTTCAAACAGCTCCGTATCGGGTGAATCGACCACGATGACCCGTCTTGATGTTCCCCTGACCAATACTGCGCACCTCCCGGCGGAAAAATGTTCTAAAAGCAGTATGCCCCGCGTGCGGGGCGCTATACCGCGCGCCGCAAATTTTCCGATGCGCTACACCTCCTGCGCGCCGATCGCCTCCTTCGGGATATAGAGCGCCATCACGCCCGCGTCATCCGTCTCACCGCGGCGGCTGATGCTTTCGGCCAGGATCGCCGAGACGAGCAGCTGCGGATTTTCGCCCTCCCAGCCCGCAAGCAGATTTTGCAGCCACTCGTCATCCGAGCTGTCGGCCACGCCGTCGGAGAGCATTACGAAAAAGCACCCCGGCGAGAGCTTGATATGCGTCGCCTCCGGCGGGGGCGAGCCCTCCTGCAGGCCCGCGGGCAGGCACGAGCAGGTCACGCGGCGCACCGTGCCGCCGCGCTTGAGGTAGCTCGGCGCCGCGCCGTACTTGTAGAGCTCGCCCTCGAGCGTTTGCAGCGAGAGCGTGAGCAGGTCGACGGTCGTGAAACTGTCGGTCGACTCGGCGCGAAGGGAGAGTGCGCTGTTGAGCGTTTTGAGCGCGGGCGGCGCGTCGATGCCCGCGCGCAGGAAGCGCTCTAAAAGGCGCACAGCCATCGCGGATTCGCGCTGCGCAGCCTCGCCGCAGCCCATCCCATCGGAAAGCAGCAGGCAGAGCGTGCCGCTTTCGGTCTCGAACTGGCTCGCGCTGTCGCCGCTCACCCGCTCGCCGCGCTTGGGCCGCAGCGACAGGCCGAGCTGATAGGGATGCACCGGCAGCGCGGACGCCGTCTGCGCGCCTGCGCCGTCCGCCGCGCTTTGCAGCAGCTCAGAGAGCTGGGCATACTGCGAGGCCGCCTTTGCGTGGTCCTCGGCAATGCGCCGCCGGTACTGCCGCCGCAGAAGATAGGTGTGCAGCTCTTCATTCACAGCGGACAAAAAGCTCGGAAAACGGATGCAGCGGTCGGCAAAATACGACGGGAAATCTTCGCCCTTGCCCTGCCCGCGGCGCAGCAGCGCGGCGGTCGCGTCGTTGAGCGCCGTGTAGGTCCGCTGATACTCCTTTTCCCAGCAGAAATCGCACAGCGCGCAGCCGCGGCAGACCTTTTCCGCCGCGCGGTCGAAGATGGCGGCGGGATTTTCCTCCGTCCGCTTCGGCGGGCGGGCGACGCTGTCGTAGAGCTCGCGCAGCGCGGCGGCAGACTCGGTCAGCGTTTTGCGCAGCGCGGTGTCGGCCTGCGCGGTCTCTGCCGCGTCAAGGCGGCGGCCGCGAAAGAATCTTGGCGGGATGAGCAGGAACAGCAGCGTCGCCGCAAGCGTCTCGTAGACCAGCACGAGTCCGATCTGCGCGCTCATCGGCAGCGCAAAGCACAGAACGCTGAAGACAAACCACAGCGCCGAGCCCACGCGGTTGCCCCGGCACGTCACGCTCACGAGGATCGCTGCAAAGGCATACGCCGCCGCGTGCGTGAAGCCGCCGTTGCCCGCTGTCAGGTCCATCGCAAGGCCGATGCACACCGCCGCCGGGACAGACACCGCGCCGCTGCGCTCAAAGGCCGCGAGCAGCACCACGAGCATCGAGGCGATGCGCCCCGGCGCGAAGCCGTTCGCCGTCTCATAGGACGAAAAGGCCATCAGCACACCCAGCAGGATGAAAAGCGCGGCAAAGGGATGCTCCTTTTCCTCGGGCGCGAGCAGCGCGCGGCCGCTCATCGCCCCCAGCGCCGTGAGCAGCAGGCAGACGAGGCAGTTTGCCGCCTCGCCCGCGCCGTCGCGCAGCACGTAGACAAATTCGACCGAGAACATCATCCCCGCCGCCATCAGCGGCAGGAAAAAGCGTCTGCGGTAAAGCTTCAGGTCAAAAAAGGCGTTGTTCGCCGTAAAAATGAGCACCGCCGCGGCAAAGGTGCGCAGCGCGTGCGTGAAGGGCAGGAAGAGGAACGCCCCTGCCGACGCGCCGACGAGTGCGCTCAGTCCCCGTACCCCCGGCCCCGCCGCAGCCGTCAGCCCAAGCGCAAGCGGCGCATAGCCGCCGAAGACCTGCGCACCGGAGAGCACCGCCGCGAGCGCAAAGCGCAGCGCGCAGTCCACAAATTTTCCCGACCATTCCTTGCTGCGCAGCAGCTCCATCCCTTTCACAGCTCGTCCCCTCCTTGTGCGTTGTGAAGGTTATTGTAAACGGACGGGGCAAAAAAGGCTGTCGGGAAATGAGGGCGCAAAAAAAGAACGTCCGTCCGAAGACAGGCGTTCCGTTTTGATATTATTTGACGATTTCTTCCGCTTCGCGGGCATTTTGGGCGATCATGTCGTGCAATTCCTGCGTGGAGGAAAATTTCTTTTCCTCACGAAGGTAGTCGAAAAAATCGAGCTGCAATTTCTGCCCGTACAGATCGCCGTCGAAGCCGACGAGGTACGTCTCGATCGTCACGGTGTCCTTGTCGCTCACCGTCGGCCGCACGCCGACGTTTGTCACGCCCACACAGGTCTCGCCGCCCGGCAGATGGGCGCGCGTGGCGTACACACCGCGCTTCAAGGCGATGATGTGTTCCTCAGGGATGAGGTTTGCCGTCGGGAAAAGGGATTTTTTCCCGATGCCCTCGCCGTGGCGCACCGTGCCCTCCACGGAAAAATAATGGCCGAGAAATTCCGCGGCGCGCCTGACCTCGCCCGCTTCCAGAAGCGAGCGGATATAAGTTGAAGAGACGGTCACACCGTCTTTTTCGACGCGCGGGATGATGTCGCAGCCGAGGCCGTGGGCAGCGCAGTAACTTCTGAGCTTTTCCACATCGCCCTCATTTTTGTGGCCGAAGCGGAAGTCATGTCCCGCGACAAGGTGCACAGCGTGATACTTCCTGACGAGAAGCTCTGAGATAAAATCTTCCCACGGCATGGTCATCATGCTTTGGTCGAACGGCTCGACAAAGACCTCCTGCACGCCGTATTGTGTGCGGATGATGTTTGCGCGCTCAGACGGCGTTGTCAGCAGCGGCACGGGCTTTCCCGTGACGAATTCACGCGGCGAGCGGTCGAACGTGAACGCCGCGGAGCGGCAGCCGCGCTCCTGTGCGCGGCGCACCGCCATTTTGAGCAGTTCGCCGTGCCCGATATGCACCCCGTCGAAAAAGCCCAGGGCGATGACTGTGGTTTCATTCATAGTTCAGGTTTCCTTTTTGCGTCAGCGTCACACGCTGAAAAAATTTCGTTTCGAGGTGAGCAAACCGTCCTTCGCCTCCGACAGGGCGAGAAACGCCCCGTTCCGGCCGTAGACACGGTAGAGCCCGTCGGGGATCTTTGCCCGCAGGGGATTGCCGCACAGACACCTGCGCTCCTGCTCGGCGCTCGGGATGGTGTATGCCGGATAAGCGCGAAACAGGCTGTCGGCCGGGCGGAGCAGGGCTTCGCCCTCGCGCGCCGCATCCTCGAGCGTCACCGCCTCGTCGATGCGGAAGCCCGACGCCTCCGTGCGGCGCAGCGCCGCCATGCAGCCGCCGCAGCCGAGCGCCTGACCGAGGTCGTGGCACAGCGTGCGGATATACGTGCCCTTTGAGCACACAACGCGCAGGGCGTATTGGCCATTTCCCAAATTTTGCGTCAGCGCAAGGTCGAAGATCGTGATCCTGCGCGGCTTGCGCGCGACCTCCTTGCCCTGGCGGGCAAGGTCGTAGAGCTTCTGGCCGTTGATCTTGATAGCCGAATACATCGGCGGGAGCTGCTCGATCTCGCCGAGAAAGCGCGGCAGCGCCGCGCGCACCTCGTCCTCCGTGACGGTCACGGCGCGCTCTTCAAGCGTTTCGCCGGTCGTATCCTGCGTGTCGGTCACAACGCCGAGCTGCAAAACGGCCTCGTAGACCTTTCTGCCGCCCTCGGCAAAGGAGACCGCCTTGGTCGCCTGCCCGACGAACACGGGCAGCACACCCGTCGCCATGGGGTCGAGCGTCCCTGCGTGGCCGACGCGCTTTTCATGCAGGATGCCCCGGAGCTTGGCGCACACGTCCATGCTCGTCCAGCCTGCGGGTTTATCGATGATAATGATTCCGTTGGGCATAAATTCTCCTTTGCGCCAAGTCTTCGGCGCTTTTGCGCCGTACAAGCGTTTTGCCGCAAGGCAAAACCTTGCCGCAGGGCGGATTCACTCCGCCCGAAAAAGCCCTTACGCGTTTCCCTGCTCCTCCGCCACGGCTCTGGCGACGGCGTCTAAGATCATACCGCGCGCGGTCTCATAGTCCGCGTGCTCGATGAGGCAGCCGGAGGCCGCGCGGTGTCCGCCGCCGCCGAGGAACGAGCAGGCGAGCGTCGCGTTCACGCGCGCGCCCGTGCGCACGCTGACCTTCCACGCGCCGTCCTTGGTCTCCTTCATCGTGACGGCGCAGTCCGTCCCCTCGACCAGTCCGCCGAGGGAGGCGAGATCCTCCATGTCGGCCTCGGAAAGCGCCATCCGCTGCTGGAGGGACTGCGGCACGGCGACGATGACAACGCGGTCCTCGTCGTAGAACTCCATCGTGCGCAGCAGCTCGCCCTCGAGCGCAAGGCGCTTTTTGCTCTTCGTGCGGAAGTGCAGCTTGTTGGCGGCTTTATAGTCAATGCCGGTCTCCATCAGCGCTGCGGCCGCGCGGTGCGTGTTCGCCGTGACGTTGGAGTAGACAAAGCAGCCCGTGTCGGTCGAAACTGCCACATAGAGCGGCAGGGCGACCTCGGGCGTGAGCTGCCCGAGCTCCTGCGCGAGCTCGCACAGAATTTCGCCGCAGGCGGCGCACTCGGGGTGCACGCAGCTCTCCTTGCCAAAGCCCTCATAGCTCGGGTGATGGTCGATGGCGAGGTCGACGCGCGTTTTGAACATCTCGGCGTTGTCGGGAAACAGGCTCAGCGCGGCGAGGTCGACGGAGACGACGACGTCATAGTCAAAATCGTCCGCGACCCAGTACTGCTCGACATACGGCTCGAAATGCCCGGTCGTCTCGCGGTTATAGAGAACGCCCGCCGTCTTGCCCATCTGACGCAGCATGGCGCACAGCGCCGCCGCGCAGCCGAGCGTATCGCCGTCCGGACGGCGATGGGTGAGCATGAGGTACTTGTCGTGCGCGCGGAGGTATGCCGCGACTTCGGAAACGGTCATTCCTGCTCATCCTCCGTATTCAGCTTTTCATTTTCGGGGTTTGCGGGCTTCACCACGCGCGGGTCGCGCAGCATCTCTAAGATGTGCGCGCCGTATTCGATGGAGTCGTCCGCGATGAACTGCAGCTCCGGCGTGTAGCGCAGCGACATGTTCGCGCCCAGCTCGCGCCGGAGATAGCCCGCCGCGCTCTTGAGACCGCGAATGACGTCCTTTTCGAGCGACTTTTCGAGAACGCTCACGTAAATGCGCGAATAGCGCAGATCGCTCGTCGTGTCCACATGGGTAATGGTCACCATGCCGCTCTGGACGCGCGGGTCCTTGAGCGTGCGGAAGAGCGAGCTGAGCTCGCGCTGGATCTCTTCATTGATGCGTCCAATGCGATTGCTTGCCATTTTTATTCCTCCTTTGAAAAAAGCAGGGGGGGGGGGGGGCCCCCCCCCCCCCTACCTTAAGGCTTCTAAACATTGCGCCGCGCACGGCGCAAAAATCTTGATCTGTATTTCTGACGACCTGCGCGTCAGAAATACACTTTACAGGCTGCAAACGTGCGAGCGCAGCGAGTGCGCTGCCGCAGCCTGAATCCTACTCAAAAATTCGCTTCGCGGATTTTTGAAGTCTTACTGCTCGATCTGTTCCATAACGTACGCTTCAACGATATCGCCGACCTTGATGTCGTTGTACTTTTCGAAGCTCAGGCCGCACTCGTAGCCGCTCGCCACTTCCTTGACGGAGTCCTTGAAGCGCTGGAGCGAGGCGAGGTGACCCTCGTGGACGACGATGCCGTCGCGCACGATACGCACGTCGCACGCGCGCTGGATCTTGCCGTCGGTGACATAGCAGCCCGCGACGGTGCCGACGGACGAGACTTTGTAGGTCTGGCGAATTTCGGCGTGGCCGATGATGGCCTCGCGGAACTTCGGCGCGAGCATACCCTTCATAGCGGCCTCGATCTCGTCGATGGCGTCGTAAATGACGCGGTACATGCGCATGTCGACATGGTTGCGGGCCGCGCTGTCGCGCGCCGCGGCGTCCGGACGAACGTTGAAGCCGACGATGATGGCGTTGGACGTGGCCGCGAGCATGACGTCGCTCTCGTTGATTGCGCCGACCGCGCCGTGGATGACGCGCACGCGGACCTCGTCGTTGGAGATCTTCTCAAGCGATGCCTTGACGGCCTCGACCGAGCCCATGACGTCCGCCTTGACGATGATGTTGAGATTCTTCATCTCACCCGCCTGGATCTGGCTGAAGAGGTCCTCGAGCGAGACCTTGGTGATGGGCGCGTTGGCCTTGCGCTTTTCCTCTTCCTTGCGCTGCTCCACAAGCTCGCGGGCAAGGCGCTCGTCGGCAACGGCGTTGAAGTGGGCGCCGGCCTCGGGCACTTCACCAAGGCCCGTGATCTCCACAGGCACGCTGGGGCCCGCGGTGGTGAGCTTCTGGCCCTTGTCGCTCATCATCGCGCGCACGCGGCCAACGGCCGTGCCGGCGATGATGATGTCGCCCTGATGGAGCGTGCCGTTCTGGACGAGCAGCGTTGCGATCGGGCCGCGGCCCTTGTCAAGGCGCGCCTCGACCACAGCACCGGACGCGGCACGGTTGGGGTTGGCCTTGAGCTCGGCGACCTCGGCGGTCAGCGCGACCATCTCGAGCAGGTTGTCGATGCCCATGCCGGTCTTGGCGGAGATGGGGCAGACAATGGTGTCACCGCCCCAGTCTTCCGCAACAAGGCCGTACTCGGTCAGCTGCTGCTTGATGCGCTCGGGGTTGGCGTCGGGCTTATCCATCTTGTTGATGGCGACGATGATGGGAATTTCGGCGGCCTTGGCGTGGTTGATGGACTCGATGGTCTGCGGCTTGATGCCGTCCTCCGCCGCGACGACGAGGATGGCGATATCCGTGATCATCGCGCCGCGGGCGCGCATGGAGGTGAACGCCTCGTGGCCCGGGGTATCGAGGAAGGTGATGGGCTTGCCTTTGATCTGCACCTGATAGGCACCGATGTGCTGGGTGATGCCGCCCGCCTCGCCGGAGGCGACGTGGGCATTGCGGATATAGTCGAGAAGGCTCGTCTTGCCGTGGTCGACGTGACCCATGACGACGACGACCGGCGCGCGGGGCTCGAGCTCGTCGGCGCTGTCCTCGTGATCGTCGATGAGCTTTTCCTCGATCGTCACGACGACCTCCTTTTCGACCTTGCAGCCGAGCTCCTCGGCGACAAAGGACGCGGTGTCGAAGTCGATCATCTGGGAAAGGGAGGCCATCACGCCGTTTTTCATCAGGCACTTGACGACCTCGGCGCCCGTCTTCTTCATGCGGGAGGCCAGCTCACCGACGGAGATCTCGTCGGGAATTTTGACGGTCAGCGGCGTCTTCTTCGCGATCTCAAGCTGCAGGCGGCGCATCTTTTCGGCCTCCTCCTGCTTGCGCTTGCCGGAGAACGGCTGCTGGCGGCCGCCGCGGTTTCTGTTGTTGCGGAACTTTTCCTTGGTGCCGCGCTCTAAGTCGCGGCGGTCGCCGGAGCGCTCGGCCATCTCCTGGAGCTTCTCGTCGTACTTGTCCAGGTTGACGTTCGTCACCTTGCGGGTATCGACGATCTTCTTCTCCGGCACGCGCGTCGTGGGATGCTGCGTGGCGGTCGACTTGCTCTGCTGGGGATTCTGCTGCGCCTGGGCGGGCTTGCCCTGCTGGGGCTGGGGACGGCCGGCGCCGTTATTGCCGTTATTGTTGTTTTTCGGCTGATTCTGGGTGTTATTCCCCTTCGGCTGGCTCTGCGCGGGAGCCGCCTTGGGCTCGGGCTTCTTCTGGGGAGCGGTCTCGGCGTAAATGGTCTCGATCTTGACCTGATGCTTCTGCGTCAGATGCTCAAAGATCAGATTGACCTCCTCCTCCGACAACACCTGCGAAGGCTTCTTGCTCCCGTCTTCATAGGTATTCAGGACAGCCTGGATATCCTTCGACGCCATGCCGAAGTCCTTTGCCATATCGGATACCTTGTTCTTGTTCATTGTAGTAGCCAAATTATTGCACCTCCGTGTGTTGTGATCTCTGCTTACTGTCTTTCCTGAAGCTGCCCTTGCCCTTCTTTACAGGGCGGGCGTGGGCAAAGCGCTTTGCCGCGCGCTGCTTTCCCGCCGCGCGGTGCGCCTTTTCGCGCTCGGCGCGCGTGCGCCCATGCTTCACGGTCCGGCGCGGCGGCTTTTTCTCCTCCGCCTGCTGCGCCTTTCCTGCCTTCTTTATCTCAGCGGGCGCTGCGCCCGTATCCTTAGGGGGCTTTTTCTTGCCGGCGCGCACGTTCTTTTCGTGCTGTTTGAGCTCCTGCCGCCGCTCGGCGGCGCGCTGCGCCTTGATTGCAAGGCGCCTGGCCGCTTCGCCGTAATGCGCTTCGTCGGCCTCCGCCAGCTTTTTCGCGACCGCCTCGGCAAAGCCGATATCCGTCAGCGCGGCCATCGCGCAGGACGTGCGGCCGAGGGCCTTGCCAAGCTCGCCCTTCGCCGCGGGGATCTCGAGGCAGATGCACTCGCCCGCGTCGCCAAAGTGCTTGGCCCGGCGGCGGGTGTTGTCCGCCGCGTCGGAGGCGATGAGGATGAGGCGCGCGTGCCTGGCGCGTGCCGCCGCGCCGACCGGCTCCTCGCCGATCTCCAGCTTTCCGGCCTTGAGCGCAAGGCCGATGAGATTGAGCAGCTTATCCACCGTTTGCCATCTCCTTTTCCATTTCTTCGTAGACGCTCTCGGGGATGGCCGTGTCCAGCGCGCGCTCGAGCGCGCGGGATTTGCGCGCCCGCCTGAGGCATTCGCTGTTCGGGCAGACGTAGGCGCCGCGCCCGGGCTTTTTACCCGTAAAGTCGAGCGACACCTCGCCCTGCGGCGATTTGACGGCGCGGATGAGCGCGCGTTTGTCCTTCATCTCGCGGCAGCCCACACACTGGCGCTGCGGGATCTTCTTCACTTTCTGCATGAGCCGCCCTCCTCTTTGGCACGTTCAGCGCCCCGGACTTTTTTGCGCCGCGCACGGCGCAAACGAACTCAAATCGTTTTTCCTGACGACAGGTGCGTCAGGAAAAACACTTCTCACCTCGCAAGTGTGCGAGCGCAAGCGAGTGCGCACAGCGGGGTGCAAGCCTTAACTCCAAAATGCGCTGTGCGCATTTTGGAAGATCACTCTTCCTCTTTATAGCTCTCGGGCTTGATGTCGATCTTGTAGCCGACAAGACGCGCGGCAAGGCGCGCGTTCTGCCCCTCCTTGCCGATGGCAAGGGAGAGCTGATCGTCCGGCACGATGACGCGGCAGGCCTTGCCCTCTTCGGCAAGGCGCACGTCGATAACGTCCGCCGGGGCGAGTGCCGCGGCGATGTACTCCGCGGGGTCGTCGCTGTACTTGATGATATCGATCTTCTCGCCGCGCAGCTCTTCGACGATGCTGTTCACGCGCTGGCCGTGGGGTCCGACGCACGCGCCGATGGGGTCGACGTTCTCATCGTTGCTCCACACCGCCATCTTCGTGCGGGAGCCCGCTTCGCGGGCGATGGAGCGGATCTCGACCGTGCCGTCGTAAATTTCGGGCACCTCGAGCTCGAAAAGGCGCTTGACAAGACCCGGATGCGTGCGGGAGATGACGACCTGCGGGCCGCGGGACTGGCGGCGCACGTCGACAAGGTAGACCTTGATGCGCTGGCCTTCGACGAGCGTTTCGCCCTTGACCTGCTCGCCGGCGAGCAGCAGCGCATCCGTCGCCTCCGTGCCGGTGCCGATACGAAGAGAGGCGTTGCCCGTGCGCGGGTCGATGCGCGTGACGATGCCGGTGAGGATCTCATGCTGCTTGGAGTTGTATTCGTCGTAGACCATGCCGCTCTCGGCCTCGCGCAGGCCCTGGATGATGACCTGCTTGCCGTTGCCCGCGGCGATGCGGCCAAACTCGATGTTGTCGACCGGGAGGTTGACGATATCGCCGACATTGTACTTGGCGGAGATGGCCTTGGCATCATCGAGACTCATCTGCGTGCCGGGATTTTCGACCTCGTCGACGACCTCCTTCTGCACGAACATCTTCAGCTCGCGCTTGCCCTCGTCCACGTCGACCACCACGTTTTCCACGCCCTCGTGGTCGCGCTTGTAGGCGGTGGTGAGCGCCTGCACGATCTTTTCCATCATAAAGCTCTGGGAAATGCCGCGTTCCTTTTCCAGCATCGCAAGAGCTGCGAAGATCTCATCACATTTCATGAGTAGTTGCTCCTTATTTTGTATTCTGTATGATAAAAGTCAATGGTATTCTTCTTAAAAATCGCAGCGCAGGCGCACGAGCGCGACCGCGTCCTTTTCAAAGCGCATTTCTTCTTCGCCGATGCGAAGCGTGACGGCGCCGTGATCATAGCCCGCAAGGTCGCCGGAGAATTCCTTGCGCCCGTCCACGGGCTTGTAGGTCTTGAGCAGCACGGGCGCGCCCATGAACTGCTCAAAGTCGCCCGGCCGCTTGAGCGGACGCTCCGCGCCGGCGGACGCGACCTCGAATATATAGCTCGACTCGATGGGGTCGGCATCGTCGAGGATATCACTCATGGCGCGGGAGATCGCCTCGCAGTCGAGGATGTTCACCCCGCCGTCCTTGTCGATATACAGCCGCAGATACCACTGCCCGGCCTCGCGGACATATTCCACGTCCCACAGCTTGCAGCCGTTTTCCTCCACAACGGGGAGGGCCAGCTCGCGCACGACCTCGATCACCTTTTTCATTGTATCCCTCGCAGTCTGTGTTTTTTCCAAAATTTGCAAAAGAAAGAGCGGGCCAAACGGTCCACTCTCGCGCTTCCTGCATCCATAACACGGGTATATTATCACAACAAAACGCCGATTGCAAGCGTTTTTGCGCGGGAAGTCCCGCTTTTTCGAAAAATTTTCCGCCTTTTTCCGTCAATTTTTGCGGTCACGGCGAAAATCGCGGCGGCAGCGCTTGCAAAGCGGGGGAAAGTGTGCTATAAGAGTAGGACTCTGAACGACACTTGATAAGAAGGAGGGCTTGTCATGGCGCGCAGCACCACGCTCAATATGACCGAGGGTCGTCTCGGCCGGCAGATCATCACCTTTTCTCTGCCGCTGATGTTCACCAACCTTTTGCAGATGCTCTTCAGCATGGTCGACCTCGCGGTCGTCGGGCGCTTTTCCAGCTCCGCCGCCATGGGCTCGGTCGGCTCGACGACCACGCTCGTGTTCCTCTTCACGGGCTTTCTGATGGGTCTCGGCAGCGGCGTAAACGTGCTCGTCGCCACGCACTTCGGCGCGCGCAGCGAAAAGAACGTGCGCGAATCGGTCAGCACGTCGTTTTTCGTGTGTCTGACCGCGGGCCTTCTGATGCTGGCGCTGGGGCTCATCTTTGCCCGGCCGCTGCTCGAGCTTCTGAACACGCGCGACGATCTCATCGACGGTGCGGAGCTCTATCTTCGCATCTACTTCCTCGGTATGCCCGCCGCCGCGCTCTATAACTACGGCAACGGCGTGCTGAACGCCATCGGCGACACGAAAACGCCGCTCATCTACCTCTCCGTCGCGGGCGTTTTGAATGTCATCCTCGACCTTGCGTTCGTCATCGGTCTCGGAATGTCGACCGACGGTGTAGCGCTCGCGAGTATGCTCTCGCAGTGCGTTTCGGCGGGGCTCATCGTCCGCTCGCTCATGCGCAGCACGGATATCTACCGCCTGAACCTCAGGGAGCTGCGCTTCTACCGGGATAAGGCATCGCACGTGCTGTCCATCGGCGTGCCGGCAGGCCTGCAAAACGCCATCTTCTCGGTCGCAAACCTCTTCATCCAGGCAGGCGTCAACTCCTTCAGCACCGTTGTGGTCGAGGGCAACTCCGCCGCCGGCAACGTCGATAACCTCGTCTACGCGGTGATGAACGCGTTCTACATCGCCTGCTCGAGCTTTGTCGGGCAGAACTACGGCGCGGGCAAGGTCGACCGCGTGCGCAAAAGCTATCTGCTGACGCTCGGCTACGCGGCGCTGGCCGCGGCGGTCTTCGGCGGGCTGTTCCTGCTCTTCGGGCGGCAGTTTCTCTCGCTCTTCACCCCCGAGGCCGAAGTCATCGACGCGGGCCTTCAGCGCATCGCGGTCATGTGCTTCTCCTTCCCGCTCTCGGCGCTGATGGATAACACCACCGCCGCCTCGCGCGGCCTTGGCAAGGGCCTTGTGCCGATGATCCTCGTCTTTCTCGGCTCGTGCGTGTTCCGCGTGATCTGGATCTACACGGTGTTCGCCTATTTCCACACGATCGGCTCGCTGTATCTGCTCTATCCGTTCTCCTGGCTCATCACCGGCACGGCGGAGATCGCATACTTTGTGTATTGCTACAGGAAATATGTCAGGCTGCTGGAGGCGTCTCCGGCAGGGAAGTAAAAGGGAGCTGCCTGAAAGGGCGGCTCTTTTTTTGCACCCTGTGCATCTGCGAGGGGAGCTTTCGCGCGCCGCGCGGGGGGGATGGCAGCGCCCTTGGCGCTGCTGCGGGACAAAGGGGGTATTCTCTTTCCGAAGAGAATACCCCCTTTGAAACCCCCAG
>URQY01000037.1 GCA_900550165.1 uncultured Eubacteriales bacterium
GTCACGATCTCCGGCTCATTCTTCGGCAGGTAAAATTCTTTATATTCTTTCTTGAAGTCAAAGGGCATAGGCGTCTCCTTTTTCAGTCTAGCGGGATATCCAGCACGTTCACACCGCGCTTGAAGGCATATTCGATCGTCGAGCGCGTGCCGCCGCGCAATCCGTCGTTCACGGCGATGAGCAAACTCGCATGGTCGACCATGTAGCGGTTGCGGCGCTGCATACAGCCCGGCGTGTAGCTCTGCTGCACCATCGTTTCATAGTCGCAGCGCCGCAAAATATCTCGATAGCGCGCCTTTTGCTTCTCGCTCCACCCGTCCGCCTGCGAGGGACACGGGATGGCTGCCTCCAGCGTGATGTGCGGGTAATTTTTCTTCAGCGCCAGCACCGTTTCGGCAAAGTAGAGGTCGCAGCCCTCGGCCATTCCGCAGATAAAATGCTCCATCCCCTCGTGAATGGCGCTCTCCACCGCGGCGCGCAGCTTCGCCTTGAGTGCGATGCAGCGCAGGTCGTTTTCATCTTCTGCCCACGGCAGCTTTCCCGGCCGGTGGCCGGTAAACGCACAGGAACAGGGTCTCCCCCGCATGGACATCGCCTCCTCTCTCTGTCATTATAGAACATTCGTTCGTCTTTGTAAAGCATTTTCCCTCTTGACAAACCGGAAATTTGTCGTATACTCAAAGCATCAACTGAATCACTTGTCTTCGAGGCGGGGTGAAACTCCCCACCGGCGGTTACAGTCCGCAAGCGGCATTTTTGGATGCTGCACGATCCGGTGAAATTCCGGTACCGACGGTCACAGTCCGGATGAGAGAAGATGTGCTGCGCGCGATTTACCACGCAATTTTCACGCTCTTTTGCGTCATGCACCTTGGAAGACTTGTTCTTTCAGGGGAAATGACAAAAAGGAGTGTTTTTTATGTCCGAATCCAATGCCAGCGCCATCTCCACCCCCCGCGCGGTCAGCCGCACCCACAAGCTCACGGTGACCGCCATGCTCTCGACCGTCGCGTTCCTGCTGATGTTCATCGAGTTCCCGATCCCCGCGCTCATCCCCGCATTCGTCAAGCTCGACATCTCCGATCTCCCCGAGCTGCTCGCGGCGTTCTCGCTCGGTCCCATCTACGGCGTGATCGTCACGCTGCTCAAGAATGTGCTCTTCTCCATTCTGCACGGCACGTCTTCCGCCTACGTGGGTGAGCTGTTCAACTTCATCATGGGCAGCGTCTTCTCCTTCTCCGCAGGCTTCATTTATCAGCGCAAGAAGTCCCGCAAGAGCGCCCTCACCGGCGCGCTCGTCGGTGCGGTGCTGATGGCGGTGCTGTCCGTGCCCCTCAACTACTTTGTGGTCTACCCCGCGTATGTCGTGTGCTACCACCTGCCGCTTGAGGCGATCATCGGTATGTATCAGGCCATCCGCCCCTCGACCAACGGCCTCCTTGAGTGCCTGATGGTCTTCAATATGCCCTTCACCTTCGTCAAGGGTATGATCGACGTGGCGCTGTGCTTCCTCATCTACAAGCCTCTCTCCCCGCTGCTGCACAAGTAACACAAAATACGGCAGGGCCGTCAGGACATTGCTCCTGACGGCCCTGCTTTTTTATTCCTTTTGTGCCGCGAGAAACAGATTCGGCGGCGACGGGAACAGATTCTCCCGCTCCAGCACCGCGAACCCCGCGTCGGTGACCGACCGTTCGAGCGAGCGCATCGTGTCAAATGCAACGTAGGGGCGTTTGCCGGTCTTGTATTCGAACCACTTGCGCACACGCTCGCGCGTGAGCCCCTCTCCCAGACAGTCCGATACCAACAGCAGCGTTCCCTGCGGCTTTAAGAGCGCGCGGATGCGCGCGAGCGCCGCCGCGCGGTCTTCGATGTAAAGCAGCACATTGCAGGCCATCACCGCATCGAAGCTCCCTTCCGCAAGGCTTGCATCGAACAGATCCGTCTGCGTGACGGTCACGTTCTCCACGCCCTGTGCTTTGACTTTTCCCTGCGCGCGGCGCACCATTTCACCGGATACGTCGATCGCGCGCACAGACTGCACCGAGGGCGCGACCGCAAACGTCACGATCCCCGTCCCGCAGGCAAAGTCCAGCACGGCATCCGTCGGCTTGAGATATTTTTTGAAGTGCGCAGCGGTCTTCTCATAGGCCTCCGCGTAGTGGTTGCCGACCTGCGCGTCGTAATTCTGCGCACGGCCGTCCCAAAACTCGCTCACCGTCGGCATACCGTTTTCCTCTCTCTTTTTCCTCTTTTCGCTCAGGCGTCCTGCTTTCCGCCCTTAAAGACCATGTGGATGCCGTCACTGCTGGTGAGGTAAGCCATCGGCCCGTAGGCCTTGATGCCGAACTCCAGCACGTCGCCCACATGGACCTTATCCTTCACCGCCTCGACATCGAGGATCGTGTGGTCGGACGACGCGCCGATGACCTCGACGCCCTCCATGCGTGGGACAAGATCGAAGCAGTTACCGTAATCCACGCGGCCCATCGCGACAAGCGCACGGCGGCGGATGCCGCGATCCTCATAGTGGCCGACCTCGCCGAAGGCGTTCACGCTCAGCTCGCCGACTGGGAAGCTCGGCTTGTCGCGGCACTCGATGACCTCAGCCTTGATGGTGAGCACGTCCTTATGCAGGAAGTCCGGCGAGAAGTTGTCCGTCTCGCCGCGCAGACCGATATCGCCCAGGCGCAGCAGGTTAATGCGGTACGGCATCGTGCCGTTCATCGCCATGTATGCAGAGGTCGACGCGCCGCCGCTGACATAGTCGAGCGGACGCCCGATCTCGCGCTCGATATCCGCCGCAAGGCTGACGAGCGCCTGCATATTGCGCTTGGTCGGCGTGACGGAGCCGTAGCAGCTCAGATTCACGCCCACACCCGCAAGCCGCAGATTTTTGAGCTCATGCTCGATCTCCAGCGCGGCGTCGAGCGCGTCCTCTTCATTCCAGAAGCCCTCGCGCAGATCGCCCAGGTCCATCATCAGGATGACCTCGTGGACCTTGCTCTGCTTCTTCGCCTCTTCGTTCAGGGCGCGCAGCACGGTGATATCGCTCTGCAAGCTGATATCGCACAGTTCCACCACCTCCGGCAGCTCCGAGAGCATCGGGATGCGAATGAGCATCAGCGGCTTTTTGTTCAGCCCCGCCTCGCGGATCTTGCGCATCTGGCTGATGCGGGACGTGGCGATGAACTTCACGCCGCTCTCTTCGTAAACGCGCACGATCTCCGGCAGTGACGACACCGCCTTGACGACGCCTGCGACCTCGATGAGCGAATCATGGCAGCGCTCTACGAGCGCTGCCAGATTCGTTGCCAACTTGTCGAGATCGAATTCCACACAGGGATATTGATTCCGATTCATTGTCATGATTTTTTAATTCCTTTAGGTAGGGACCTTTCTGTTGGGTCGCTAACTGATTTACTGCGCGACTTTCTTGCTCTTCTTGAAGGGCTTGCCCGCAAGATCCTTGAGCGTCCAGCCGATCAGCACGCACAGCCAGTTCATGATGGGCATCAGCCAGTTGAAGATGGCCCAGGGACCGTAACCGCCGGCGCCCCAAGGAGCGATGTTCAGGGTGTCCTTAATGAACACACCACAGGTGTTCCAGGGGATCAGAGCGGAGGTAACGGTACCGGCACCTTCAAGGGCAGAGGACAGAACTGCCGGGTGCACGCCCATCTTCTGATACTCCTCGGCATACATACGGCCGGGAACCACGATGGAGATGTACTGCTCGGGCATGGTGGCGTTGGAGAGAACGCAGGTCACTTCGGTCAGGCCAACGAGAGCCGCAGGGCCCTTGGCAAACTTCTTGAGGGAGTTGACGATGACCTCGAGCTGGTGGGTCTCCTCCATGATACCGCCGAACATCATGGCGATAATCGTCATGGAGACGGAGGACATCATACCCATGATACCGCCGCTCTCCAGGAGTCTCGTCATGGTGTAGCTCGTTTCAGGAGACAGGGTGGATTCGAACATGGCGAGCGCTTCGTCGGAGAAGTAGTAGCCGTTCTTACCATAATCGAAGATGGTACCAAGCGTGCAGGCACCGGGCTGGAAGATGAGGCCCAGGATGACACCGGCAACAATGCCGAGGGTAATGCCAGGGATCGCGGGAACCTTCAGGGCAACTGCCACGATAACGACGACCGGAGGCAGGAGCAGCAACGGGCTGATGTTGAAGATACCGCCCTCCGCGGCGTTCAGCGCGTTGGAGAACTCGATCACGCGGGACATATCCGCATCGCCGCCGTGATACTGCATCACACCGAGAACTCCGAAGAAGATCAGGGTGATGGCGTAGGTGATGCCGGTGGGCAGCATCATGGCCTTGACGTGGGTGATAACGTCCGTACCGGCCATGGCGGGAGCGAGGTTCGTCGTATCGGACAGCGGGCTCATCTTATCGCCGAAGTAGGCGCCGGAGAGGACGGCACCGGCAGTCATGCCGGGGCTCATGCCAAGGCCGAAGCCAATGCCCATCAGGGCAACGCCCATCGTGCCCATCGTGCCCCAGGACGTACCGGTGGCAAGAGAGGTGATGGAGCAAATGAGAACGCACGCGATGAAGAAAATCGCGGGCTTGAGGACTTTCAGGCCGTAATAAATCATCGTAGGCACAACGCCCGCGTTGATCCATACGCCGATCAGGATACCGACGATGATCAGGATGCAGATGGACTGCAATGCTTTGTAGATGCCGTCCATCATGGACTTTTCAACTTCATCCCACTTATAGCCGAGATGCAGTGCCATGATTGCGGCAGCCATTACGCCGACAAACATGGGTACGTGCGGGTCAACACCGAAGATGATGATACCGACCGCGAGTGCCGCGATCAGGATCGCCAGCGTCAACAGGGCTTCCCACAGTTTGGGCATTCTTTTTTCCTTACTCATAGTGTTACCAACCTTTCGAAATTTTGGGGGTCGCTTCGCTATTTGTATGGATATCTATGCATTCATTTTAGCATAATCCTATAGCGACAGCAAGTGTTTTTGAATGGTGAACGCAGTTTTACGGTAATGCTCTTTCCTTCTTCAATTCTCGTGGTATCTACCGATGCAGGTTTTGGATCGCACTCCTCCTTTTGGATTTTACACTGGCACAACACAAGGGGTGAAATGCTGCTTGTAAAATGCTGAAAATACCTCTCTCCCCGGCCCGCCGATCCCCCATCGGCAGGCCGGGGATGAGGTCATGTATACTTCCGGCATGGCACGGGAAGGGAACCCGTGCCGCCGGCCTCGCAGGCAAGAAACGCGAGGTAGTATCGAAGTAAATTACCAGCCGAGCTTGGTCATGGCGTCGTCAACAGCCTTGATGACGATGTCGATCTCCTTCTCGGTAACGATCAGCGGCGGGACAAAGCGCAGCACGTTGCCGTTGGTGTTGTTGATGAGAACGTTGCTGTCCTTGAAGCACAGGTCGACGACGGGCTGGCCGGTGGGATGGTTGAGCTGGATACCGTCGATCAGGCCGAGGCCGCGGATCTCGTTGACCGCGTCGGGGTGGTTCTTCTCGATGACCTTGTGCATCTGGTCACGGAAGTACTCGCCCATCTTGCGGGAGTTCTCGATGACGCCGTCGTTGATCATCACGTCGAGCGTGGTGGCAGCGAGCGCGCAGGCGAGAGGACCGCCGGCGAAGGTGGAGCCGTGGGTACCGGGCGTGAGGGTCTTGGCAGCCTCACCGCGGGCGCAGACAGCGCCGATGGGCACGCCGGAGCCGAGCGCCTTGGCCATGGAGCAGGTATCGGGCTCAACGCCGTAGTTCTGGTGCGCGAAGAGCTTACCGGTACGGCCGGAGCCGACCTGGACCTCGTCGAACATGAGGAGGATGCCCTTCTCGTCGCACAGGTCACGCAGGCCCTGCAGGAACTCCTGGGAGGCGGGACGCACGCCGCCCTCGCCCTGAACAGGCTCGGTCAGGATGGCGCAGACGTACTCGTCCATGATATCCTTGACGGACTGGAGGTTGTTGAACTCGGCATAGCGGAAGCCGGAGGGCAGGGGCTCGAAGTAGCGGTGCACCGCATACTGGCCGGTGGCCGTGCAGGTCGCGAGGGTGCGGCCGTGGAAGGAGTTCTTCATCGTGATGACGACGAAGCGCTCGGGATGGCCGTGATCCTTGGCATACTTGCGGGCGAGCTTGATCTGGCCTTCGTTGGCCTCAGCGCCGGAGTTGGCGAAGAGGACCTTGTCGAAGCAGCTGTTCTCAACGATCAGCTTCGCGGTCTGAACAGCAGGCTCGTTGTAGAAGTAGTTGGAGCAGTGCAGGATCGTGTGAGCGCGCTCCTCGAGGCACTTCACGATCGCGGGATGGCAGTGGCCCAGACCGTTGACGGCGATACCGCCGATGAAGTCGAGGTACTTGTTGCCGTCCTTATCGAAGACGTAAGCGCCTTCGCCGCGCTCGATGGAAAGGGGCATACGGACGTGGTTGCCATAGAGGTACTTGTCGCCGTTCTCGATGACTTCGGCGTTGGTCTTGAACTTTTCGATCATTGTTATGTCCTCCTATAATAAATTGGGTGTATGTTTTACCATTTGATGCCGACGCTGGGCTGTGCGGTGCCGATCGTCGTGCCGGTGCCCTCATCGGTGAAGGCCTCGTAGAGCACGGAGTGGGGCTTGCGGCCGTCGATGATGTTGACGCTCGTCACGCCCTCTTCGATGGCCTGCACGCAGCAGTCGACCTTCGGGATCATACCGCCGGCGATCGTGCCCTTGTCCTTGAGCGCCTTGACATCCTGAATGTTCAGGTAGCTGATGACGTCGCGGATCTTGATATCGTTGCACAGGCCCTCGATATCGGTGAGGATCACGAGCTTTTCAGCGCCCAGCGCGGAGGCGAGCTTGCCCGCGGCGGTGTCGCCGTTGATGTTGAAGGTGTGGCCCTGACCGTCGGTGCCGACGGGGGCGATGACGGGGATGTAGCCCGCGTCGAGCATGGCGAGGATGGGCTTGGGATCGACGTAGTCAACGTCGCCCACATAGCCGTGCACCTCATCGCGCTGGTGGCAGTGATAAATGTCGCCGCTGACGCCGGAGAGACCGACCGCCTTGCCGCCGAGCTTGTTGATAAAGCCGACGAGCTCGGTGTTCACCTGGCCGACGAGCACCATCTCGACAACACGCATGATGTCGGCGGAGGTGTAGCGCAGGCCGTCGATGAATTCGACGGGAATGTCGAGCTTTTCGAGCATCTTGTTGATGCCGGGGCCGCCGCCGTGACTGAGCACGGGCTTCATGCCGAGGAGCTTGAGCAGCACCACGTCGTGCATGACGGCGTCCTTGAGTTCTTCGTTGATCATGGCGTTGCCGCCGTACTTGATGACGATGATCTTGCCCTGATACTTCTGAAGGTAAGGCATTGCCTCCATCAGAGTTTCGACCTTGCTTGCGATATCGCTCATGGTGGAGCCTCCTTCAAAAATTAGGTGCGGTAGTCGCCGTTGATCTTGACGTAATCGTAGGTGAGGTCGCAGCCCCAGGCCTTGGCCTCGCCGTCGCCCTGATAGAAGCGGACGATAACGGTGATGTCATGCTCGGTGAGGACCTTCTTGGCGAGCTCTTCGCTGAACTCCGCGCCGAAGCCGTCCTTCATGACCTGGACCTCGCCGGCAGCGCTCTTGATGATGCAGTCAGCACGGGTCGGGTCAACGTCAGCGCCCGAGTAGCCGGCAGCGGCCATGATGCGGCCCCAGTTGGCGTCGCGGCCGAAGACGGCAGCCTTGAAGAGCATGGAGCCCGCGATGGACTTGGCGACCAGACGCGCGTCGTGCTCGGTGGGAAGGCCATAGGCCTCGACCTCGATGAGGTGGGTCGCGCCCTCGCCGTCGGAAGCGACGCGGCGGGCCATGTCGGTGCAGATGGCGAGCACGAGATCGGCCATCGCCTTCTTGTCTTCCTCGGTCTTGATCTCAACGCCGGAGGCGCCGTTGGCAAGCAGGAAGATAGAGTCGTTGGTGGAGGTGTCGCCGTCGACGGTGCACATATTGAAGCTCTTGTCGACCGCCGCGGAGAGCATCTTCTGCAGGTCGGCGGGATCGGCCTTGGCGTCGGTCGTCACGTAGACGAGCATCGTCGCCATGTTGGGGTGGATCATGCCAGAGCCCTTGGCCATCGCGCCGATCTTCACCGTGCCGGTGGAGAGCTGCAGCTCATAGGCGCACTCCTTGCGGACGGTATCGGTGGTCATGATGGCGTAGGCCGCCTCGGAGCCGTTCTCCTTGGCAAGCTTGGCGGGAATGATCTCGCGGATGCCCTGGAGCACCTTGTCGACCGGAAGTCTCTGGCCGATGACGCCAGTGGAGCAGACGAACACTTCGTCCTCGCCGAGGCCGAGCAGCTTTTCCGCCTCGCGCTCAACGGTGCGGGCATCCTCGATGCCCTGCGTGCCGGTGGCGGCGTTGGCGTTGCCGGAGTTAATGACAACGGCGCGGGCCTTACCCTTTTTCAGGATCTCGCGGTCAAGGATGACCGGAGCCGCGCAGAACTTGTTCGTGGTGAAGCAGGCCGCGCAGGAGCAGGGCAGGTCGGAGTAGAGGACGGCGACGTCGGGCTTCTTGTTCTCGCGCTTTTTGATGGCGGTATAGGTCGCGCCGGCGGTGAAGCCCTGCGGCGTGGTCACGCCGCCCTCGATCTTTTTCAGATTGGACATATGGGGGGATCTCCTCTCTTAACGTTAGTTTAGCAGCATTCCTGCTGAAATCGGGTCGAACCTCGTCGAACCGAAAATTACGGATACATCGGGGGCATCATGAGGCCGGTGGTCTCGGGCAGGCCCATGATAAGGTTCATGTTCTGGATGGCCTGGCCAGCGGCGCCCTTGCCGATGTTGTCGATCACGGAGGAGACGATCAGGCGGTGGGTACGCTTGTCGAAGGTCGGGGTCATCTCGCAGAAGTTGGTGCCGTAGACCCACTTGGTCTGGACGGGCAGGTTGGACGGGAAGACCTTGACGAAGGGCTCGTCCTTGTAGAAGTCCTTGTAGAGCTCATAGACCTCTTCGTTGGTGAAGTCCTTATCGCAGGTGGCGTAGATGGTGACCTCGATACCGCGGACCTGGGGCAGCAGGTGCGGCTGGAAATTGATGTACTGCCAGGTCTCGGGCTTCATCAGGTCCTTACCGGTGATGTAGGCGATGTTCTGCTCGATCTCGGGCGTGTGGCGATGGCCGCCGCCGAGCGCGTAAGCGCAGAAGTTGTTCTCCGCCTCGGTGAGGAGCTTGTTGAGAGCGGGACGGCGGCCTGCGCCGGTGTAGCCGCTCTTGGCGTCGATGACGATGGTGTTGTCAACGATGTGACCGGCCTTGAGCATGGGCTGCAGGCCGAGCGTGGAGGCGGTGGGATAACAGCCGGGGTTGGCGATGAGTTTCTTGCCCTTGGCAAGGTCGCGCATGACCTCGGGGATGCAGTAAACAGCATCGTGGGTCATCTGGGCATCGGGATGCTTCTGACCGTACCACTTTTCCCACACGTCAACATCGCGGAAGCGGATGTCGGCGCCGATATCGATGATGGCGCAGTCCTCGGCAAGGACGATCTCCGCCCACTTAGCCACGTCGCCGGACGGGACCTGGATCATGATGACGTCGCTCTTCTTGGCGGTCTCGCGCACGGTCTCTTCGGTGAGGTCCATGATGACCTGATCGTAGAAGCCGCGCAGCGCGGGATGATGCGTAGAGATCGCGTCGCCCACGCCATAGGTATCGAGCACGTTGACGAGCTCACCCTCGGGATGATTGACCATCATGCGGAGCACTTCGCCGCAGACATAACCGGTAGCGCCAATGCAGGAATAATGGACCATGACTGTTTCCTCCTTGTGATTCCCATTTATTTTTGTACTACTTCGAAAATTCCGTGTAGGGGCATTGAATTTTCTTTGGCCATATTGTATAATCCTTTTACGCTTTTGAAAAGCGAATATATTTTTATCTCAGCATTCCAAAATGGAATCTGTTGGATATTATCGAGGTTTTTGATAATGAGCATTCGTAAATATATTGCCTACCTGCGCACCGTGGAGACCGGCAGCATCACGCAGGCAGCCAATGAGCTGGGCTACACGCAGTCCGCCGTGAGCAAGATGATCTCCGACCTGGAGCAGGACTGGCAGGTCAAGCTCCTCACGCGCAATCACTCCGGCATCGAAATTTCGTCCGACGGCATGGTGCTCCTCCCCACGATCCGCGAGATCGTCAAGGACTACGAGGACCTCAATTTTGCCGTGTCCGAGCTCCACGGCGTGCAGTCCGGCACGCTGCGGCTCGGGTGCTTTACGAGCCTTGCCATCAGCCTTCTGCCGGAGATCCTGAAGGACTTCCACCAGCGCTACCCGAACATCCAGAACCAGCTCCTCACGGGCGAGTATTACGAAATTTCCGAGTGGCTGCGCCGCGGCGCGATCGACTGCGGCTTTCTCGTCACGCCCGTCTCCAACGACTTTGAGCCCACCCCCATCCTGCACGACACGATGGTCGCCATCCTGCCGCAGGATCACCCGATGGCGCACGTTCCCGTCTTTCCGCTCGAGCAGCTGCCGCACGAGACGTTCGTGCGCCTGATGGAGATGGAGGACTACGAGTTCAACCGCATCCTCGACCAGTACAACGTCCACCCCGAGATCACCTATGACACGACGAGCGACTTCGCGCTCCTCTCAATGGTCGAGGCCGGGCTCGGCGTGAGCATCGTGCACAGCCTGCTGCTCCAACCCGAACGCTACCACGTCGTCAGCAAGCCGCTGGACGTCGAGCAGTCGCGCGAGATCTGCATCGCCGTGAAGAAGGGCTTTCTGCCCTCGACGATCACGCAGCTCTTTTTGCAGCACGTGGTCGATTACACGCGCGGCATCGAGGAGATCAGCGTCAGGCGGTGATCTGTCCGCTAAACAGCGACACTCGTCTTCTCATCGCGTTATTCAACCGCAGGTTGGAGAAAAAGAGAGCCGATTCAACCACCGCGCCATTGCCAAGCCACCCCCTCCCCCCCTATACTGAGGCCATACCGGTGATTCAAACTGCCGCGGCTGCAGCGCGGGGCAAGGAAGGTCTCTATCATGGCAAACATCACGATCGCGGCGCGGCGCAAAGCGCGCCGCCTGAACAGCAGGGAAACCGCGCGGGATATACTCGACCGCGTGCTCGGCGTGGAGCGTCCGGCCGCCGCTTTCCCGATCCTCGGCGCGTTCCGCTGAGCTTTTCACTTTATTATATTATTATAACGCAGTGCAGGAGGATAGACAATTGGAAGAACTGACAATGGGAACGCGGATATCGGCCCGCCGCAGGGATAAAGGGCTGACACAGGAGGCGCTGGCCAATATTCTCGGCGTGAGCAATCAGGCCGTTTCCAAGTGGGAGAGCGATGCGTGCTGCCCCGATATCGCACTGCTGCCGCAGCTTGTCGATGCGCTGGAGATGACGCTCGACGAACTCTTCGGCCGCGAGAGCAAAGAAACGTCCAGTGAAAAAGCGGATGCGGACGGTCAGGTCCTTCCTATCGCGGCGGAGCTGCCGTGGGAGGATGACGACAGCATCCACGCGGTGCTCTTTCAGGGGCACCGGCTGCTCCAGCCGAAACAGGGAAGTCTGTTCCGCCACGACAAATACGACGAGATCCGCAAGACCGTCGAGCTGCACTTTTCCGGCAGCGCACAAGACATTTACAGCGATTTTTCCATCGTCTGCACCGATACGACCATCGGTGGGAATGTCAAGGCGGGCGACGGCATCACCTGCGGCGACATCGGCGGCAATGTGCAGGCCGGCGACAACGTCACCTGCGGCAATGTCGGCGGCGGTGTGCAGGCGGGCGACAGCGTGAACTGCTCCGGCGATGTGCAGGGCAGCGTCCGTGCGGGTGACAACGTCACCTGCGGCAGCGTCGGCGGTGATGTGCAGGCTAGCGACAGTGTGCGCTGCGGCGATGTGCAGGGCAGCGTCCGCGCGGGCGACAGCGTGCATTGCAGTACCGTCGTCGGCGATGTGAACGCCGACAGCGTCCGCTTCGCAAAGGACGGCAAAGGCTTTCCCTTCACCACCCGTTAAGCAGCGCGAACGCGCGGCGTCCTGACCGGCGCCGCGCTTTTTTCCTTGTCATCGTCCGTCTTTTGTGTTACCATAACACAGAGAAAGAAAAAGGTGGGAGCGACATGGAAAATACCTTCAAGAGTTCCGTCTTCGGCGGCTTTAACCGCGACGACGTCATCCGTTATATCGAGAAAACCGCGCTCGAGAGCAAGCAGCAGATCGAGTCTCTCGAACAGGAGAGCGACGGTCTCTGCCGCGAGAATGCAGAGCTTCGCGATAAGCTTGCCGCCGCCGAGCACGAGCGCGACCAGCTCGCAGAGTCCTATGACACCGCGTCCGGCGCGCAGGAAGCACTCAAAAAGGGGCTGACCGCCGCGCAGGAGACCATCACCGAGCTGCGCGCACAGCTGGAAGACACTATGCAGAAGGCAGCCTTCGCACAGAAGGAGCACGAGCGTCTGCGCGCCGCGCAGAAGGCCGAGCATGAGCGCGAGATGCAGAAAGTGCTCTCCGAGCTCGCGGAGCTTCGCGCGCAGGCCGAGGAATACGGCCGCGTGAAGGCGCACATCGCCGACATTGAGCTTTCCGCCCGTGAGCGCGCCGACGCGCTCGACGCCGCCACGCGCGCCAAGCTGCAAGCGTACATTGCTTCCTGCACGAGCCAGTGCGCGCAGGTGCTTGCAACGCTCGGCTCGACCTGTGAGAGCGTTTCTTCCGCGCTGCGCCATGCGGACGAGGCCGTGTCGCGACTGCCCGGCGCGTTCACCACGCTGGAAGGCCAGCTCGACGAGCTTAAAAAGTTAGAGCAGTGACAAGATAGCAAAAAAGAAGTGCGTTCCCGTTAGGAACGCACTTCTTTTTATGCTAATTCGCCGTACTGATCAAAAATGTCTGCAAATTCGTCCAGACGGTCCCGCAGATCGTCGGGCGCCTCGGTGCGGAAGTAAAGCACCTCTCCCCCGCGGCGCAGGATAAGAAACTGGTGGACTTCGTCCGGTTCATTTGGAAACCGGGTATTTGGTTTGATAAATTCTGCGTAGTACGCCTCGTCAAAGCCGTCGAGAGAAAGCGTCTGCGCGCCGTCTTCCATGAAATAGTCTCGCAGCTCATGCGCCAGCGGAGCGGCCAACGCGGAAATGCGCGGGGCGTAAAAGTCCACCTCCGTGCTGTACTGCCACCAGTCGTCGACCTTCCCGGCATAGGGCGTTTCGCCGACGGAGTACACGTGCCCGCCGAGCGGCGTGGAAAAGTCGCGCACGTCGCACCAGTCGTAGGCGCTGCCGCCAAGCTCCTCCGCGCAGAGATACGGCAGCGGCGGCTCGTCATACGCATCGCCGTAGTGGGCGTTATCCTTCATGATACTTAGAAGGGCCGCGACACCGCAGATAATGGAGAGCACCCTGCTGATCTGCGACCAGCGGTCCTTTCCGGCGGGCTGCACGTGCTCTCGTTCCTCCATGGCGCGCTTGAGCGCGCGGAGATCTCCCCGCTCCTTCGTGCCGCTGAGCATTCCAAGAAAGCTGCCCAGCAGTATCGACGCAAACTGCCACACTGTGCTCTTTGGCATCACCAGCAGCGATAATACCGGCAGCGTGAGCACACGGTACAGGACATAAAACAGCACCGCATCTGCCGCAGCGTAAAAAAGCGGCATCCCGTAGCTGCGGCGCAGCTTTTTGCAGACAAGGCGATAGCCGTAGGAGTCCGTCTGCTCCCTCGGCACGGGGATATGCGCGCTCAGGTCGCCGCGCCAGATGTAAAACAGGTCGTTTTTCGTCGTGCAGACATATTCCCAGCCCATGCTCTCGCGCTTTCGCCGCAGAAGCTCATCCGGCTCGCCCTTTTCCGCGGCAGGCTCCAGATAAAAGCGGCAATCGCGCTTCTCTCCCTCGCGGAACTGTTCCCAGCGGACAAGCTCGTCGCCCTCCGCCGCGCGCTCGGCAAGCCACTGCTCCATGCCGCGCGGATCGTAGGCGCTGCCCTTGAAGTCGATGTACTTCGTGTGGCAAATGTCATCTCCGTCGGTCTGCGGCGGCGCGGTGGGAAGCGCCTGACGCGCGGTATCCTCCGCCGTGCGGTTTGCCGTCTCCTTGCGATTTTCGTCCATTCGCGTCCCCCTCCTCTCTTCTCTCTATGCAAAGTATAGGGGAGCGGGGGATATTTTTCAAGCAAGTTCAGCGAGCATCGCCCAAAAACGCGCGCAAGTTTAACGTTACATGGCAAAAAGCCTCGCAGAGTTTCGCGTCCGCAGGCGTGAAAGCGGTGTGATCCGTTTTCTGCCGCAACAGGCGCGCGGCAGAAAACACCCTGCGCGGAGCCTGTGTCTTGCTTGTCCGCTTCAGCAAACAACCGAGGCGCAAAGCGTCTTGAAAAAGCGGCTCTGCCACTTTTGATCGGTGTTCGCAAAACAGTATCGCCCAGTAACGGAAAGCCGGGAATGGGTGCGGCAGATGAACGCTTGCAAGACACAAGCAGAAGCTATTGTGAAGCTTGAATGGATTTATGATGG
>URQY01000038.1 GCA_900550165.1 uncultured Eubacteriales bacterium
ATATAATGCAGAAAAGGTTGAGATACATTTTCTCTCTTCTGTTTCAAGTGTAAACAGTTATGTTTCTTCACTAAAGAAAGAAGCAGGAACACTGTTTTTCCGAGGACATGCAAATCCAAACTATATTTTACGTCCGTCAATCATGCGAACCCCGCGCTTATTGCAGAACGAAAGCAAAATATACCACGAACTGATAATTAATTGCCCTGACGACTTTGAAAAATGTCACACTCATCTTGAGAAACTGGTAAAGATGCAGCACTATGGTTTGCCTACACGCTTGCTGGATATCACAAGGAATCCTCTTGTTGCGCTGTATTTTGCATGTGAGAGTAATCCCGAGAGCTATGGGGAACTGGTTTTAATTTCACCCGAGAACCATGAAATCAAATACCCACAAAGTGATACGGTATCCATATTGGCAAGTCTACCTGTTTTTTCATACAAGCAACAACAAGAATTTGGACGACTGGCATCGGATCCAACGGTATCACAACATGATTTCAACAAAAAGGTGGATCGCTTACTTCATGAAGTGAGACTTGAAAAACCTGCTTTTCTGTCTGAAATCAAAAAGGACGATCTGGTGAGTAGCTTCATTGTCTATGCGCTAAAGAATAATGATCGAATCGTTAAGCAAGATGGTGCATTTATCCTATGTGGGTTACCTGACGGCGAAAGATCATTGGAAGAATTTCGATATAGGGAAAACGGGAAAAAAGTAGTTATACTGATTGATGGGAAAAAGAAGTTGCTTGAACAATTGGAGACATTCTCAATCAATCGCGCAGCTCTTTTCCCTGAAATCGAATGTGTTGCCGAGTATCTAAGAAACAAGTACACAAGTTGAACGATAAAATGTGGGCGTTGAGGAAACTAATCCTCGACGCCCACATTTTATCGTTACAGGGACAGTCTCCCTCAGCTAATTAGACTTTACTTGATTTCGGTTACGCTTGTGTCACCGTAATGATTAGGGTAACGACAAGTCATTTTAAGTATGTACTCGTGTTTCCCATCATATTTGTCCATGCAACTCATTGTAGCAAAAAATGCAAATTCTCCAGTCTCATTAGTCGCAGGTGACTTTGTTTGAATGGTCATCTCTTTCTGCGGATTAATTACAGGGGCACCGTAGGTATCATCGGATTCCCAGATCGTTTTGGACCCACCCTTAATTTTTATATCATAAACATCGACGGTGTACGCGATGTTGTTCGATACATTCATTACTGCGAATTTTAAACTCCCACAGAATCCACTGGCACACTGAAAACGCAAGAAGAAGCGGGGCATATTCTCGGCACGTTCTTGTTCTTCAGCAAGCGCTGCCTTTTTATCTGCCTCTGTTTTGATAATGTGGTTCTGATACAAGGCTAAAGCGCCTAAGACCACGGTGCCAAGAAAGGAGAGGATTGCACCATAATAACCCAATGCATCACCGGCAGACCATTCGGCTACAAGGATATCTGTTGTGGCGTTTATCTTAAATAGGATATTGATAACAAAGGGGACGCCCATTAGTAGGAGCAAAATAACCACGCAGATTAGTGCAAACAACACTCTGTGTTTTTTAAACCAGTCGATCATAGCAATACCTCATAATTGAGTAAATAGAAAGCGCCAAACAAATAGTCTGGCGCAGATGGTGCGGGCATGGGGACTCGAACCCCAACGCATCGCTGCACGAGAACCTAAATCTCGCATGTCTACCAATTCCATCATGCCCGCAGATATGAGCGGCAGGGTCACCTGTCGCTATTTTATTCTCCTCTGATTTTTACACGGCGAGGAACCGAGGCGGAGCATAACGCTTGACCCGCATCTATAAAAACAGGATGAACCTGTTTTTACCAAAGAATGAGCACGGCGAATGATGGGACGAAAAACCTTCACTGAGGTGACATCACCTAAATCCTGCGCGTCTGCCAATTCCGCCATACCCGCATATATAAGCGGCAGGAAAAACTGCCGCTATTTTTTATTGTTTGGTACCGCAAAGGGTCAAGATGAAGCACAAATATGTTATTTGTGTCTATGCTCGATTTTATCGGTTATGCTCCCATCTTTGTTGATTTTTCTGGTCGCTTTAATAATAGAGCCATCAGGCTGATTGAATATCTTAGTAACACGGGCAGTCCACTTGCCAGCAAAAGTTTCGGTCTTATCAGGTGTTATTCTGGGGAATGCGGGTAAGTTGCTATTTTGTTTTCTCAGCTTTCCCATCGGCATATCCTCCTGCAAATTCATCCATTTGCAAAAACCTACACTGAGGTGACATCACCTAAATCTCGCATGTCTACCAATTCCATCATGCCCGCAGATATGAGCGCACAGAGTGCGATGAAATCGCGGATTTGTATCTGCGCATAAATTGCCTTGCCGTATGGAAAGCCTTGGACAAGAAGCTGCTGGTCAAATCCTACGCGAAAAATCTTCACTGAGGTGACGTCACCTAAATCTCGCATATCTACCAATTCCACCACGCCCGCAGATATGAGCGGCAGGGCTACCTGTCGCTATTTTATTCTCCTCTGATTTTTACACGGCGAGGAACCGAGGCGGAGCATAACGCTTGACCCGCATCTATAAAAACAGGATGAACCTGTTTTTACCAAAGAATGAGCACGGCGAATGATGGGACGAAAAACCTTCACTGAGGTGACATCACCTAAATCCTGCGCGTCTGCC
Organism: uncultured Eubacteriales bacterium; assembly: GCA_900550165.1. GTDB lineage: Bacteria > Bacillota > Clostridia > Oscillospirales > Oscillospiraceae > Hominicoprocola. The sequence goes on from URQY01000038.1 coordinate 2,692, forward strand.
AATTCCGCCATACCCGCATATATTTTTATTCTACCACAGCTTTGCGAAAGCGGCAAGAATAAAATTCGTTGCAAAGCGCGGCGCGGCGCTTTATAATGGCGGAGGAGAGAAAGGGGGGGCGCATCATGCAGAACGTTTATCCGGACTATTACCCGCAGTTCCGCTGCATCGCCGACCGCTGTCGCCACAACTGCTGCATCGGCTGGGAGATCGACGTGGATGAGGACGCGCTTGCCGCCTACCGTAAGGTCGGCGGCGAGATGGGAGCGCGCCTTGCCGGGAGCATTGCTTCGGACGGCGACGCTCCGCACTTTATCCTTGGCGAGCACGAGCGCTGCCCGTTCCTGAATGAGAGAAATCTCTGCGACCTCATCCTGTACGGCGGGGAGGGAATGCTGTGCCAGATCTGCACCGATCATCCGCGCTACCGCAGTTTCTTCTCGGAGCGCACGGAGATCGGCGTGGGCCTCTGCTGCGAGGAGGCCGCGCGGCTCATTTTGACAAAAACCGATAAAACGCGGCTCCTTGTGACCGGCGAGGGGACGCTCGACGAGGAGGAGACGGCGCTGCTCACGCTGCGTGACCGGCTTCTTGCCGCCGCGCAGGATCGCGAAAAAACGATACCGCAGCGCATGGAGGATTTGCTGACACTCTGCGGCGCGGCGGTCCCCGATATCACGCTTGCGCAGTGGGCGGATTTTTACCTCTCGCTCGAGCGCATGGACGAGGCGTGGACCGATATTTTGAAGGGCCTGCGCGAAGACGCGGCGGCGCTGCCGCTTTCCGATTTTGCCGCGCAGATGCGGGGGCGCGAAACGGAGTATGAGCAGCTGCTTGTTTACTTCCTCTGCCGCCATGTGCCGACGGCGCTCGACGATGGAGACATCGGCAGCAAGGCGGCATTTGCCGTGGTGTCGGTGCGGCTGCTCTTCGCGCTCGGTGCGCTGCACTTTTTGCGGAACGGTGCGTTCACCGCGGAGGATCAGATCGAGCTCTGCCGCCTCTACAGCGCGGAGGTTGAATACTCCGACGACAACCTGAACGCACTCTTTGACGCGCTGATGTGAGAATATCCCGCGCTTTGCCGAAATTGGCAGAACGCGGGATATTTGCGTAAAAGCGGTCGAACTCCGGTTGATTTTTATGTAAACCTATGGTATACTGCGGACAAAACTCAGATGCGGCGGAGCGCTTGTGTTCCCGCGCGGAAAAGGAGAGTAGACTATGAGAAACATCACACGGAAGAAAACGCCGCTTGCGCTGCTGCTTGCGCTGTGCCTCGCGATGCAGCTATGTATCCCGGCGCTGGCGAGCGGTACGGCGATGAGCGCGGGCAGCGCGGCCATCCGCCAGCTTGAAGAGGAAGAGGGCTTCCGCGCGGAAAAGTACAGCGCGAACGGCAAGTGGTACATCGGCTACGGCACGGAGTGCGGCGCCGACGATTACCCCGACGGCATCACCCAGCAGGAGGCGGAGGCGCTTCTGCGCAGCAAGATCGCGGCCTACGAGACCAAGCTCAACGACTTCTTCGGACGCTACGGCATCACGCCCACGCAGGGACAGTTCGACGCGCTGATCTGCTTCAGCTACAACTACGGCACGGGCTGGATGAGCGGCACGAGCAAGCTCGTGAAGATCGCCAGCGGCGAGGTGCAGGCCTCGCGCCTTGAGGTCGCGCAGGCGTTCGGTGAGTGGTGTCACTCGGGCGGTCAGGCACAGGAGGGACTTGCCGACCGGCGGCTACAGGAGGCGGCGCTCTACCTTGACGACAGCACCGCCGCGGCGGAAACCGAGTTCGCCTATCTCATCATCAACAAGGAGGACGGCATCTCGTATGAGACGGATTTCCGCGTCTACCAGCGCGGCACGGCTTACGGCAGCTTTCCCACGATGGAAAAGCTCGGCAGCACGTTCGCGGGCCTGAAAACGGCGAACGGCACGGTGCTGACGGAAAACAGCATCGTCTCCGGCAACGCGGTCACGACCGCCGTTTGGACGACGAACAGCTACACGGGCACGACCTATTCCGATGTGAAGAAGGGAGACTGGTTTTATGATTACGTCATGGAGCTGAGCGCCCAGGGCATCGTCGGCGGCAACGGCGACGGCACCTTTGCCCCCAACCGCGCCACGAGCACGGGCGAGATGCTCAAGCTCGTGCTGCTGGCGACAGGCCACAAGGAGCAGGCGCCCACGGGCGCGCACTGGGCCAGCGGCTACGGCACCTACGCTCTCTCCATGAGCTATCTTTCGCGCGATAAGGCCGAATCGCTCGATTCTCCCATCAGCCGCCTCGAGGTCGCGCGCCTTGCGGCCAAGGCCATGGGCTACGGCGCGTCGGGCAGTACCTCTCCCTTTGCCGATGTGAATGACGGCTACGTGACGGCCCTCTATGAGGCGGGCATCTTCATCGGCACAAAGGTCGGCGATCAGACCTATTTCTATCCGAACAGCAGCATCACGCGCGCGGAGGTGGCGACGATCGTGTGGCGCATCTATCAGGCCGGCGCGACGAACACCAAGCAGAAGATCTACTATAAGGACTACACGCTCGATGTGCTCGAGGGCGTGCCGACAAACAATTACGATAAGTCCGCCTTCTACAAGGACGGCAGCATCATGCGCTACAATGACCCCAATGTGCGCACGCGCCTCGGCATTGACGTTTCGCAGTATCAGGGCGACATCGACTGGACGGCGGTCGCGGGCAGCGGCGTGGAATTTGTCATCGCGCGCGTGGGCGGTCGCGGCTACACCATAGGCTCCATCTACGCCGATAAGAAGTTTGACGACTACGCCGACGGCGCGGCAGCCGCGGGCCTTCAGGTGGGCGCGTACTTCTACTCGCAGGCCATCAGCGTTCAGGAGGCGGAGGAGGAAGCCTACTTTGTGCTCGACAAGCTGCGCGGCCACACCATCACCGGCCCCGTCGTCTTCGACTGGGAGGTCGTCGGCAAGTCGAGCGCCCGCACCTACGGGCTGGAGACGAGCATTTTGTGCGCCGCCGCGAATGCCTTTTGCAAGATCATCAAGGATGCAGGTTATGATCCGATGATCTATACCGACAGCTATGCGGGCTACGTCAAATACGACCTCAGCCAAATTGTCGACTACCCGCTGTGGTTCGCGTACTACAGCTCGAATGCGCCGACGTTCTACTATGACTTTGCCATGTGGCAGTATACGGACAAGGGCAGTGTCCCCGGCATCAAGGGCAGCGTCGACATGGACCTGTGGTTCATCAAGTGAACATACAAAAAGGCGATGGCCGTGCGGCCATCGCCTTTCTTTTTCCATGTTGCGGTAATTACAGTTCGATGAGCTCATATTCTCTCGTGCCGAAGCCGAGATCGGCGGCGGCCTCTACCGTATGCACACCGCTGCGGCTCTCGATGCGCTCGACAAGATGGTCGCGGCCCGGGTCGTCGGAGGCGTAGACAAGGTCAAGGCAGGCCTGGTCGATGGCAATGGGGTCAAGAGAGGCGAGGATGCCGATATCCTTCATGCACGGGTCCTCCGCCACGGCGCAGCAGTCGCAGTCGACCGACATATTCTTCATCACGTTGATGTAGGCAAGCCTGCCGTCGAAATACTTCACGACGGAGGACGCCGCGTCCGCCATGGATTCAAGAAACGCGATCTGGTCGGTGGACCACATCTCCTCGGGCTTGCCCGCGCCGTGGATGTAGGCCTTGCCCGCGCTCGAGCCGCAGCCGATGGAGAGCTGCTTCAGCGCGCCGCCGAAGCCGCCCATCGGGTGGCCTTTGAAGTGCGAGAGCACGAGCATGGAGTCGTAATTGGCCATGTCCTTGCCGACAAAATTCTTTTGGATGCGCTTGCCGTTCGGAATGGCAAGCTCGATGTCCGGACCCTCGGCGTCGAGAATGTCCACATCGAAGAGCTTGCTCCAGCCGTGCTTGATCATCGTGCGGCGGTGGGCCTCGGTCGTGTTGCGCTCGCCGGGATAGGCCGTGTTGCACTCGACGACGGTGCCGTGCACCGCTTCGATCATCGGCTGCCAGAATTCAGGGGTCAAAAAGTTCTGATTGCCCGGCTCGCCGGAGTGGACCTTGACGGCGACCCTGCCGGGAAGCTCCCTGCCCAGCGCCCTGTAGAGCTCCACGACCTTCTCGGGTGTGATATCTTTGGAAAAATAAACCTTTGCCTTCATCTTGCGTTCCTCCTCTGTCATGCCGGCGCGCCTGCGCGCGACGCAATGAATGGCGCGCGGCCAAAGCTTAACAGCTACAGCATAAGCCGAATGTGCCGCCGATGCAAATGAAAAAATTCGATAGAAGCTTTTTTGCGCGAAATTTGCGAAAAATCACTTGAAAACTGCCGGGTGCGTGCTATGATGATGGACGAAAAAAAGGGGCGTGCGGTGCACGCCCGCGGAAAGAGTGAGCTTACTTTGCTGGATTTTTTGGAACAGGAGGGGCTTAGTCCCGCGCTTCTGGACGGCATCCGGGAATTTCGCGCGCAATACCCTGTGCCCGCGGAGCTTGCGGACCGCGTGCCGCAGCCGCGGTATCGCTATTACGGAAAGGACGTGTGGGAGGCGGCGGTCGCCGCCGTTTTGTGCGGGGAGAATCTGCTGCTCGCCGGCAGCAAGGCCACGGGCAAAAACGTGCTGGCGGAAAACCTTGCGCAGGTCTTCGGCCGTCCTGCGTGGGATGTTTCCTTCCATGTGAATATGGATGCTGCGAGCCTCATTGGTATGGACACCTTCGAGGGCGGCGAGGTGCGCTTCCGGCCGGGGCCGGTGTACCTCTGCGCAAAGCACGGCGGCTTCGGCGTGCTCGACGAGATCAATATGGCGAAAAACGAGGCGCTGGCCGTACTGCACGCAACGCTCGACTTCCGCCGTGCCATCGACGTGCCGGGCTATGAGCGCGTGGAGGTCGACCCTGCCGCGCGCTTCATCGGCACGATGAACTACGGCTACGCCGGTACGCGCGAGCTGAATGAAGCGCTTACCTCGCGCTTTGTCGTTATCCGGATGCCGTCCATCGACGAGGACGGTCTTGCGCGACTGCTCGGCGACGAGTTCCCGACGCTGGAGAAGAAATACCGCGGCCAGTTTGTGCAGCTATTCCTCGATTTGCAGAAAAAGTGCGAGAATGCCGAGATATCGGAAAAGGCGCTCGACCTGCGCGGACTTCTGGACGCGCTGCGCCTTATCCGCCGCGGGGTCAAGGCGGGGATCGCACTCGATATGGGCATTACGAACAAGGCCTTCGATGCTTACGAGCAGGGGCTGATCCGCGACGTCATCGCCGCGCGCATCCCCGCAAAGCTCGAGCGCAGCCGCCTCTTCACCGACTGAGATGGAGACGGCAGGCTACTCAGCCCGGCAGCGCCGGGCGATCAACCTCGTCTGGACCGCGTGCGGGGATTATGCATTCGAGCCGCAGTTTTTGGCGCTTAAGTCGGACGGCGAGCCGGACTTTTACATGAACTGCGTTATCGGCCTTGTGCACAAGTGGTTTGGCGACGGGGCGCAGAAGCGCCTCTTCGCCCACTGGACGGGCGATGTGCGGCAAAGCACCTTTGACGACCTTGCGTGGCTGGCGCTCGAAAACGCGGTGTATGAAAAGGAGCTTCCCGTGCGGCCGGTGCTCGCGGAGCTGCGGCGCGCGCACGCGGCGGAATTTTTTGCGTCGGAATATCTGCTCTCGCGGCAGGAGTGGATGGAGAAAAATCAGCTGGTCTACGCGCTCCAGTCCGAGCGGTGGAAAACCGTGCTGGGGCAGAAGCCGCCGATCCTTGCGCCGTGGGAAAAGGGCCTTGCCGAGGACCTTGCCTGCTCCGGCGATTTGAGCGGCGAGGAGCTGGAGCGTACCGTGCTGGCGGCGTTTCGGCGGTATCTGCAATTCGACGGCACAGTGCATAAAAAGGAGCCGTTCCACCTGCACTTCAGCGACAGGTGGGCGCCGCTTTTGACCAAGCTCCTGCCGACGGAGATCGTCCGCACGGACGATCTGACCATCGGCCGCTCCGCTGTGGCGGGGCAGAACGGCATGGTGCGCGCGTCGAATGCGCTGCGATCGCATCTGCGCTCCAATGAGCACGAGACGCAGGACCGCGACTACATCGAGCGCTGCTTCGGGCGCAGCATCTATTCGCCCCGGCAGCTTGCGCGCATCGAGCAGGAGCTCTGCACCGGCAACCACCTCGGCTGCCACCTCTGGTTTACAAAGGGAGGCAGCGCGCCCAACAAGAGCATCAGCGCCGACACGCAGCGGCTCTATGAGCAGGCCGAGGAACAGGCAAAGCGCAACCGCGCAGCCTTCTCGCACGACAACGCGCTCTATCAGAACGCGCTGCTGCGCCTGACCGAGCAGATCCGCAACTGTATGCTCGTCCATCAGCAGCCGGAGCAGGTCACAGCCCGTCAGGGCCGGCTGGACGGCACAAGGGTCTGGCGCGAGCCGGTGCTGCGCGATGACCGCGTGTTTCTGCGCAATGACGAGGAGCCGCGCCCCGGCTTCACGGTCGATCTGATGCTCGACGGCTCAGCCTCGCGCCTGCACTGTCAGGAGACCATCGCCATTCAGGGCTATATTCTGGCCAAAAGCCTCGCCTCCTGCGGCATCCCTGTGCGCGTGACGAGCTTTTGCAGCCTGCGCGGGTACACGGTGCTGCGTGTTTTGAAGGATTTCGGCGACAAGAACGGCGAGCGCAGGGTCTTTGACTACTTTGCCGCCGGGTGGAACCGCGACGGCCTTGCGCTGCGCGCCGCGGGAGAGCTGATGAAGTCCGCGCCCGCGGACAAGCACCTGCTCATCCTGCTGACCGATGCCAGCCCGGACGACAGCCACAAGATCCTTCCGGGCGGCAAGGTCCCGCTCAGCCGTGAGTACGACGGTCAGGCCGGTATCGAGGATACCGCGGAAGAGGTCCGTGCTTTGCGCGCACAGGGCGTTCGCGTCGCCGCCGTCTTCATGGGTGAGAACGCGAGCGTTCCCGCCGCGAACACCATTTATGGCCGGGACCTTGCACGCATCCGCCGCATGGATCAGCTCGCCGCTGCCGCGGGTCGGCTCATTCAGACAGAGATACAGGAGCTGAGCGGCTGATCAAAGCAAAAAGCACAGGCTCACGCCTGTGCTTTTTGCTTGTCCGCTTCAAAGGCGCCGGTAGCCATGCTGCCGCAAAGAAAAAGCATCCGCGCACGGGTCGTGCGCGGATGCTTTGGGGATATGTGTTGAGCGGGACTCAGCCGACGAGAGCGGCGGTGTCCATGGCGATCATGAGCTCCTCGTTCGTGGGGATGAGGAGAACGGTGACCTTGGAGTCGGGCGCGGAGATGACGCGCTCCTCACCGCGGACCTTGTTGGCGTCCTCGTCCATCTTGACGCCCATGAACTCAAGACCGGAGGCGATGGCCATGCGCTGGGAGGCGCTGTTCTCGCCCACGCCTGCGGTGAAGATGATGGCGTCCACGCCGCCCATCGCGGCGGCATACGCGCCGATGAGCTTCTTCACGCCGTAGTTGAACATATCAACGGCGAGACCGGCGCGCTCGTTGCCCTTTTCAAAGGCCTCTTCCAGATCGCGGAAGTCGGAGCTGACGCCGCTGACGCCCTGCACGCCGGACTTCTTGTTGAGGACGGTGAGCATCTCCGTGATATCCATGCCGTACTTGTTCATCAGGTATTCGAGGATACCGGCGTCGATATCGCCGGAGCGGGTACCCATGGGAAGGCCGGCCAGCGGGGTGAAGCCCATGGAGGTATCGACGCTCTTGCCGCCGTCGATGGCGGTGACGGAGGAGCCGTTACCGAGGTGGCAGGAGATCAGCTTGAGCTGCTCGGCAGGCTTGCCGAGCATATCGGCCGCACGCTGGGAAACATACTTGTGAGAGGTGCCGTGGAAACCGTAGCGGCGGACCTTGTCCTTTTCATAGTACTCATAGGGGATGGCATAGGTATAGGCCACGGGGGGCATGGTCTGATGAAAGGCGGTGTCGAAGACGGCGACCATGGGCACGCCGGGCATGAGCTCTTGGCAGGCCTTGATGCCGATGATGTTGGCGGGGTTGTGCAGCGGGGCGAGGGGATTGCATTCCTCGATGGCCTGCATGACCTCGTCGGTGATGACGACGGACTTGGCGAACTTTTCGCCGCCGTGGACCACGCGGTGGCCGACCGCGTCGATCTCCTTCATGGAGCCGATGACGCCGTTCTTCTCGTCGACGAGGGCATTCAGCACGGTCTGGATGGCCTCGCTGTGGGTGGGCATGGAAACGGAAGCTTCCTTGATGGCCTCCTTGCCGGGAAGCTGGGGCTTGTAGGTGAAGCGGCCGTCGATGCCGATGCGCTCGCAGAGACCCTTGGCCAGCAACTCGCCCGAGGCGGGGTTGAGCAGCTGATACTTCAGGGAGGAAGAGCCTGCGTTGATGACCAATACGTTCATAAGTATACTCCTTTTTTCGAGGGCAGCTTGCAAAGCGCCCGAATTTCCGATAGAATCATAAAAAACAATCGGTGTAAAAATCATACATCGTCTATTATAGCAAACTTTTTGGCAAACACAAGGTTAATTTAACAAAATGTAACTCTTTTGTAACCGCTTTGAGAGGACTTTTATGAATGCGATTGGTATAATATCCGAGTATAATCCGTTTCACCGCGGCCATAAGTGGCAAATTGACGAACTGCGGCGGCGCTTTGGCGAAGAGACGGCCGTCGTGTGCGCGATGAGCGGCGATTTTGTCCAGCGGGGCGACTTTGCCATCGAGCGTGCGCACGCGCGCGCGGAGGCCGCCGTGCGCGGCGGGGCGGACCTGGTCTTGGAACTGCCGCTGCCGTGGGCCATCTCATCGGCCGAGGGCTTTGCCCGCGGCGGCGTGGGCGTTCTGGCGGCGACGGGTGTGGTCGGTACGCTGGCCTTCGGCAGTGAATGCGGCGACACGGCAAGATTGCAGCGTGCGGCGGAAACACTGCTGCGGGCGGATTTTCCGGACGCGCTGCGCAGAGAGCTTGCCGGGGGCTTATCCTTTGCCGCGGCGCGGGAGAGCGCTGCAAGGACGCTCATCGGAGACGATGCGAGCGTGCTCCGGGAGCCGAACGATATTTTGGGCGTGGAATACTGCAAGGCGCTGCTGCAAGGCGGCGGTGCGATCACGCCGCTGGCGATCGCGCGGAAGGCCGTCGGCCACAATGAAGGCGCGGCGGAGGGCTTCGCCTCGGCAAGCCATATCCGCGCACTGCTCATGCGCGGGGAGGATGCCTCCGACTATCTGACGGCGGAGAGCGCCGCCATCTATGCGCGCGAGCGGGAAGCGGGCCGCGCGCCGGTGACGATGGCAAACGCGGAGCGCGCGATCCTGTCCAGATTCCGCGCGATGGATGAGGCGGACTTCGCCCGCTATGACGGCGGGAACGAGGGGCTGTACCGCCGGTTTTACGAGTCGGCGCGGACGGCGGTCTCGGTCGAGGAGCTGCTTTCCGCGGTGAAGACGAAGCGCTACGCCTACGCCCGGCTGCGGCGGCTGCTGCTCGCGGCGTATCTGAACGTGACGGCGGACGATATGCCGGAGGCGGCGCCGTATCTCAGGGTGCTGGCGTTCAACGAGCGCGGGCGCGCGCTGCTGAAGAAAATGAAAAAGACGGCGTGCGCGCCGGTGCTTATCAAAAGCGCCGATGTGCGCGCGCTGGACGAGGATGCGCGGCGGCTCTTTGCATTGACCGCACGCGCGGAGGACCAGTATGTCCTTGCGTACCCCGACCTTGCCTCTGCGTGCGGCGGGAGCGCCTGGACAGAGGGACCTGTGATCGTGTGATCGCGGTCCGCAGACCCCCGGAAAGGAGATCGAAATGAAAAAATGGATGGCGATGCTGCTCTGCTGCGCGCTGATGATGGGCCTTGCAGCCTGCGGCGCGGGGAGCGGCGGACCTAAGGGCAGCGCTTCGCCGCAGGAGCGCGCGCTGCACTTTGAGGTCGTAACGCAGACCTATGAAGACGAATACAAGGCTGAGGACGGCACGGTGCTGCTGGCGGAGCGCTATGAGCTGCCGACGCTTGAACTGCGCACGGAGGACGGCGAGAGCTACACGCCCGCGGAAAACGTGACGGCCGGCGGCAGCGCGGCCGAGTCCGCGCAGATCGCGGCGCAGAGCGCCTTTAATACGGAGATGAGCAATGTGCTGGCCGGGCTTCGATCCGAGGCCTCGCAGATGGCGGCGGAGGGAAAGGAGCTGTACGAGACGACCGGCTCGGCGGGCTTCACCGGCGGTAGCTGCTGGGTGAACGAGCTGAGCGTGACCAGCACGTATATGACGGAAGAGGGACTTTTGAGCGTTGTGGCGGAAAATTACACCTATTACGGCGGTGCGCATCCGAACAGCGTCAGCCGCACCTGGAGCTTTGACCTGACGACGGGCGAGTTCCTGACGCTCGACGCGCTTTCCTCGGAGGAGGGGGACATAAACGGCAACTCCCTGCAAACAAGCATTTATCAGAATATCGTCAGCCAGATCGACAGTCAGGGGCTCAGTGAGGCGTATTTTGACGATTACGATTCCTATCTGTCGGACTTCCCCGCGTTCGCGACCTTCTATTTTACAGCCACGGGGATGACGGTGGCATTCGATACCTACATCATCGCGCCGTATGCGGCGGGACCGCAGGTGTTCGATGTGCCGTACAGCGTATTTTACAGCGCGCTGAACGAACGCGCGAAAACGCTGCTGGAGGTTCCGCAGGAGCAGATCGTGCTCTCGGATTTTGACACGGCGGCAACGCTGTGGTCGTGGCTTTTCATCACGACGCCGCCGACCGAAAATACGCCGGACGAGATGGAGATCAATGGATACACCTATTATCAGGCGGATATTCAGGGCGTTTCGACACTGGCAGATATGCGCGCGCTGATGTACCGGTATTTCGACAAGGCGCTGGCGGACCGGTGGCTTGAGGAGACGGAGCGCTATGCAGAGGCCGACGGCCGGCTTTATGTGCTTTCGGCTGACCGCGGCAGCAACGATTCTATCATGGATGAAACGTGCAGCGTGGCGCTCGACGGCGAAAGCGGCACGGTGACGCAGACCGTTACCTACGGCGAGTGGGATGAGGCGACGCAGAGCTGGGCGGCAACCGGCGAAGAGACCTTTGCGTATCCCTTTACGCTCGTTGACGGCCACGCGGTGTTCTCCGCGTTCCCGTATCCGTACTGAGAAAATAAAGAAGTGCCGGCTCGTAGG
>URQY01000039.1 GCA_900550165.1 uncultured Eubacteriales bacterium
CGCCCGAAAGCCTTTTGGCTTTCGGGCGCTTTTCTTTCATTTTTTCTTCAGGCACTCGGCGATCGTGCGCACGGCCCGATCCACATGGATGGGCTTGGAAAGGTGCGCGTTCATACCCGCATCCAGGCATCTCTGCACATCCTCCTGATAGGCGTTCGCCGTCAGCGCAATGATGGGGATCTCCTTCGCGTCCGGTCTCGCCAGCGCGCGGATGGCCGCCGTCGCCTCCAGACCGTTCATCTCCGGCATCTGCATATCCATGAGGATGACGTCGATCTCGCCCGGCTGCGAGCGCTCAAACTGCCGCACGCAGTCGCGGCCGTCCTTTGCGCGGCGGCAGTGCAGCCCATAGGAGGAAAGCTGCTCGACGACGATCTCATAGTTGAGGGCGTTGTCCTCCGCCACGAGGACGTTCACCCCGCGCGCAGGCAGGCGCACAGGCTCCTGCACCTCGTCCCGGCGGACGCTGCCCTCCTCCGCCGTCGGCAGCGTGAACGTCACGCGGAAGGTCGTCCCCTTGCCCACCTTGCTTTCCACTTCGATGGTCCCGTCCATCAGATCGACGATCTTTTTCACGATGGCAAGCCCCAGTCCGCTGCCGCGCACACGGTTTACGCGCGTGTCGACCGCGCGCGCAAAGGCGGAATACATCTCGCCCATGAACTCCTTCGTCATGCCGATGCCTGTGTCGCGCACGACGGAGACAAGGCGGATCTCGCCATCCTCCTCCGCCGGCTCCTCATAAACTTCAAAATCGACCGTTCCGCCCTCCGGCGTATATTTCACCGCGTTGGAAAGCAGATTCATATAGACCTGCCCCATGCGCACCGGGTCCGCCGCGAGCGTATCGTGCTTGATATCGTGCATCCGGCCCGTAAAGGTCAGATGCTTTTCCGCCGCCATGCCGTGCGCCGCCTGAGAATAGAAGTCGAAGAGCTCGTGCAGCTCCATCGGCTGCGGCACGACCCTGAACTCGCCGCTCTCGATGCGTGAGATATCCAGCACATCGTCGATGAGCGCCTGCAGGCTTTGCCCGCTGGTCAGTATCTTATCCAGGCAGTCCTGTATCTTGGCCGGGTCACCCGCGTGCTGGCGGGCGATGTTGGCAAAGCCCATGATGACGTTCATCGGCGTGCGGATATCGTGCGACATCCGTGAAAGGAACTCGCTTTTCGCCTCGTTCGCGCGGCGCGCTTCCTCTGCCGCGCTCATCCAGTACTTTTCGCGGCGCTTTTCCTCGCTGAACAGGCGCATCGCAAAGAGCACGCGCTCCGCCTCGCCATTTTCATCACGCGTCTGCACGATAAAGCGGGCGAGGTGCCAGTTGCCGTCCTTAACGGGATACTCGATTGCCATGGAATCCTCGGTTTTCAGGCGCTTTCCGAGTGTAGAGAGGTCGAAAAAGCTTTCCACGTAGGGCAGGTACTCCTCCAGCACGCTCCGCCTGCTCTCCTCGTTCATGCGGTCCTGCGCAAGGCCGCTGCCACCGGTCAGACGGTGCATCCGGCTGTTGCCGGAGATCTCCTCGTAGCGCTTTGTGCGCAGGTCGATGCGGTAAATGGTGTAGTAGATCTTGCCGATGGCCGAGATGACCTCGTAGTTTGCGCGGCTCTCCGCGAGCGCCGCCTCGAGTTCGCGCTGATGCTGGCGCTCCTCGCGCACGATCTCGTCGATATTGTGGAAATCCACCAGCACCTGAAAGCTCGTGTCCGTTTGCAGCAGCTTGCTCACGCGCACCTCAAAGTAGATCTGGCCGCGCGCGTTCGGCGTGCAGCGGTAGCGGCGGCTGATCCTGTCTTTGTTCTCCAGCGCGCGCATCAGGCTCTCCGTCTGCAGTGCCTGCAAAAAGTCGGGTGCCGTTTCCTTGATGACAAAGCGCTCGTAATAATCCCGTATCGCCTCATAATAAGGGAAGATCTCGTCCCCATAGGGCAGGAGCTCGTCCGCTGTGTTGGCATAGTCCTCCACCTTCACGACCTGCGCGCGATTCTTCATCAGATCGACGCGGTATACCGAAATGCTGTTCCGACACAGGACCATCAGCATCTGCTGCTCCAGCAGCTTCGCCTGCAGGTCCTGCTCAAGCGTTTTCTGCTTCTGCTCCAGAAGCGCGAACATCCGCAGCTTTTCCCGCGCGCTGCCGACGTGTCCGCCGACAAAGCTGAGCAGGTCGATCTGCGCCGGCGTGATCTCGCCCCGCGGATTGCCCACACCGAAAAAGCCGCTCAGCGTGCTGCGGTAAAAAACCGGCACCGCGATCTCGCGGCGGATGTCCTGCGCCTTCAGAATGTCATACTCCGCCGGCATCACGCCGCGCACCTCTTCAAGGTCCGGGATGTAAATGGGCTCGCCGCGCTCAAAGGTCTCCAACCAGACGGGCATATCCGCCCGCGTGAGCCTTTCCAGATTTTCGATCTGCGGCGAAACGCCCTCCGCGCACCACTCGAAGGTATTGGAGTAGTTTTCCTCCCGCTCCTCCTCGAGCCGGTCAAAAAGAAAGACGCGGTCCGCGTCCATCGCCTCGCCGATCAGACTCAGCAGACGGTAGACCGCCGCCTCGATCTCCTCTTTGCTGTGCACTCTGTCGATCTGCATGAGCTGGCCAAACAGCTTGCCGGTATAGTGCTCGGCCGATTTTTCGTCATTTGCCGCGTGATTCTCCATCGTCATGCTGCTTCTCTCCTTTGCAGCGCCGGTTTTCGCTTTTGGGGGCGACCCTCTTGGCAGGCTGATCCCCCTGATCATAATTATAATATTATACCACGGCCGCCCGCCGGTGTAAATACAGTTTTGCCGCAAAGCCGCCCCGCGAAAGCGCGCAAAAATGGTTTTGCACCAGCGGCGGCAGTATGGTATGATGGAAAATAACATAACGCTTCATGCGGAAGGAGGACTGTCCATGGACCGCACCAAAAGCCCGCGCGCCGTATTCCTGTGCGCAGGGCTCGTCGCGCTGCTCTCGCAGGTATCGGTCGCCGTGCAGGACAGGGGCTTTCACCTCTCCGTTGCCGTGATACTCCTGCAGATCCTGCTCTTCACGCTCCCGGAGCTCCCGGCGCTGCCGCTCACCGTGCTGAGCGCCGCGGGCGTTTTTCTTCTTCGTCTGATAAATGCCGCGCTGCTCGGCAGCCCGGTATCGGACGCCGTCTCCGGCTATGCGCCGGAAATCCTGTTTTATCTCAGCTTCGGCGTGCTCTTCTTTCTCTTTTTTGAGAAGAAGCGCCCCGCGGGATATCGGCTCTCCTACGCGCTGCCGCTCGCCGCGGTCGACGCGCTGAGCAATCTTGCAGAGCTTCTCGTCCGCGAAGGAAGTGCCGCCTTTTCCCCGGCGCTTCTGCTGCGGATCGCTGCCGCCGGTCTTGTCCGCGCGCTTCTCGCCGCGGCCATCCTATCCGCCCTCAAGCGCTACGGCATTCAGATCCTGCGCAACGAGGATTCGGTGCGCTATCAAAAGCTGCTGCTCATGACGGCTGACCTGCGCAGCGAGGTCGTCTGGATGGAAAAGGGAGCGGAGCTCGCCGAGCAGACGATGAGCCGCGCCTATCAGCTCTGCCGCAGCCTGCGCGCGGAGGAAGCCGCCGCTCCGTATGCCGACGAAGCGCTGATGATCGCCAAGGACGTGCACGAGGTCAAAAAGGATTACGCGCTGGTCATGCGCGGCATCTCCGCCGTTCTCGGGCAGGAGGGAGAGCGCGGCAGCATGGAGCTTTCCGAGCTCTTCCGTCTGCTGCGGCTCAGCACGGAGCGATTTGCAGGAGAGAGCGGCAAGGACGCTGCGCTGACGTGCCGCTGCGATACAGACCGTCGGACGACGCACTACTACGAGCTGATGTCCGTTTTCCGCAACCTGCTGAACAACGCCGTCGAAGCCGCGCCGACGAACCGCCCCGTGCATATCCGATTGATCGCGCAGGAAGAGGGCGGCGCCGTTCTCTTCTCCGTGGAGGATGACTGCGGCGGCATCCCGCCGGAGCGCATGGAGCACATCTTCACGCCCGGCTTTTCCAGCAAGATCGACCGCCGCACGGGAGAGATCAACCGGGGGCTCGGTCTCAGCATCGTCAAGGACCTTGTCGAGCAGACGCTCAAGGGCTCGGTCACCGTCCGCTCATCGGACGGTGAGACGGCCTTCACGGTCCGCATCCCCACAGAACACCTGTAAGGAGGGCAATCCATGCGCATCTATCTCATTGATGACGACAGCGCCGTTTTGAGCGTCCTGCGCCTGCTGATCGAAGATGGCGGCCTCGGGACCGTCGTCGGCAGCTCTCAGAGCGCGGTCGACGCGCTGGAGGACCTGCGCACCTGCGGCGCAGACATTGTGCTCGTCGACCTTCTGATGCCCGAAATGGACGGTATCACGTTCGTACAGAAGGCCCGGCAGCAATTCCCGGAGCTTCATTTCGTCATGCTCTCGCAGGTCACCTCCAAGGAGATGGTCGGCGAAGCCTATCAGTCGGGAGTGGACTTTTTCATTGCCAAGCCCATCAACGGCGTCGAGGTCACAAGCGTCCTCTCCAGGGTCGATGAGCTCTTGACGATGGAGCGCACGATGCGTCAGGTCCGCTCGCTCATGCAGCTGGACCGCCCGGCCGCAAAGCCGGAAGCGGCAGCTTCCGCCGGCACTGCCGGCACGCAGACGATCAGCGCGCCGCAGCTCGAGCAGCTCAAAGCCGTTTTGCAGCGACTCGGTCTCAGCGGAGATCCCGCCTATCCCGACCTCATCCAGATCGTCGGCTACCTTGCCGCGCAGGGCCGGAACGAGCAAATGACCGTCGCGCAGCTCTGCGGCCGCTTCAGCGCCTCGCCGAAGTCCGTGGAGCAGCGCATCCGCCGGGCGGCGGCGGCCGGTATGTCAAATCTCGCAAGCCTCGGCATCGAGGATTACGCCAACGACGTCTTCACCGAGTACGCCGGCACGCTCTTCAATTTCGAGCAGGTCCGCAAGGAGATGAACTGCATCCGCGGGAAAAGCGAGGAGCACGGCAAGGTCTCCGTCCGCCGCTTTCTGTACGCGCTTGCCGCGCTTTGCAGCGAGAAGGGCGATCAAAACTTTTAGTAAAATGGAAAAATCGCATAAAAACCGAGCGTTCAATTTGTCCTATAGTTACGAAAAGAAGGAAATGAAAAATTTTCTGTCACTTTCTGTTACCTTTTGAAACCTGTTATTACAATAAATTTATCAAGTGTTTCAAAAAAATGAATGGAGGCAGCGAATTATGACTACGATCTTACTCGGACTCGGACTTTTACTTCTGACGCTCGCCGGTTTTTCCCTCTTCAGTCTGAAGGCCCCCAAGGGCTCGATCGCCATGTCGGGCCTTGCCAATGCCGCGGTTGCGACTTTTCTCGTAGAGGCTGTTCTGCACTATATCTGCGGCGATCTCGCCGGCATCGCCTTCCTCAGTGAGGTCGGCAGCATCTCCGGCGGCATGGCGGGCGTTGCGGCCGCCATCCTCGTCCCCATCGCCATGGGCGCAAACCCCGTTTTTGCCGTTGTCGGCGGCGTGGCCGTCGGCGGCTACGGCATCCTGCCGGGCTTTCTCGCGGGCTATGCCATCGGCTTTTTGTCCCCGCTGGTCGAAAAATATCTCCCCGACGGACTTGACACGATCATCGGTGCGCTGCTCCTTGCTCCCGCCGCAAGGCTGATCGCGTTTGCGGCTGACCCTGTGGTAAATGCTGCGATGGAGTACATCGGCATGACCATCACCGCCGCGACGGAGCAGTCCCCCGTCATCATGGGCTTCCTGCTCGGCGGCATCATGAAGATGATCTGCACCTCCCCGCTCAGCTCGATGGCGCTCACGGCCATGCTCGGTCTCACGGGCCTGCCGATGGGCATTGCCGCCATTGCGTGCGTGGCCGGCTCGTTCACGAACGGCATTCTCTTCGCGCGTCTCCACCTCGGCGACCGCAGCAACGTCATCGCCGTCATGCTCGAGCCGCTGACGCAGGCGCATATCATCACGCGCTATCCTATCCCCATCTACGCCTCGGACTTCCTCGGCGGCGGACTTGCCGGTATCGCCGCGGCCCTGCTCGGCATTGTGAACAACGCGCCCGGCACGGCCTCTCCCATCCCCGGCCTGATGGCTCCCTTTGCCTTTAATCCCGCAGGCAAGGTCGTTCTGGCGCTGGCCATCGGCGCAGCGTCCGGTATTTTTGCCGGTCTTGTCGGCTCCTTCGTCTTCAAGCGCTTCGCGACCGGCGAAAAGGCGTCCGTGAAAGCACCCGTGCAGGTATCCGGCACGGCGCTCCCCTCAAAGGTCTGAGCACCTTTCTCCGCATCCTATCGTTCCCCCTACTGAATCGATCACACCGGCAGGACGGTCAGGCCTCCTGCCGGTGTTTTCCGTAAAAGGATCGCAATGCAGACATCCGAAAAAGGGTGTCTGCATTGCTGCGTCAGGAGCCGTTCGAACAACGCGGCAGGAAGCGAGTGAACATTATCCCATTTCCGTCCCCGTCCTGCGGAAACAGGAGCGGGGGCTGCACGGCACAGTAAAGTATGTCCGCGGTGTGTTTGACCGATTTTTCCTTTCCTCTCTGCAATGACCGAAGTTCAGCCCGCGCGAAGGACATATGATTGTATCATGTGGACACTTGTTTTTCTCTCAAAGCCGTGCTATAATTTATTTACTTTAATCTGATAAATCAAAAGGGAGGATCTACGATGGGTTACATGGATCTGTCCGCTGCCGAATGGCAGCAGGAATACAACAAGGTGTCCGCCGAGTACGAGAGCTGGAAGGCCAAGGGGCTCAAGCTCAATATGGCGCGCGGCAAGCCGAGCAAAAAGCAGCTCGACCTCGTCAGCGGCCTTCTGACTGTGCTTTCGAGCGCCGAGGACTGTGTCGACAACGGCGTGGACGCCCGCAACTACGGCGAGCTCAAGGGCCTTGAGAGCGCCCGCGCGCTGTTCGCCGAGATCCTCGGCTGCAAGACCTCGCAGGTCTTCGCCGGCGGCAACTCGAGCCTTCAGCTCATGTACGACACCGTTTCCAAGGCTTACACGCACGGCCTTCTGCACAGCGAAAGGCCGTGGTGCAAGGAAGAGAGCGTCAAGTGGCTCTGCCCCGCCCCCGGCTACGACCGCCATTTCAAGGTGACCGAGAGCTTCGGCTTTGAGCTCATCACCATCCCGATGACCGAAAGCGGCCCCGACATGGATATCGTCGAAAATCTCATCAAGGACCCGAGCGTCAAGGGTATGTGGAACGTGCCGAAGTACTCGAACCCCGACGGCATCATCTACTCCGACGAGACGATCCGCCGCATCGCCTCCATGAAGCCCGCCGCGCCGGACTTCCTGCTCATGTGGGACAACGCCTACTGCATCCACGAGTTCGACGGCGACTTCGTTCCCTTCAAGGACATTCTGAGCGAATGCGAAAAGTACGGCAACGCCGATATGGTCTTTGAGTTTGCCTCCACCAGCAAGGTGACGCTCCCCGGCGCGGGCATCGCGTGCTTTGCGTGCAGCGAGGCCAACATGGACTACATGACCAAGCTCATCGGCGTGCAGGCCATCAGCTTCGACAAGATGAATCAGCTGCGCCACGTGAAGTACCTTCAGAATAAGGAGCACACGCTCGCGCTGATGAAGGAGCACGCCAAGATCATGAAGCCGAAGTTCGACATGGTCGTCGAAACCCTCGAGCGCGAGATCGCGCCGCTCGGCATCGCGAGCTGGCACAAGCCCAAGGGCGGCTACTTCGTCTCCGTGAACACCACCCCCGGTCTTGCCAAGCGCACGCTCGCGCTCTGCAAGGAAGCGGGCGTCGTGATGACGAGCGCGGGCGCGACGTATCCGTATGGCCACGACCCCGCCGACAGCAACATCCGTGTCGCCCCGTCGCTGCCTCCCGTCGAGGAGCTGGAGCAGGCGATGGCCGTCTTCTGCTGCTGCCTCAAGCTCGCGGCGCTGGAGAAGAGTAAAAAGTAAGTCGAAATTCACAGCAAAAAGCGGACCGCGACGCGGTCCGCTTTTTCATTCTTCTTCACGCTTCTGCTTTTCTTCCCGCTTCGCTCGCCATACGGCGAGCGTGCGCACGAGCAGGATGTTGACAAGCACAAGGCGCGCATAGCTATAGAAAACACTTATCAGGAAGTACGGCGAAATGTTGCTGTAATTGCCGAGATCGTCGAGCAGCAGCGGCATGACGCCGTAACTCATCAGAAGCGGCAGCGCGACAAGCGCCAAACCCCAGCCGACGATCAGCCATTTGCGTTCCTTTTTTGTCGCGGGCAGCTTCATTTTTCGGTAAGCGAGCACCGTCCAGACGGTCATCAGGACCATGGCGGCGAACTGCACCCATGCGATCGCAAGGCGCATATAGTTCATCTGCGGCGTCCAGAGGTGCGTCATGAAGATGGTCGTCCACGAAAGGCCGGTCGCAAAGCGGAGGTAAAGGTCAACGCAGGCATAGACCGCCCAGCCGCACCAGAGGCCCGCGCGCCGCTTCGCCCTGAAGCAGATGATACCGCAGAGCCAAAACGGTACGCTGAACAGCAGCCCCGACAGCAGGTCGCCAAACAGCAGCAGGCAGACGATCAGGAGGGCCGCGCCGGTGCACAGGAAAATCGTCCCCGCGGTGGTGTGGAGCTTTTCCCGCTCCGGCGCGGGCTGCGGCGCGAAGGATGCAGGCGCAGCCTGTGCCGCGCTCCCGGCCGCTTCCGCCTTCGGCGCGTCCTCGCCGCGCACCAGCTCGTCAAGCGTCACACCGAAGAGCTCGGAGAGCTTTAATAGCTTGTCAAGCTCGGGGATCGAGGCGTCGGTCTCCCATTTGGATACGCTCTGGCGCGAGATGTCCAGCGCGTCGGCAAGGTCGCCCTGCGACCAGTTTTTCTGTGTGCGCAGGCGCACGATGTTCTCTCCAAGTGTCATGTGATGGGGTTCTCCTTTGCAGATTTTCTGCGTTCAGCTTACCAAAAGGCGCGCAAAAAGTCCACCAAGCGGGGTTGAAAAGTTAGCAACCGGCGGTTGCACCTCATCAAAAAGGCTGTTTCGCAGCCTTTTTCGATGAAAAAAAGCACTTTGCTCTGTGAGAAAAATCAATCGCCACGCACAGGTCGCGGTGATTGATGATTCAAAACATTTCGCGCCCGCGGGCGCGAAAAAATTGCAATCGTAAATTCTGACGACCTGTGCGTCGGAATTTACTCTTTGCGCGGAGCGCGTGTCGCAGCCGCCCTACGGGTGGCAAGGCACGAAGCGCAGCGAAGCTCTTTCAAAAAGAGGGAGCACTGCAAATGCAGTGCCCCCTCTTTTTGAGTTTACATTTCGTAGTCAACGGCCACGCGGTCGGCGCGGATGGACTTGCAGATATCGCTCACGGCGACATGGCGGGGATCGACCTTGTAGGCGTTCAGGTCGTCCATCGACTCAAACTCGGAGACCAGCACGGCGTCGTAATTGTCCTTGCCGATGTTTCGCGCGACCTCGCTCTTCTTGAGCTGCGGGATCACGCCGTCGAGCGCAGCAAGCTTTGTCAGAAACTCGTTGGCCTTTTCTTCCGTTCCCTCGCGGAACTTCCACATCACGATATGACGGATCATTTTCCTTTCTCCTTTTTATCTGGCGTTATAGACCTCGATGGCCTTTTTCAGAATATCCATCGCGCGCTCGAGCTTGTGGCTCTCGATAACGTAGGCCATGCGGACCTCGTTCTTGCCCTTGCCCGGCGTTGCGTACATTGGCGCGCCGGGTGCGAACATCACCGTCTCGCCGTTGTCGTTAAACTCCTCGAGCAGCCACCGCTGGAATTTGTCGGCGTCGTCGACCGGCAGCGCCGCCATCAGATAGAACGCGCCGCCCGGCACATCGAACACGACGCCGGGGATCTCGCGCAGCTTGCGGCAGAGCGTGTCGCGGCGCTTTTTATACTCGTCGCGCACGGCGGCGAAATACTCGGGCCCCACGCTGTAGAGCGCTGCGCAGGCGGTCTGGTCGAGCGTTGCGACGGAAAGGCGCGTCTGGCAGTACTTCATCGCGTGGTTCATAAACTCCTTATTCTTGGAGATGAGGCAGCCAACGCGCGCGCCGCAGGCGGAAAAACGCTTGGAAACCGTGTCGATGATGATGATATTGTCCGCGGCCTTGCCGATAAACTCGCCGAACGACTGGAGCTTCTGTCCGCCGTAGACAAATTCGCGGTACGCCTCATCGCCGATGAGGAACAGATCGTGCTTCACGGCAATGTCGACGAGCATCTCCATCTCCTCGTGGCTCAGGATGACGCCCGTGGGGTTGCCGGGGTTTGTGATGAGGATGGCGCGGGTGTGCTCGTTGATCTGCGATTCGATCTTCTCGCGGTCAGCGTAGCGGTAACCCTCCTCCGGCGTGGTCGGGATGGGGCGGATGTTCGCGCCGCAGGTGTAGGTCATGGTGGTGTAGTTGGGATAGAACGGCTCGGGGATGAGAATCTCGTCGCCGTCATCCAGAATGCACTGGAGCGTGATGCTCAGCGCCTCGCTGCCGCCGACGGTGATGTAAATATCGTCCGCGTCAAAGTGCATATCGAGCTTGGCATAGTAGCCGCGGACGGCCTCGATCAGCTCGGGGATACCGGGAGAGGGCGCATAGGCCAGTACCGGCGGCTCAAATGCCTTGACTGCCTCGAAGAATGCCGAAGGGGTCTGAACGTCGGGCTGACCGATGTTCAGATGATAGATGTTGACGCCGCGTGCCTTTGCTGCCACTGCGTAGGGGTGGAATTTACGCATTGGTGACAGGCCGCATCTTTCAACTTTACTGGAAAACTTCATAGTTGGTGCTCCTCCTTCTTCTTCGATCGCTTTTTGAAAAAGCTTGCAGTCTAAAAAATATTCAAATTCACTGCATGATACATTATAGCGCGCAGGAAAGCAAAAAACAACAAAAATATTTTCACTTTATCTGCGATCTGACGGCGCAGCCATGTCCGCCTGCATCGCTGTCAGCCCATTTTCGCCGTAAACGGCGATGCCGTGCGCCTTGAGGAGCTCCGCCGTCACACCGTCGCCCGCGGTCAAACGGCGGGAAAACGTGCCGTCGTAGATCCGCCCGCAGCCGCAGCTCGGACTTTTTTCCTTGAGCACGGCGGCCCCGCAGCCGTTTTTTGCGCACAGTGCGAGCGCGGCCTCCGCGCCGCGGCGGTAGTTCTCCGTCACATCGCGGCCATCCGCCGTGATGACACGCTCCCCGCTGCGCTCGCTCGGCACACGCGGCGTCGGCAGCCCGCCAAGCTGCTCGGGACAGGCGGGGATCAGCTCATATTTTTCCGCCAGCGCAAGAACGCGCGCATCCGCCTTGCTCCTGCCGTCGTAGCGGCAGGGCTCACCCAGCAGGCACGCCGATACCAGCAGCTTATCCATGCCGCACCTCCAGCGCTTTCCCGTTGAGCTTTGCCTCCGCGAGCGTTTCGCCCTCATAGCGCAGCTTGAGCGAGAAAAACGGAACATCCTCGTCGAGCAGCCGCAAAAAGATCTTGTCGCCCTCCCATGCGGGCAGCGCCAGCAGATCGTCCTTTCTGATCCAGGCAAGCTCGCCCTCGTCGCACTCCTTCAGTTCTCCCGCAAAGCCGTCGGCTGTGAAAAGGTGCATATACTCGCTCTCCCACCTGTCCGAAACAAAGGTCACGATGCCGCGGTAGCGGTAGGACGTCAGATCGAGCCCGGTCTCCTCCTTCGCCTCGCGCAGCGCGCATTCCTCCGGGCTCTCGCCCGCTTCAAATTTGCCGCCGATGCCGATCCATTTGTCGCGGTTGCAGTCGTTTTCCTTTTTCGTGCGGTGCAGCATGAGGTATTCGCCCTCCCGCTCGATATAAATGAGCGTCGTGTTCAGGGCGCGGTAGATGCTTTTCTTCATCATAACTCCTCCCGTTGGACTTTTTTGTCAGTATAGAAGACGGAGAAAAAAATTGCAAGACACACGTCCTCACAGAAAATCTCAGGTTTTGTGAATTTGTGCTTGACTTTGGGCAGAATTCTGATATAATAATTTTCGCTGTCGAGTACAACGATACGCAGCAGTATCGAAGCGGTCATAACGAGCACGACTGGAAATCGTGTGTACGCCAAAAGCGTACCGAGAGTTCGAATCTCTCCTGCTGCGCCATTAGCCTGAACCTTTAGTTCCTAAGGGTTCAGGCCTTTTTCTTTATGTTCTTGGGTAATCATTGCGACCTCTCCAAAGGCATTGAAAAAGGGCCTAATCGTGTATCTGCTTTTTCGAATCTTTTCTTGCGAATCGTGCCTTTTTTACGATCCGGGATTCGAACAGGGCATGAGCGAAGCGAAACGGCGTGACCGAAAAGCTGAAAGCCGAAAACCAAATGGAATGGGTACGGCAGATGGACGCTTGCAAGACACAAGCAGAAGCTATTGTGAAGCTTGAATGGATTTATGATGG
>URQY01000040.1 GCA_900550165.1 uncultured Eubacteriales bacterium
CATCCGCTGTGAGGCCGACGCGGGTGAGGATTTTTTTGCCGCGACGGAGATCGCGGTGCTGTTTGCTTTTTTGCAGGTCATCGACAATCCGCGTCAGGACGTGCCGCTGCTGTCGGTGCTGCGCTCGCCGCTCTTCGGCTTTACGGCCGACGAGCTCGCGGCAGTGCGCGCAAAGCAGAAGACGGGCGACTTTTACGACGCACTGCTGCTGGACGACACGGAGAAGAGCAGGAGCTTTCTTGCGTCGCTGCGCGCGCTGCGCGAACAGGCGGCGTCGCTGCGTGTGCGGGAGCTGCTGGACGAGATCTTCCGCCGCTGCCACGTGCTCGCCGTGTTCGGCGCGATGGACGGCGGCGCAGCGCGGAAGGAAAACCTGCTGGCCTTTTTGCAGCTGTGCGAAAATTATGAGCGCACGGGACACCAGGGACTTTTCTCCTTCGTCAGCGCATTGCGCGAGCAGCTTGCAAGCGGCGAGGCCGCCGCGCCGCAGGTGGCGCACGCCGCCGGCGGCGTGCGCATCATGTCCATCCACAAGTCGAAGGGGCTTGAGTTCCCGGTGGTCATTCTGACGGACCTTGCGCGACGCTTCAGCAACATGGACTTTCAGACCTCGGTGCTGGTGCATCCGCAGCTGGGACTGGGGCCGGTGTGCGTGGATACGAAAAGGCGCATCCAGTACCCGACGAGTGCGCGGCAGGCGCTCGAGCGCACGCTGCGGCGCGAGGCGAAGGCCGAGGAGCTGCGTGTGCTGTACGTTGCGATGACGCGCGCGAAGGAAAAGCTCGTCATGGTGCACACGCAGGCAAACGCGAAAAGCCGCGTCGCCGACCTTCTGGCGCTGAGCGATTGTCCTGTGCTGCCCGAGGCTGTGGACAGCGGCAAGTGCATGGGCGACTGGATCATGCTGCCGCTTTTGCAGCGCAGCGAAGCGGCGTCCCTGCGCGAGCTTGCGGGGCAGAATGGCGAGGGGAGCTTCTATGCTGACGAAACGCCGTGGACGGTGCGTGTGCACGACGGTTTGAGCTTTGTGACGCCGCAGCAACGGCCCGATGACGCGCCAGTGGATGCCGCGCCGCCGAAGGATGAGCTGCCGGTGGATTTTGCTGCGCTGTCGTACCGCTACCCCTACGCGGGGCAGACGGCCTTTCCCGCCAAGCTGACGGCCACGCAGCTCAAGGGCCGCGCGCTGGACGAGGAGATATCCGAAAATACAACGCTCCCACCGCGGCTGCGCAGCCTATATAAACCAAAATTCCTTGCGGGCGAAACGACGCTCACGGGTGCGGAGCGGGGCACGGCGCTGCACCTTGTGATGCAGGACCTTGACTTTTTCTGCGAAGCAAGCGAGCAGAGCGTGCGTGAGCAGGTCGAAAAGCTCAGAGCGCAGCGCAAGCTGACCGACGAGCAGGCAAGCGCCGTCGATGTGCGCGCGATCGTCCGATTTTTGCGAAGTGATCTTGCCGCGCGCATTCGTAAGAATGCGCAGACGGTGCGGCGCGAGTACCGCTTCTCGCTGCTGCGGCCGGTGCGGGACTTTGCCACGCTGGACGCCGACGACGCGGTGCTGCTGCAGGGCGTGGTAGACTGCTTTTTTGAAGAGGACGGCGAGCTTGTGGTCGTGGACTTCAAGACTGACCGCATCGGAAGAACACAGATCGAAGAACGAGCTGAGCACTACCGCCCTCAGCTCGAGGCATACTCCATGGCCCTTATGCGCGTGATGGGCAAAAAGGTCAGGGAAAAGGTGCTGTATTTCTTCTCGGTCGGCGAAGAAAAGGTGCTGTGAATACATAAAAACACCCTCCGCGGGAAATCCGCGGAGGGTGTTTTACAAGATTTGCTCACACGATAAAATGCTCTAAGATCAGCACTGTCGCGCAGCAGACGAGCGAGACGGGGAGAAGTCCCAGTCCGCACCAGGCGGCGACGATGCCGATGACCATGGCCGCCGCGCCCGCGATGGGCGACTGCGTGGCGTTCATGATGGCGGGGAACGTCATCACCGCGAGCGTGACGTAGGGCACGTAGAAGAGAAACGAGCGCAGGAAGGGATTCTGGATCGGCTTGCGGATCAGCGTGAGCGGCAGGACGCGGATGAGATAGGTCGTGGCCGCCATGACGAAAAGATATAAATACGTTTTCATGCGACGAGATCATCCTCCTTGTGCGGGAACAGAATGGCGGCGGCAGCAGAGATCACGATGGTCAAGACCAGGATGCGCATGCCCTCGGACAGCTCGCGCGTGAACGGCAAAACGCTTGCAAGAAGCGAGCAGAGAAAGCTCACGCCGATGCAGCCGAGCACGATGCGGTTCTGCTTGCCGACGGGGATGATGATGGCGAGAAACATGCCGAACAGCATCACGGAACAACCGCTGACGGCCCAGACGGGCATGAGATTCCCCATCAGCACGCCGAGCACGGTGCCGATGCTCCAGCCCGGCATGGCCGCGCACATGGTGCCGAAGTAATACCACACCTCAAGATACCCAGGCTGCGCGATGGCGAGGCCGAAGATCTCATCCGTCAGGTCATAGGCGATGAGGAGCCGCCAGGGAAGCGGCGTATCGGGCGAGAGACGCTGGCTGAGCGCACAGCTCATCAGAAGATAGCGCGCGTTGACGACCAGCATCATCAGCGCCATGGCCCAGAGGCCGGAGTCGGCGGCGATGATGGTGATGCCGCCGTATTCACCCGACGAGGCGTTGTTCAAAAAGCTCAGCAAAAAACCCTGAAAAATGCTCAGGTGCGCGTTGTGCGCGCTGATGCCGATGCCGAAGCTGACAGCAAAATAACCAAGCCCAATGGGGATGCCGTCGCGCAGTCCCCGCAGGAAATGTTTTTTCGACATAATTCTGATGTTCCTTTACTTCCAATCATCCGTGCGCAAGGCGCGTAAATGTCATTATACGACTGAAAACGGCAGAAGTAAAGAGAAATTGCATAACGAGCGTTGAAAAATTGACGATGAAATTAGGGAAAAGTGCTAAGGAAGAGAAAAGCGCGGAGAGGATCAAAAATTTCTCTTGCAATTTGACACAAAGCGTGGTAATATCCTATATGGCTTTTTTAGAAAAGTACATTTGGATCAGAAAGAGGTGAACACGAGCAATGAAGGAAGGAATCCATCCCAATTATCAGCAGACTACTATTACTTGCGCCTGCGGTAATGTGATTGAGACAGGTTCCACCAAGCAGAATATCAAGGTGGAAGTGTGCTCTAAGTGTCACCCCTTCTTCACTGGTAAGCAGAAGCTGGTCGATACCGGCGGCCGCGTTGCCAAGTTCAACAAGAAGTTCGGCCTGAACTAATTCAATCACAAAAGCAGCTCTGCTACGGCAGAGCTGCTTTTTTCTGCTTTTTTGGAACGCTCAGTTTTGCCCGTCGGGATATTCGACGATGAAGGGGAGCGGCTCACTGAGACTTTGGTCGAGGTAGTTTATCTCCTCGTAGCTGTCGCCGCCTGCAATGGCGCGCACCTGGAAGAGGCGGACGCGCAGTACTGTGTCGTCCGCAAGGTTGACGACAAGCTCGCAGACGAGCGGCGTTGTCCCGAGCGGGAGCGTGAAAGCCTCCGATTCGCTGCTGGAGGCATAGGCGAGGTCATAGTACGACACGCCCTCTATGACGGATGCGCCCACGGCTTCGGCGCTGTCATCGCCGACATAGGTGACGGCGCTGCCATCGCTGTACGATGCTTCGAGCGGCACGCGCCTGAGCAGCTGATTGGCGCACGTGTATTCAAGACACGCGCTGAGGATGGACACATCGGACAGCGCGCCGAGCGAGATGGTGCCGAGCGGGATGCCGGCATTGCCCGGCGTGAACTGGTACTGCCATTTGCTGCCGGCCTGACGCTCGTAGGAGATGGGGGCGAGAAAACTTTTGAGCTGCGGCTGATACTGGGATTTGAGATTGCTGATCGTATCGAGCTCCTGCGACTGCGTTTCGCCGTTCGTCATGAAGTTGACATTGACGCCGAGCTCGTCGCTCAATGCGAGCGCTATGTCACCGCGCAGATACCCGAAGCCATCCTGCGTGAGCGGAACATTGTAGACAGACGGACCGACGCTGCTCAGTGGAGAGGAGCTGCTGCGATCGATCACGCCGATGTTGACGATCGTTTCGTCGCTGATCGTCTTCGGCAGAAGAGAAAAGGCAAGCGTGCACTCCTGCTTTTTGAGGTCGACGTGCTTGACCTCATAGCTGTACTGCGAGATCAGGCTCGACTCGCGCTCCAAGATGTCCGAGACATTATTGCTGATGCCCGCGATCTGGTTCGAGAGGTTGTTCTGCACGTTGTAGAGCTGGCTGCGAAGGTCATTTACTTGCGTGCTGAGCGTGTTGATGCGGTTGTTGTAATGCACGCCGACGGCGATGAGCGCGGCGAGCGCCACGGCCGCACCGCCGATGATCTTCTTGTGCTGTATGCAGAAATCGCGGAAGCTCAGCTTTTCCGCGGGAGCTTTTTCGGCGTTGCTTTGAACCGGCGATTCGGCGGCATCCTGCTCGGGTTTGGCATGCTCCAGACTGAGCAGCTCGTCGACGGAAACGGAGTAGAGCTTAGAGAGTTCGATGAGCTTGCTAAGCTCCGGCTGCGTCGCGCCGCTCTCCCATTTGGAGACGGCTTGGCGCGAGACACCGAGCTTTTCGGCCAGCTCCTCCTGCGACATGCCGCTCGCGCGGCGCAGTTCGTAGAGCTTTTCATATAGTTCCATGAAAGGTTCCTCCTTGGGGAAATGTTGCTGCGTTCGACGCCGTGCACTGCGCCTTTGCAGGAAAAGCATAGCAGGAAAACGGGAGAAAACGCCACCAACCGGGCGTTTCTTTTTGTCAACCTGAGGTTGCGTCCACCCTATTTTCACATGAAAGGGGCGGAAATGTCAATGAAAAGCGTTACCCCCTTTTCTTTTGGCGGAAAATACACTATAATAAAAATGATTTGTACAGCGCCGATTTCGGCGCGATAAGGAGAATCTATGGAAGCATTGAAAGAGAACAATGCGCCGCGCGACAGGGCGATTTTAGTCGGCCTTTCGTCGCCGCGGCTCGATCGAAAAGAGAATGCCGACGAGGAGAGCCTTGAAGAGCTCGGTGCGCTCGTCGAAACGGCGGGCGGCGTCAGCGTCGGCGTGGTTTTACAAACGCTGCCGTCGCCGAACCCGCACACATTCATCGGCGAGGGCAAGGTGGACGAGATCCGCGAGCTGGTAAAGTCGCAGGAGGCGACAATGGTCATCTTCGACAATGACCTCTCGCCCTCGCAGATGCGCGTTCTGTGCGAAGAATTCGGCGTGCAGGTGCTCGACCGCAGCGGCCTCATTCTCGATATCTTCGCCCAGCGGGCGAAGACAAAAGAGGGCCGGCTTCAGGTCGAGCTCGCGCAGTATCAGTACCTGCTGCCGCGCCTGATCGGTATGTGGACGCATCTGGAGCGTCAGGCGGGCACGTCGGGCAAGGGCCCCATCGGTTCGAAGGGCCCCGGCGAAACACAGCTTGAGACCGACCGCCGCCACATCCACAGAAAGATCGACAAGCTGAAGGCGGACCTTGAAGAGGTGCGCCGCGTGCGCGCCACGCAGCGCGACCGCCGCAGCAAGAATGAAATTCCCGTCGTCGCCATCGTCGGCTACACGAACGCGGGCAAGTCGACGCTTTTGAACGCGCTGACCGGCGCGGGCATTCCCGCGAATAACCGCCTGTTTGACACGCTGGACACGACGACGCGCCTTCTCACGGTGTCCGACACGCTGGATGTCGTGATCTCCGACACGGTCGGCTTCATTCGAAAGCTGCCGCATCAGCTCGTCGAGGCGTTCAAGGCAACGCTTGAAGAGCTCGAATACGCCGATCTTCTGCTGCACGTCATCGACATTTCCGACCCGCACTGGCTCGAGCAGGCGCAGATCGTGGACGAGCTGATCGAAGAGCTCGGCGCGCAGCAAATTCCCTGCCTGCGCGTTTACAACAAGTCCGACCTCTACTTCGGCGATATCCGCCCGCACGGGGAGGACAGCGTCAACATCAGCGCCAAGACCGGTGAGGGCGTGGATGAGCTGCTTGCGCGCATCGATAAGCTCCTCGACAAGGGGACGCGCCGCGTGACGATCCACCTGCCCTACGACAAGGGTGGCCTTCTCGATATGCTCTACCGCGAGGCGAAGGTCGAATCCGTCGAATATGGCGAGACCATCGACGTCGCGGCCGTTTGCGTGCCGCGCGTCATCGGCCAGGTCAAGGACTATATCGATGGCTACCGCGAGCCGAAGGAGGACTGGGAGGAATGACATTTGAAACGACGCGCCTTTTCCTGCGTCCGTGGTGCGAGAGCGATGCAGAGAGCTGCTATCGATACGCGAGGGATCCGTTTGTCGGCCCCGCCGCAGGCTGGCCGGCGCATACGAGCGTGGAGAACTCCCGCGAGATCATCCGAACCGTCCTCTCGGAGCCGGACACGTTTGCAGTCATTTTGAAGGAACGGCCAGACGAGCCTGTCGGCTCCATCGGCGTGTTTCCGACGGAAGCGCCAGAAATCGGGAGTGAGCCGGAAATCGGCTATTGGATCGGCCGCCCGCTCTGGGGTCAGGGGCTTATCCCCGAAGCCGTGCGAGAGCTGCTGAGGTACTGCTTTGAGGATAAAGGCGCACAGCGGGTCTGGTGTTCGCACTATGCCGGCAATGAAAAGTCAAAGCGCGTGATCGAAAAGTGTGGCTTTTCTTATCAGCTGACCTGTGAAAGGCCGGCGCCTGTGGACGATGCGCTGCGGCCGACGCTTTTTTACGCTCTCACGAAAGAAAAGTGGGAGAAAACCCGCTGAAAGGAACATTGAACCCATGACAGAGTACCTTGTCCCATACGAGAGCGCGGAGAGTGAGTTTGAAGAAAAGCGCTCGCGCTTCATCAGCCACGTCTTCCTTGCGGAGACCGAGGCCGAGGCACGCGCACGCATCGACGAGATGAAAAAGAAATACTACGACGCGCGCCACAACTGCTGGTGCTTTGTCCTGCACGACGGCACCGTCCGCTACGGCGACGACGGCGAGCCGCAGGGCACGGCGGGTCAGCCGATGCTGAACGTCTTCCAGCGCGAAAACGTCGAAAACGTCGTGTGCATCGTGACGCGCTACTTCGGCGGCATCCTGCTCGGCGCGGGCGGGCTGACACGCGCCTACGCAAAAGCGGCCAAGGATGCGCTCGACAAGGCGGGCAAGGCGCGGATGCAGCCCTTTTCCGTGCTGCTGCTCGAGTGCCCGTACCCGATGTTCGAGCGCATAAAGCTGCTGATCGAGGGACACGAGGGAAGAATCGAGTCGAGCGATTACGGCGCTGCCGTGACGCTCACGTTTCTTCTGCCTGTGCAGAAGACGGCGGACTTTTCCGCCGTGCTCACGGAGCTCTCCGGCGGACAGCTGAGCGCGGAAGAGGTCGAGCAGCGTTTTCTGCCCGGTGCAAGGGAGTGACTTTTTCAGCGGAGGACTGACCTCCGCTCGCACGGAAAGAGATAAAGCGGATAAAGAGAAAAGGAACGCACTCAAATGAGTGCGTTCCTTTTTGATAGAAGTCACTGCTTTCCGGCGAGGTAGTAGTCGCTCTGCCCCGGATGGTAGAAGGGGCAGGCGGTCAGCTTGCCGCGCAGGAACGATGACATCTCGTCCTCGTCGAGTTGCTCGTCACAGTAGTAGCTGTCGGACTCTTCATCGTAGCTGTAATAAACGCAGTCCTCGCACAGGCTGATGGACATGAGATCATCTCCCAAAAGAAATTAGTGCTGATACTCAAATTCGAGCTCGTACATACTGACGATATCGCCGTCCCGGATGCCGAGATCCTCAAGCTGCTGGAAAACGCCGTTTTCGCGCAGCATCTTGTCGAAGAACATCCGGCTCTCATAATCGCCGAAGTTGACATTGCTCATCAGGCGCTCGAGCCACTTGCCTTCGACAATGTAGGTGTTGTCCTCGACGGTGATCTTGAGCGGCTCGCTCGCGTCGATCTTGACGGGCTTGGGGACATACTCGGACTCGTAGACTGTGACGGGCGGGAGCGAGGAGAGCTTTTCGGCGATCTTGAGCACGAGCTCGCGCGTGCCGGTGTGC
Organism: uncultured Eubacteriales bacterium; assembly: GCA_900550165.1. Taxonomy (GTDB): domain Bacteria; phylum Bacillota; class Clostridia; order Oscillospirales; family Oscillospiraceae; genus Hominicoprocola. Next base: position 8,098 of record URQY01000040.1, read on the forward strand.
GACGCGGCGGAAAGCGCGAAGAGGGGATAGCCCATCGGCTCGACGTGTGCGCGCAGCTTTTCAAGAAGGGACGCATCCTCCATGATGTCGGTCTTGTTGGCGACAACGATCTGCGGGCGGGTGGCGAGATCGGGCGAGTACTGCGAGAGCTCTGCGTTGATGGCGTCGAAATCCTCGATCGGATCGCGGCCCTCGCTGCCGGAGACGTCGACCACGTGGACGAGCAGACGGCAGCGGTCGATGTGGCGCAGGAAGTCGTGGCCGAGGCCCGCGCCCTCGGCCGCACCCTCGATGATGCCGGGGATGTCCGCCATGACGAAGGAAACGCCCTCGTCAACGTACACGACGCCGAGGTTGGGGTAGAGCGTGGTAAAGTGGTAGTTGGCGATCTTGGGACGCGCCTTCGACACGACGGAAAGGAGCGTCGACTTGCCGACGTTCGGGAAGCCGATCAAGCCGACGTCCGCGAGCAGCTTCAGCTCGAGCACGACGTCGTGCTCCTCACCCTCAAGACCGGATTTGGCAAAGCGGGGCGCCTGACGCGTCGGCGTTGCGAAATGCGCGTTGCCCCAGCCGCCCTTGCCGCCGCGGCAGAGAATGAACGGCTCGGAGTCGGACATATCCTTGATGATCTCGTTCGATTCCGCGTCGCGCACGACGGTGCCGCGCGGCACGCGGATCGTGAGATCCTTGCCCTGCTTGCCGAACTTGCGCGCGCCCTGACCGTCCATGCCGTTGTCGGCGACGTATTTGCGCTTGTAGCGAAAGTCCATCAGCGTGGACATGTTGTCGTCGACAACGAGGACGATGTTGCCGCCGTTGCCGCCGTCACCGCCGTCGGGGCCGCCCGCGGAGACGTACTTTTCGCGGTGGAACGCCACCGCGCCGTTGCCGCCCTTGCCCGCGCGGCAGAAGATGCGCGCCTTATCAATAAAAGATGCTGCCATGTTGGCACCTCCTTGGATTCTTGTTATTCCTGAACAATTAGTGTATCCGTTTTTTGGCGATTCGTCAAGAAAAACGGAACGTTTCACAAAAAAGAAAAAATCGAAAAAAGTTGGGAACTTTTTTGTGCTCCCTTTCGTCAAAGGAAAAGACACAACGGGAAAGGAAGCGGAAACCTTGAAAAGACTGCTTGCATTGATGATGGTCGTCGCCGTAACGGCGGCGCTTTTGGCCTGCACGAAGGGCGGGCGCGATAACGAAGACGGAAATGACACGCCCAATCCTGAGCCGCAGTACGCCGGCGCGGACACGATGACGCTGCGCGTCGTGGGCGACGGTGAAAACGGTACACTCATTTTAGCGGGAGAGACGGAGGTCTACGCCCTGCCGCTCGAAGGCGTGACGCTGTACTTAGACGGCGGCAGTGTGTCCGCTTCCGAGATCGAAAGCGGCATGAGCGCCGAGGTCTGGTACACCGGCGGCGTGCAGGAGACATATCCTGCGAAGTTTTCGCAGGTGGTGGCCGTGTCGCTCTCGCGTGAGGACGATGTACAGCGTGACCTCTGCGGCCTCTACTTGCAGGTGCTTGAGGACCTGTGGAACACGGACGACGGGCTCAACGGCGGCGCGGAGGTCGTGAGCGTCGATCTGAGCAAGGCACCCGGTGGACTGACCGCGGGCGAGAAGGCGGCAATCGCCTATGTGTTCGCACAGAAGCACGGCGTGCAGGGCCTGACGATGACGTTCGACGAGCTGCGCGAGGAGGGGTACCTCATGGGCGAAAAGCTGGAGGGCGGCAGTACGGCCTATTCGTTCACGAACGGTCTGCTCTTCACCATCACGCCCGATGAAAGCACGGAGGGGGAGAGCTTTTCGCTGCCGGTGGTCTGCTTCAGCGCTGAAAAGTGGCGTTCGCCGCTCGGCGCGTATTACTTTACGAAGTGTACGGCCTCCCGCGGCGATAACGGCTGGGAATACACCGTCGGCGCGGAAGCGATCGCTTAAATTACAGCAGGTTCTTTAATTTGAGCAGCGAATCGACGATCTGGTCGGCCTCGCAGCGCTCCGGAACGGGGCGGTGCGTGTGGTTGTACCAGATCGTTTTCATGCCCGCGTTTTTGCCGCCGGTGATGTCGGCGGTCAGCGAGTCGCCGATCATCATGCACTCGTCTGCGGCAACATCGGGAAGAAAAGCGCGGCATGCATCGAAAAACGCCTTTTCGGGCTTGCGGTAGCCGAGTGACTCTGAAACGAACACATGGTCAAAATAGGGGAGAAGCCCCGCCATTTCAAGCCGGTTGAGCTGTTGGTCGTGAAAGGCGTTGCTCGCCGCGCAGAGGATATATTTTTTCTTGAGGTAGCGGCAGATCTCGTCCGCGCCGTCGACTGGGATGGCCGTCTCGTAGAGAAGGTCCAAAAACCGCTTTTCAAACGCGGCGCCGTCAGCCTGGATGCCGAGAGCATCGAAGATGCGGTTCCAGCGGAACTGAAAAAGCTGCTGCGTTGTGAGCTCGCCGCGCTCGATCATGAGCCAGAGGCCGTCATTGATGCGCGTGAACGTCGCGTAAGTGGAATCGTCATAGGGGAGACCCCATTCAGCAAAGCCGATGCGCATGGCCTGCTCGGCGCATTTGCCGAAGTCGAGCAGCGTGTCGTCGATATCCATCAAAACTGCCTTGAGCATGAAAAGTGACCTCCTGCGGAAAAGATAAAGAAAAGAGCCCCGAGCATTCGCTCGAGGCTCTTCATTGTGCAATTACTCAGCGGGGTAAACAGAAGCCTGCTTACGATCCTTGCCGAGACGCTCGAAACGGAGCACGCCGCTCTCCTTGGCGTAGAGAGTATCGTCAGAGCCGATACCGACGTTGACGCCCGGATGGATGTGGGTGCCGCGCTGGCGCACAAGAATGTTGCCGGCGAGAACGAACTGACCGTCAGCGCGCTTGGGGCCAAGGCGCTTGGCGTTAGAGTCGCGGCCGTTCTTCGTGGAGCCGCCGCCCTTCTTGTGGGCGAAAAACTGAAGACCGATGTTCAGCATGGTGATTTGCCATCCTTTCTGTAAGATGATCGGAACAGGGGGCTTACGCCTCCATGACTTCGATATTGTCCGGATATTCGCTGTGCAGCTCGGAAAAGAGCAGCATCAAACCCGTTAAAAGAGCCTGACAGGTGCTCTCGTTCGTGGCGGACAGACCGCCGGGGAGCCGGAATTCCACAGCGCCGGAGCGTTCATGGACCTTGACGGAAGCGGCGAGGCCTAAAACATCGTTCACGGTGCTTTCCACAAGGCGGACCGCACTTGTGACTGCCGCGCAGACGATATCGCTGCCCTCTTCGCTGTAACCGCTGTGGCCCTTGGCATCAAAACCGATGATGCGCTTCCCCTCAGTGAGGAATGTAACAGTGGTCATGCCTTAGACGGAGATCTTGCCGATCTCAACCTTGGTATAAGGCTGACGATGACCCTGACGCTTGTGATAGCCCTTCTTGGCCTTGTACTTGTAGACACGGACCTTCTTGCCCTTGCCGTTCTTAACGACAGTGGCCTCCACCTTCGCGCCCTCCACCACGGGAGTGCCGAACTTGGTGTTTTCGCCGTCGACGATCGCCAGAACCTGATCGAAGGTAACGGCGTCGCCCGCCTCGACGGGGAGCTTCTCGATGAACAGGGTGTCGCCCTCGTTCACGACATACTGCTTACCGCCGGTAACGATGATCGCTTGCATTGCTTGCACCTCTTTCCTTAATTACGGACTCGCTGTCGGGGGCGTTCGAAAAGTCTCGAAACCTTCCGAAACTTTGTGCCCATTCAAAGCGGCTGTTCAAGTATAACTTCTGACTTTGAAAAAGTCAATAGATTTTTGAAAAATTCTCCGCGTTTTTCCCGCACGCCGCGCGGGGGAGGAGGGGCAGCGCCGACGGCGCTGCTGGCAGTCGGGCGCTTGAAGAGCTGCGCAGCCTGCGGAATCGGGTGCCTGCTGTTTTTTGTATCTATACGATTTGACTTTCTCCTATCCCCGCTGCCGCTCTTCCTGCGTGTCGGCAGCCTTCCGCAATTTCCGTCTACTTTGGATTTCATCTGACTTGCAGGTGCCTGCCAAGGCGCGGCATTGCTTCGCTCGCCGCGTTTGTTGGCACTATCGGCAGAAGGTGATTACAC
>URQY01000041.1 GCA_900550165.1 uncultured Eubacteriales bacterium
CTCGAACGCCGTGCACCAGGCCGGCAAGCTGCCGGACGGGGAGCGGGAGAAGTATCTCGACTGGCTCTTCGGCTTTGAATACGGCCTTCTTGGGCTTCCCGAGCCGTCGCTCGTCTTTTATCTCGATGTACCGACCGAGCTCACCGAGAAGATGATGCGCGCACGCGAGCAGGCGACCAACACGAAGGCCGACATCCACGAGCAGGATGAGGCGTATCTGCGCGCCTGCCGCGAAAACGCAAAAAAGGTCGCCGAGCGCTGCGGCTGGCAGCGCGTCGACTGCTCGAAGGACGGCGCAATGCGCCCGATCGAGGATATCCATGAGGAGATCTATCGCCGCGTGACGGAACTTTTGAAGGCTTGACCGCGTCAAAGACAAGTGAAAAGGGGACGCTCACGCGCCCCATCTTCACAGGAGGAGAGTGCTTTAGCAGCAGCAATCGTTTCCGCTGCCGCAGCCGCAGTTGTTGCCGCAGCCACAGTTACAGCCGCTGCCGCACCCGCCGCAGCCGAACAGCACCAGAATGATGATGAGGATCAGCCACACGCAGCTATTATTGTTATTGCACATTTTCATTTCACCTCACTTGTCATGCTCTATCCTATGCGCAGGCGCGCAGAGGTGAGCCTGACCGAAAGAAAAAGGCGAGGGAATCTCAAATCAGCAAGGAGGAGCTATGAGCTACGAGGACAACTACGATCAAACCGCCCGCTGGGACGCCGAGAGCGTCCGCGAAGCGGAGCAGCGCACGCAGCACCGCTCCGCGCGCAGCAGCGCCGAGCGGCAGAAACTGAAAAAGAAAGGGAAGCGCCGCCGTTTTACGCTGTGGCTGGCGTTTGTGCTGATCGTGTCGGCGATCCTGGCCGGTGTGGGCTGGCTGCTGGCGAACGATATGTGTTCGTTCAACAAAGCGCCGGTCGAGACGACCATCGAGATCACACGCGATGACGATCTGAATACGATCGCGACAAAGCTCAAGGATGACGGGCTGATCCAGTACAAGTGGTTTTTCAAGCTCTTCGGCAAGGTGCGCCATGCCGAGAGCCGCATCGGTATCGGCACCTACAAGGTCGACAGCGATATGGACTACGATGCGCTCATCAACCGCATGAGCAACAAGAACGCCTCGCTCACGGCAAACACCGTTAAAATTTCGATCCCAGAGGGCTATACCGTCCGCCAGATCATCGCGCTGATGGACAAGTACGGTGTCAACACGGCGGAAAAGCTCACCGACGCGGCGATGAACTCGGACTTCAACTATGCCTTTATCGACAACAACAAGAAGGGAGACCTGACGCGTCTGGAGGGTTATCTCTTCCCGGATACCTACGAATTCTTCGTGGACGAGGACCCGACGCACGCATTGTCGAGACTGCTCGACAACTTCAACGCGAAGATGAGCGATGAGCTCATGCAGAAGGTCGAAGCCTCCGGCTATTCGCTCAATGATATCCTGACGATCGCCTCGCTCATCGAAAAGGAGACCGACGGCACAGACCGCGAGAACATCGCGTCCGTTATCTATAACCGTCTCAACAACGTCGGCGAGACGTACCATAAGTTACAGATCGACGCCTCGCTCATCTACGGCCTTGGCGACAATTACACCGGCACGCTCACGAGCAGCGACCTGAGCTACAACACGCCCTACAACCTCTCAATGTACGAGGGTCTGCCGCCCACGCCCATCGCGAACCCCGGCCTTGCCTCCATCCAGGCGGCGCTTGAGCCGGCGCAGACGAACTATTACTTCTATGCGCTCGGCAAGGACAAGGTGCACCACTTCTTTAAGACCTACGCAGAGCATTCGAGCTTTGTCAGCTCCAGCCAGTACGCAGGCTGATACAAAAACGACGCGGCAGCGTGGCTTCATGCCACGCTGCCGCTTTGAAAGAGGACAAGTATGAGAAGAAAACCCGAGATCCTCGCCCCGGCGGGCGATATGGAAAAATTGCAGATAGCCGTGCTCTACGGCGCGGACGCGGTGTATTTGGCCGGTACGAGCTTCGGAATGCGCTCGTTTGCGGGCAACTTCACGCCGGAAGAGCTTCCCAGGGCCGTGCAGTTCGCGCACGAGCACGGTGTGCGCGTCCACGTGACGGTGAACACCATGCCGCGCAACGACGAGGTCGCGAGGCTTCCCGAGCATCTGGAGCGGCTGAACGACGCGGGCGTCGATGCGCTCATTCTGGCAGACCTCGGCGCGTTTACGCTCGCGGGGAAGTATGCGCCCAAGTGCGAGCGCCATATCTCGACCCAGCAGTCGATCGCAAACTACGAGTGCGCCCGCGCGTGGTACGATTTGGGCGCGAAACGAGTGGTGCTGGCAAGGGAAGTATCTTTACAGGAAATTCGCGAAATGCGCGCGAAAATTCCCGAGGAATTGGAGATAGAGACCTTCTGTCACGGCGCGATGTGCGTGAGCTATTCGGGCCGCTGCCTTCTCTCAAACTATATGACCGGTCGCGACTCGAACCGCGGCCAGTGCGCCCAGCCCTGCCGCTACCAGTATGCGCTGATGGAGGAGAAACGTCCGGGCGAATATTTCCCCGTCTTCGAGGATGAGAAGGGGACTTACATCATGAACTCGCGCGATATGTGCATGATCGACCATTTAGGCGATATCATGGACGCGGGCATCGACTGCATCAAGATCGAGGGGCGCGCGAAGTCGGCCTACTACGCCGCCATCGTCACAGGTGCGTACCGCCATGTGCTCGACGACGTCGCCGCGGGCAGGGAAGTCGACCCCGTATGGCGCGATGAGGTAGAGCATGTGAGCCACCGCCATTATTCGACGGGCTTTTACTACGGCCAGCCCGGGCAGTATTACGACAATTCGCGCTACATCCGCGACTGGCAGGTCTGCGCCGTCGTGACGGACTGCGATGCGGACGGCAACGCGACGCTGTCGCTTCGCAACAAGTTTGCCGCGGGCGACGAGATCGAGCTCGTCGGACCCGACAGCCGCCCGTTCACGATGACCGCTCCCGTGATGCACGACCTTGAGGGCTTCGAGCTCCATGAGCCGCGCACGCCGCAGACGGTGTTCAAAATGAAGCTGCCGCAGCCCGTGCCGCCGATGAGCTTTGTGCGCCACGCCGTTTCGCTGAGCGCAAAGGATTGAAAATAAGCGTCCCTCTGCTGACGGGGCATGAAGCGCCGCGGGACAGACGATGCCCCATTAGGAGAAAACAGAAGCTCCCTTTCGAAACGAAAGGGAGCTTTTGCTATGATAGATCGAATTTGTCGGCCTATTTATTGGTCGACCTCAAATTCAGCCGCCAAATAATGCACTGTTCTGTCTGTCGCTTTCATTTCCAATACGACACGATAGGTTCCTGCCTCCAAGCGAGTTCCATAATGATCATATTTTTGAACAATGCTTCCCTGCAATTTCGTACTGTCTCCACCCAATGAGAATTCTAAATCATTGAATGAAAATGTGTCCTGCGAATATGCCAAACGATACCATTGCCCGTCAATGCAGCGCTCGAGATGCTCAAAGCCGGAACCGCCATCCTCAACGAGGGAATAGATTTCTTTGGAATTCGCGGTAATAGCCCAGCGAATGGTATATCCCTTAAAAGGAGACCATGTGGGCTTTTCGATGCTCAATTCAAAGCCGTCAACCTGATTGACGGGATAAGAGACCGCCTCTCCAAGAGCGGGATACTCCGCTGTGACCTGCAGCGTAAGCCACACGCCGCCGGCGCAAATAATGACGAAAATAAGTAAAATGAGCCACCCACGATATTTTTTCATTCCATATTTCCTTTCACAAACAGTTTTGGCTTACATTTTTCTCAATCAACCATACCATAAACGTGCGAAAAAATCTACCGTTTGGATAAGACTGGCCCCGAATGCGGGGGATGGCGCTTTGACTCAGTCCGCCTCGTAGCCCAGATAGGTTTCGAACACGAGATCCATCGTTTCAAGGTCGTAGTATGCCGCTGTATTGATGTCCAGCACCTCGATGAGGCCGCCGCGCAGGGAGACCTGCTGGTACCATTTTTCACCGTGCATCGTCAGGCTTTCGATGGGCGTGCCGTCGTCGCGGTAATAGCGGACGGTGAGTCCGTTTTCACCGTAGTCCTGCGTACAGAGCAGCCCCGGCGCATCGCTGCCGAGAGCCTCGTCCGCAAGGCGCTCCGCATTTTCGACAGCGTAGGCCGTATTGCCGGAATCAATGTACGAGCCGCCGTCCTGCAGATCGAACTCCTCCCACGCCATCTCGCCGATCTTCCTGGAAGAGAGGTCGTAATAGCGAATGTTCTGCGCGGTGTCCTCGTCGGTCCAGTCGATGGCAATGCGGTCGCCGCGGCGGATACCGCCGACGCCTTCGCCCCAACGCAGGCAGGAGATCATATGCCAGACCTCGCCGTCCGAAAGGCCCATCTCCCGGTAGGAAAGCCTCTGCGTGAGCTTGCCGGAGGCATCCGTCACGGTCAGTGAATCTTTGCCGAACAGCAGCAGCCCATGCCGGCTCACGCTCACCGCGCGGAAGGTCTCGTCCATGACCCAACTGCCGTCCGATGCCGCGACGGAATAATTCTCTTCATAGCCCTCCGCGCTGTTCGACTCCTGCCCCTGCATCAAAACCAGAAGCGGCAGGGGCTGCCGCGCGCCGTTTTCCCAGCAGCTCGGGTAATAGACCGTGGAATACACCGCATCCGTCACAGCCACGCCGTCGAGGGTCATGAGGCCGTAAAGACAGCCTGTCGCCGCGGGCCAGTCATCCATCAGCCGCCGCCCCGCATAGGGGACCAGCAGGCCGTAACCGTCCGCCGCCTTCAGTTCGCCCATGTAGCCCTCGCTCAGGCGCGTGCCGGTCTGCGGCACGGTCTTGGGGAAGGTGCCTACGTCAAGGACGGAGACATAGCCCTCCTTGGCGATGAGTGTCTGCCCCTCCTCGCTCAGCAGCCAGTCGAAGAGCACGCGATTCGGCGCATTTTTCGGCTCGCCCGCCGGGATGACGATATATTTCGGATTCACAAGCGGATAGGTCTCCGAACGGATGGTGTCGGGATTCGGCTCCACACCCTCGAGCCTCAGCAGCTTGAGCCCCTGTGCCATCTTCATCTCCTCGGCGTAGTAATAGACGCTGTAGCCGATGGCGCCGGGCGAGCCGTCAAAGCTCTTGACGGCCTCCATCAGTTGGCCCATCGTGGTCACGATGTATTCCGTCGGCGCGTCCATCATGGGCGTGCCCTGCATCACGAGCTTTTCCATCAGCGTCTGGCTGCCCGCGCCCTCGTTGCGCTGCAGCGCCGTGATGGGGCGGTCCTCGCCGCCGAGCTCGCTCCAGTTCGTGATCTTGCCCGAGTAAATGTCCCGCGCCTGCTCGACGGTGATGGAGTCAACGGGGTTATCCTCATTCACGACGAAGACGAATGCGTCGGTCGCGAAGGGCTGCTTCTCCCACGCGAAGTCCAGCTCTTTCTTCCGCGCCATGACGTCGTCATTCGCCTCGCCAACGATCAGCATATCCGCATTGCCTTCAAGCAGATTGAAATAGGCCGTCGTGGTCTTGTTGAAGTGGACAAGGTCCTGCACGTCCTCGCGGCTCTCGCCGAGGACCTCCGCGCACACGGCAAGCGCCAGCGGCACGGTGGAGGTCGAACCGTCCAGACGCGGCATATTGTCGCGCGTGAAGGTGACGGACGGAGCATCGTCCGCCGGTGTTTTGTTGTTCATCGAACAGGCGGCATAGAGGGAGAGCGTCAGCACAAGGCAGAGAAGCATCGCGAGGGGGCGTTTCATAAAAAGCACGTCCTTTCTGAGTTGTTTCTGCCTCATTAGACGCACGGGACGTTGGAAAAGTTCCGCGTTTGACGATTTTTTTGAACGGGTGCGACGTTTTTTTCTCACGCAAAAATGAAGGGCGCGGCCTCTCCGAAAGAGATGCCGCACCCTTGAAAATCTGCTGTTGACTTGTTTACCTCTCTGCTTTTTTTAATGCCCTGCGCTGGGCGAGGATGCCCGGCAGGATCGCGCACAGCGAGCCTGCAAGGAAGCACACGATGCCGACGACCATGTTGAGCGGGATCTCCTCCTGGAGGAAGATGAGCGCGAAGATCGGCGCCAAAATGGGCTTTAAGAAGAAAATGAGCGACGCCTCCTGCGCGGACGTCTTTTCCATCGCCATCATGTGGCAGACGAAGCCCGCCGCCGAGTTGATGCAGCAGATATACAGCAGCGCCGGGAGAGCGGAGAGGGGAATGTTCTCAAAGAGAGGAACATCGACGAAGATATCCAGCCCGACGGAGCCGTACAGCGACGCACCCGCGGCCGTGCGGCCAAAGAGCAGGAGCAGCACCAACTCCGACGCGCCGAAAAGAAAGCTCAGGCACGTGACGGCGATGCCGCCGAAGCGCGGCGTGCGCTTTTTGCCGAACACGCTGTAGAGCGAAAACATCACGGCCGAAAGAATGGCGAGCACCGCGCCCGTGGGATCGAGCGTCGCGTGGAAGGGGTCAATGATGATGAGCGCAGCCAGCAGCTCTAAAATGAGCGCAATGATGTGGTTGCGGTGGATCTCCTCGCGCAGAAAGAGGTGGGCGAACACCGTGACGAAGATCGGGTTGCAGGAGAAGATGACCGCAACGACCGACGCGCGCGTATACGTGACGGACATCTGATAGAGCGACATCGCGATGACGACGCACAGAAAGCCAGAGAGCGCGAAAAAGCCGATATCGCTTCGTGTCAGCGAGGCATTTTTCTTCTTTATCGAGCGAACGGCGAACGGAATGAGCAGCAGGCCGCCGACGAGAAAGCGCAGGCAGGTGATCTGCATGGGTGCGAACACGCCGTGCACGGTTTTGAGCATGACCTCCATCGTGCTGAAGATCACGGCACAGAGAACGATATAGACATAGCCGGAGCGGGAACGAGTCATGATGAGATCCCCCTTTTTTATCCAAACGAAAGCAGTATATGCCATTTTCTGACCAAAGGCAAGGCCGTGCTTGACAAAAACTGAATTTGAGATATAATAACCAGAGTTAAACGCGATGATGAAGTCAGCTCCGCAAACGGGCCTGAAAGCGAGAGGGAAACGGTGAAAGCCCTCGGTGACCGGTGCGCAGCAGCCGCTTTGGAGCAGTCCGCGAGGAGCGGAACGTCTCGTCCCCGTTACCGGACGGCTAAGATGCCTTTCCCACGGGGAAAGGATAATTAGGGTGGTACCGTGAAGTATGAAGTCTTCGCCCCTATGTGTAGGGACGGGGACTTTATTTTTTTGGAAAGGGAAAAAATATGCGCAGAAGAGTGTGGCTTTTTGTGTCGGCTGCGGTGCTGTTGCTGCTCCTGAGCGGCTGCCGCGGCAACAAGCTGCCCGACGGCATGGACGAGGACGAGGTCTCGCGCGCGGGGCTTTCCGTGATGTCGCAGTTGACGAAGGGCGAATATGAGGCGGTCTACGACGCGCTGCGCGAGGATGTGCGCGAACAGACGAGCGCCGACGCGATCCGGACGATGATGAAGACCGCGGCCGAGGGGCGCGGCAGCTTCAAAAAGGTCAAGGATTCGATGGTAACGGGCGTGACGGACGCCGACGAGCCGCACGGCATCGCCGTCATCCGCGCGAAATACGACAAAAAGTCCGTCATCTTCCGCATCGCCTTTGATACGGAGATGCACCTGATCGGATTGGACGTGAGAGGGAAGTGAGCACGTGGCAAGAAAGATCGTCGATATGACAAAGGACCCGCGCGGCGGACAATTTGAATATTTCCGCTCGATGACCGACCCCTGGGCGGGCATCACCGTGCCGGTGGATATTACAGAGCTGCTCGCGTCGCTCCATGGACGCCCGTTTTTCCTAAGCTTCCTCTACGCGGTGATGTGCGCGGCGAACGCCGTGCCCGAGCTGCGGAGAAGGCTGCTTCCCGATGGGCAGGTCGTCGAATACGACCACTGCGACCCGTCGTACACCGTGATGAAGCCCGACGGCACGGGCGTTTACGTCTACTGCCTGCTCGAAGACGACCTCTCATCGTATGAGAAATTCGTCGCCGAGGGCAAGCGGCGGCAGAAGGAGACGCTTGCGCGCGGCACGCTGACCGAGGACGGCGACGTGCTGGCGAATTTTTTCGTCTCCTGTGTGCCGTGGCTCTACTACACGCAGATCAAGGAGCCGGCCGGCGGCGCGGACGACAGCAATCCGCGCTTTGCCTGGGGAAAATACCGCGAGGAAAACGGCCGCACGATGCTGCCGATGTCGCTTTTTATCAACCATGCGCTCTGCGACGGCTGGCACGTCGCGCAGTTCTATCAAAATCTCGAGCGCGAGCTCGCGGAACTGAGCGCATACCTGAAAGCCCAAAACGAACAACAGTAAATTTTACAATAAAAGGAGAAACCAACCATGTCTCAGCCCAAGTATTACGGTCTCAATGAGCTGCGGGAAATGTTCCTGCACTTTTTTGAGACGAAAGGCCACCTGCGCCTGCCCAGCTTTTCCCTGATCCCGCAGAACGACGCGTCGCTGCTGCTCATCAACTCCGGCATGGCGCCGATGAAGCCGTTCTTCACCGGCGAGCAGGAGCCGCCGCGCCACCGCGTGACCACCTGCCAGAAGTGCATCCGCACCGGCGACATTGAAAACATCGGCCACACCGCGCGCCACGGCACGTACTTTGAAATGCTCGGCAACTTCTCGTTCGGCGATTACTTCAAAAAGGACGCCATCCACTGGGCGTGGGAATTCCTGACGAGCCCCGAGTGGGTGGGCCTTGACCCGAACCGCCTGTATCCCTCCGTCTTTGCCGGCAACGAAACGACGCCCGCCGATGAGGAGGCCTTCCGCATCTGGAACGAGGAGATCGGCATTCCCAAGGAGCGCATCTTCAAGTTCGGCAAGGAGGACAACTTCTGGGAGCACGGCTCGGGTCCGTGCGGTCCCTGCTCCGAGATCTACTACGACCGCGGCGAAAAGTACGGCTGCGGCAAGCCCGGCTGCACCGTCGGCTGCGACTGCGACCGCTATATGGAGGTCTGGAACATCGTCTTCTCCCAGTTCGATAACGACGGCCACGACCACTACACCGAGCTCAAGCAGAAGAACATCGACACCGGCATGGGCCTTGAGCGTCTGGCCGTCGTGTGCCAGGACGTCGATTCGCTCTTTGATGTCGACACCGTGATGAACATCACGAACAAGGTCACCGAGATCACCGGTGCGAGCTACGGCCAGAGCCGCGAGAAGGACGTGTCCCTGCGCGTCATCACCGACCACATCCGCTCGGCTTCCTTTATGATCTGCGACGGCGTGCTGCCCAGCAACGAGGGCCGCGGCTATGTGCTGCGCCGCCTGCTGAGAAGAGCGGCCCGCCACGGCAAGCTTCTCGGCGTCGACCGCCCGTTCCTCTACGAGGTCGTGGATACGGTCATCCATGAGAACGAGGGCCACTATCCCGAGCTGCGCGAGCGTCAGGCCTATATCACCAAGGTTATCCGCACGGAGGAGGAGAACTTCGCCAAGACCATCGACGGCGGCATGAAGATCTTCACCGAGCTTCTCTCCGCCCACAAGGAAAAGGGCGAGACCGTCTTCTCCGGCGCGGACGCGTTCAAGCTCTACGACACCTACGGTTTCCCCATCGACCTGACGGTCGAGATGGTCGAGGACGAGGGCATGACGCTCGACCGCAAGGCCTTTGACCACGAGATGCAGGAGCAGAAGACCCGCGCCCGCGAGGCGCGCAAGGCGCTCGGAGACCTCGGCTGGGCGGGCGTTGAGTTCGGCAAGGATGTGCCGTCCACCGAATTTGTCGGCTACGAGCATGACTCCATTGCTGACGCGAAAATCGTCGCACTGGTGGTCGAGGGCGAGCAGGCCGAGGCCATGATGAGCGGCGTGGAGGGCATCGTTGTCCTCGACAAGACGCCGTTCTACGCCGAAATGGGCGGCCAGATCGGCGACACGGGCGTGATCCGCTGCGGCGAGGCCGTGTTCGAGGTCTCGGACGTCCAGAAGAACAAGGGCGGCAAGTTCATGCACACCGGTAAGGTCATCCACGGCAGCTTCCAGCTCGGCGACACCGTGACGGCATCCATTGATTCTGAGCGCCGCATGGCCATCCGCCGCGGCCACACGGCCACCCATCTTCTCGACGCCGCGCTCAAGGCGGTGCTCGGCGACCACGTGCATCAGGCCGGTTCTCTGGTTGAGCCCGACCGTCTGCGCTTCGACTTCACACACTTTGAGTCCATCACACCTGAGCAGCTGCTCGCGGTCGACACGTTCGTCAACGACGCGATCCTGCGCGGCATCCCCGTTGTGACCGAGGTGCTGCCCATCGAGGAAGCGAAGAAGAAGGGCGCTGTCGCCATGTTTGGCGAAAAGTACGGCGACGTCGTCCGCGTGGTCGAGATGGGCGATGTGTCCATGGAGTTCTGCGGCGGTACGCACCTTGACAATACCGCCAAGGTCGGCCTCTTCCGCATCAAGAGCGAGGGCAGCGTTGCCTCCGGCGTGCGCCGCATCGAGGCCATCACCGGCCGCCAGACGCTCGAAGAGCTTAGAAGCGGCCAGGAGAAGCTCATCCGCGCGGCGCAGCTCTTAAAGACCACGTCGAACGAGCTCGAGAGCCGCATCGGCGGTATGCTCAGCGAGATGAAGGAGATCAGAAGCCAGCTTGAAAAGTTCAAGGAGCAGGCATCCCTCGGCGAAGCGCGCACGTTCCTGACCTCCGCCAAGGAGGTGAAGGGCCTCAAGCTCGTCACCGCCCAGCGCGACGGCATGGACGCGAATGCCCTGCGCAAGCTCGGCGACTTCCTGCGCGACAAGGAGCCGAAGATCGTCGGCGTGCTCGCCTCCGTCAACGAAGGCAAGGTCACGCTGCTGGCAGTCTGCGGCAAGGACGCGGTCGCAAGCGGCGTCAAGGCCGGCGACATCATCAAGGCCATCGCGCCCATCTGCGGCGGCAAGGGCGGCGGCAAGCCCGACAGCGCCATGGGCGGCGGCACCGAGGTGAGCAAGGTCGACGACGCGCTCGCGGCGGTGGATGATCTCATCCTGAGCAAGCTCGGCTGATGGCGGTGCTACCGAAGGATCCGGCGATGCTGCTGAGCGCCGTGAATATGAAGCTGCGCGATTTTTACGATTCTCTTGATGCGCTGTGTGACGATCTGGACGTTGCGCGCGAGAGCATCGAAACATCGCTTGCGGGCATCGGATACACCTACGATGCCGAGAAAAATCAATTTGTGTAAGATGAAATTACTTTACAGAAAGGAGCGATAAACCATGTCTGATTGTCTGTTCTGCAAGATCATCGCGGGCGATATCCCGTCGAACAAGGTCTACGAGGACGAGCTCTGCTATGCCTTCAACGACATCGCGCCGCAGGCGCCGGTGCACTTCCTCGTGATTCCGAAGGCGCACATCGCATCTGTCGCGGGCGTGAACGCTGAAAACAGCGCCGTCGTCGCGCACATCTTCGAGGTCATCGCGGGGCTCACCAAGGAGAAGGGCATTGAGAGCTACCGTGTCGTGTCCAACATCGGCGAGCAGGCGGGGCAGAGCGTGCCGCACCTGCACTTCCATGTGCTCTCCGGCCGCGACATGACCTGGCCTCCGGGCTAAGGAGCTTCCCGCAGGGGGATGGCAGCGCCACGGCGCTGCACAATCAAAGGGGGTATTCTCTTCTCGAAGAGAATACCCCCTTTGTATCCCCCAGAGAA
>URQY01000042.1 GCA_900550165.1 uncultured Eubacteriales bacterium
GTCGTAGATCTCGTGCAGGTCGCGGATATCGTGGTCGATGCGGATGCCCTCGGGGGCTTTGAGCCCATCCGGATTATACCAGCAGGTGACGATGCCGGCATCGCTGCCGCCGCGCATATCGCTCGTGAGCGAGTCGCCGACGATCATGACCTGCGATTTGTCAACAGGAGAGATGGCGTCGAAGACCTGATCGAAAAACGCTGCGCTCGGCTTTTCCGCGCCGAGCTGCTCGGAGAGAAACACGCCGTCCATCAGCGCGCCGAGACCGGACAGACGCAGCTTTTTCGTCTGGGCCGTGACGGTGCCGTTCGATACGGCGAACTGCCGCACCCTGCCGCAGAGGGAGCTGACGATGCGGTAGCTGTCATCACGAAAGACGATGGTATCGCCGAGACGGAGCTGGTATTGGTCGTTGAAGGCCGAGGCGATCGAGGCGTCCAGCCCCTCGGCGGTGAAGAATTCGCGGAAGCGGCCGACCAGAACCTCGTTTTTGTCGATCTCGCCGCGCTCCATACGCTGCCAGTAGCGCGCATTGATGGCCGAATAGCGGCGGACCGTCTCATCCGTGCATGGGCCGAGACCGAATTCTTCAAACAGGCTGCGGACGGCGGCGCTCTCCGCTGCGTCAAAATCCAGCAGTGTGCGGTCCACATCCCACAGGATCGTCGTGATCATGTTCCATCCTCCGTTTCTCTTTTGGCATCCGCGCGGTGCAGGGAAGGACCTGCGCGCAGCAGACGGACTGCATTATAGCCCGATGGGTGCACGGATGTCAAGCGGCGCGTTGCGCCGACACTGCATTTTTCGAAAAATCGACGCGCGGCAAGGGGGAACACGGCGTTTCGGGCAAAAGAGCATTACCGGGGAGTGCTGCGGGAGAATATTCCTTCCCAGACCGGGAAGGCCGGGCATCCCCCCTTGTCAAGCGAGGCGATATATGATAAAATCGGTCATAAGTAAACGGGCGCTTCATAGCGCCCGCTTTTTCAGATGAGAGGGGAAGAGAACGATGAATCGTCAACGGAGGGCAGACATGATGCTGCTGCTCGCCACAGGCCTTTGGGGGGTATCCAACTGCCTGACGGCGATCTGCCTGAACGAATTGCAGCCGCTCACGCTGAACGCATTCCGCTTTATCACGGGCTTTCTGGTGCTGGGCACCATTTACTTCAAGCGGCTGCGCGGCGTGAACAAGAAAACGCTCCAATACAGTGTCCTTGTGGGCCTGTCGCTTGTGGTGGTGTACGCCGGCGCGACCTACGGCGTGATGTATACGTCCGTCTCCAACGCCGGGTTTATCGGCGCGATGACGGTCCTGTTTACGCCGCTTTTCGAGTTCCTTCTGTACCGCAAAAGGCCGGGCAAAAAGTTCAGCTTCGCGATCATTCTGTGTCTCATCGGCATTGCGATGCTCACGCTGAACGAGACGCTCAAGCCCGCGCTGGGCGATATCATCTGCCTGCTGGTGCCGACGTTTTACGCCGTTGACCTCATGCTGACGGAGAAGGCCGTGGCCGACCCGGAGGTCGACCCGCTGGCGCTCGGCGTCTGCGACCTCGCGGTCGTGGGCGTCGTGATGCTCGTGCTGTCGCTTTTGGTGGAAACGCCTGCGCTGCCGCAGTCGCCGAAGGTGTGGGCCTCGGCGCTGTTTCTCGGTATCTTCTGCTCGGGCGTGTGCCTTGTGCTGCAAAGCGTGTATCAGAAGGATACCACCGCGGCGCGCGCGGGGCTTATCTTCACGCTCGAGCCGGTGTTCTCCGCTGTGTTTGCGTTTTTTCTGCTCGGCGAGCGCCTCGGTCTCAAGGGCTATATCGGCGCGGCGCTGATGCTCGTGAGCCTTGTCGTGATGGAGGTCGAGATCCCGTTTTTCGACAAAACAGCGGAAAAGGCGGACTGAAGACCCGATCGCCACGTTTGGTTGCGGAGATGTAAGCCTTGCTTGGTGGCGCTTTTCGCCGTTGTCCGCTATACTGGGCGCATCAAAGCAAACGGAGGATACACATATGACATTGGGAGAAAAGCTGCAGCTGCTGCGCCGGTCGCGCGGTTTATCACAGGAACAGCTCGCGGCGGAACTTGACGTTTCGCGGCAGGCCATCAGCAAATGGGAGTGCGGCGACTCGACGCCCGACCTCGATAAGCTGCGCGCCATCTGCACCTACTTCGGCGTGACGACGGATTACCTCATCTGGGAAAACGAAGAGGACGCGCCGAAGGCGACCGTGACGGCGAAGGAGCGCGCCTCGCGCGGCAAGAATGAGGTTTTCAGCAATGCGCTGCTGTCGGTGCTGCTGCTCGCGGGCATCGCAGCGCTGTGGAGCAGTCTGCGCATCAGCTTTACAAGAGACGCTGTGGTGCACATGATCCTTGCCGTGGCAGCGATCGCTGCCGCGATCCTTTCAACGACCGCTTGGAAGCAGCGGGGCAGAGTGGTCGCCCTGCTCATCGCCGCAGCCGGCGCGGTTTTGGCGCTCTCCCGATTGACCGCCATGCTTGTCTATCTGGCGGAGCTGTGGTCAGGGTCGAGAGTGTATGCGGACGGGGGCGATTGGCCGATCGTTTGGGAGAGCGCGGGGACTTGGCTGCGGCATGACTGGCCCTACTATCTATTCTATCTTGCCCTGATCGCGGGCGGGTTTTGGCTCGCGCGGCGGCTCAAAAAGAAGGAGAAGGCGAATGACGACCTTTGACAAGGTATACGCGGCGGTGAAGCTCATCCCGCGCGGGAGCGTTGCGACCTACGGACAGATTGCCGCGGCGATCGGGAACAAGCGCCTTGCCCGCGTCGTGGGCTATGCGCTGCACGTGAATCCTGCACCGGGCATCATCCCGTGCCACCGCGTCGTCAAGCGAGATGGGGAAGTGTCAAGTGCTTTTGCTTTTGGGGGCGCGAACCGTCAGGTCGAGCTGCTGAAGGACGAAGGCGTCGGTTTTTCAGATGATAGCCATGTCGACATGAAGAATTACTGCGTCCGCGCCCTGCCGCTCATTCTGGAGCAATAAAAAGGAAGCATTCCCTCGAACGAGGGAATGCTTCCTTTTTCAATTTACAGAAATCTGCACAGTAGGATCGGCAGGAACACGGCGGGGACGTAGTTCATCACCTTGATCTTCGTCAGCCCCAGCATATTGAGCGACAGACCGAGAATGAGGATGGAGCCGACGCACTTCATCTCAAGGATGACCGCTTCCGTGAGATACGGAGCGAGGAAGGACGCTCCCAGTGCGATAGCGCCCTGATAGAGAAAAATGGGGACGGCCGAGAGCGCCACGCCGATGCCGAGGGTCGAGGCGTAGACGACGGAAATGATGCCGTCGAGCAGCGCTTTGGCGTAGAGCGTCGAATGGTCGCCGGTCAGACCGGAGTCGAGCGCTCCCATAATGGCCATTGCGCCCACGCAGAAGAGCAGGGAGGCGGTGACAAAGCCCTCGGAGAGTGACGTTTTGGATTCTTTGCTGCCCAATTTATGCTCGATCCAGTCACCGAGCCGGTGCATATTTTCATCGAGCTGTAAGAGCTCGCCGAAAATCGCGCCGATCGCGATGGAAAGGATGGCGACGAGCGTTTTTTCGCCCGCGAGCATACCGTCCACACCGATGTAGAGCACGCACAGCGCCGCACCTTTTTCAACGGCGTCGCTGAAGCGCTCCGGGATAAATTTGCCGATCAGGACACCGGCAAGGCTGCCGGCAATGATGGCGGCAGAGTTGACAAGGGTACCGGTCAAAATCATTGGGGGCCGCCTTCTTTCCCGTTTTCGTATCCGGCGAGCGTCAGGATGACGTCACCCGCCATCATCAGTCCCGCGCAGCCGGGGACCCAGACGAGGCTTGCCGGTACGCTGCGGCGGCCCGGCGGGGGCGCTTCCAGCGCCTGCGGCTTGGCGGGGAGCTCGGGGGAGTAGAGGACGCGCAGATGCCGGATGCCGCGCTCACGCAGCTCCTTGCGCATCACGCGCGCAAGAGAGCAGTTGCGTGTTTTGGAAATATCCGTGATGCACAGTTGTGAGGCGTCCAGCTTGTTGCCCGTCCCCATCGCGCAGAGGATGGGGATGCCGCGCGACTGCGCCGTTTCGATCAGGTCGAGCTTGCTCGACACAGTGTCGATGGCATCGATGATGTAGTCATAGCGTGCGGTGAAAAAATCCTCGCGGTGGGCGGCGTCATAACGCGCGCAGATGAGGTGCAGGTGAACATCGGGATTGATGTCGCGGCAGCGCGCGGCGAGGGCGTCGGTCTTGTTCTGACCGAGGGTGGAATGCAGCGCTTCAAGCTGGCGATTCAGATTTGTGGTGCCTACGGTGTCATCGTCGATGAGCGTCAGCTCGCCGACGCCCGAGCGCACCAGCGCCTCGACCGCGTAGCTGCCGACACCGCCAAGGCCGAACACGGCCACGTGGCTGTGCTTCAGCCGCTCCATGGCCGCATCGCCGAGAAGCATCTGCGTGCGTAAAAACTGGTTGTCCATAGCAGATCCTCACATGGAAAAGGATGGAAAGGAAAAGCTGCCGGTCGATGACCGGCAGCTTTTTTGGATCACGAAAAAGGCTTAACCGACGTACTTCATGCCGTCGAACTGCTCAGCCTCCACACCGTCGGTGATGGAGCTGTACCACTCGTTGTAAGCGGCGCTCTTGAGGGAGATCACTGCCTGGTCATACCAGTAGGGATTTTCGCTCGTGCTCACAAAATACATGACGTGGTAGCCGTAGCTGGTCTGGACGATACCGGTGTCGCCCGCCTGACGCGCGGGGTCGAAGCACCAATCCTCGAACTCGCTGACCATCTGGCCGCGATAGATGCCGGTATACAGACCGCCGGAGGAAGCGTTAGAGTCGGTGGAATTCTCAACAGCCAGCGCTGCAAAGGCGTCCTCGGTCTTCTCGCCGTTGTTATACTGCTGCAGGATCTCGTTGGCCTTGTCCTCGCTGTCGACGAGAATGTGACGCACGGAGACGGAGTGATAGTCGTTGCGGCTGCGGGAGTGGAAGAGAACAGCGTAATAACCCTTTTCACCGTTGGCGGCGACAGTGGTGTCGCCCTCCTGACGGGCGTCGTCAAACGCCCAGGTCAGCATATCGGAGGTGCCGTTCGTGACGTTGGCGGCGTGGGTGTAGGTACCTTCCATATCCTCACCGATGGCGTCGAAAGCCTCGCCCTGCGCATAGCGGGAAAGAGCGGTCTCAGCCTTCTGCTTGGCCTCTTCCAGGAGCTGGGCCTTTTCCTCGTCGGTCGCATCGCTGTCAGCAGCGGAGTAGAAGAGAATGTATTCGATGTCGGCGCTCTGATAGCTCTTGGGGTCGGCGTCATAAGCGGCCTGCACCTCGTCGTCGCTGTACTCAAGGGAATTGGCGTACTCGGCGGAATAGGCCTGAGCCAGAGAGGTCAGGCGCACGTTGCGCTCGAAGACGGCCTTGTTGACCAGCGGGCCGCACACGGTCTTGATGTACTGGCTGCGGGTATAGCCGGCAGCGGCGGCATAGGAGTCAAGGTCGCTATAGACCTGCTTCAGGTCCGCCTCCACGGTCTCGCTGCCGTCAAAGCCGTCTTCCTCGGCCTTCTGCGCGAGCAGGGAGTAGGAGGTCAGGCTGCTGATGGCCTGGTCGCGGAAGTAGTCGTACCAGGTGCCGCCGTCGGTCATGGGGCAGTCCTGATCCTTGAGCGATTTGGACGTATCCAGACCGTACATACTCAGATACGAGGAGTAATTGCGGACGAAGCTGTTGTAGGCGGTGTAGTAATAGTAGTCCACATCAGCGGCGGTGTAGGTCTCGTTGCCGATGGTAACGGCCTTGGCGTTGCGCTCGATGACCTTGGAGTTCGCCACGATGACGACGATGGCGACCAGCACAAAGACAACGGCGATCGCGATATACATGATATTGCTGCGGCGGGCCTTGGCCTGCTCCTCGCGTTCGCGCTGCGTGCGGGCGTCGGTGAAGCCGGTGGTCACCTGCTCCTGACGGGCTTTCTTTTCTCTGGATGCACTCATTTGTTTGTTCAGTCCTCTCAATTAGTGGGGTGTTGCTTGGGGTCATTCAAATGCCTGACCATTATAACGAATGAAATTCAAGATTGCAATGACAAAATTGTGAAGATTCTTCGTACCATTTTCCGCCCGCAGGCGGAAAACAATTAAAATCGCAATTCCTGACGACATGTGCGTCAGGAATTACCCTTTGCGCAAAGCGAGTGTCGAATTGTCTGCTTGTGCAGACAATGAGGCACAGAGCGAGGCGAATCTTTCTCAATGAAAGCGACGTAAGTCGGTTTCATTGAAGTTACTTCGTGCCGAAAATACGGTCGCCCGCGTCGCCGAGACCGGGGACGATATAGCCGTGCTCGTTGAGGTGATCGTCGAGCGCGCCGGCGTAGATGTTGACGTCGGGGTACTTCTCCTGAACGGCCTTGATGCCTTCGGGAGCGGCAACGAGCACCATGAGGGTGATATGCTTGCAGCCGCGCTTCTGCATTTCGCCGATGGCCTCGCACGCGGAGCCGCCGGTGGCGAGCATCGGGTCGACGATCATCACGTCGCGCTCGGCCACGTCCTTGGGCATCTTGCAGAAGTAGGGGTGGGGCTCGAGCGTCTCTTCATCGCGGTACATACCGATGTGACCCACGCGGGCGGAGGGCACCATGCGCAGCACGCCGTCAACAAGGCCGAGACCGGCGCGCAGGATGGGGACGACGACGAACTTCTTGCCCGCGAGCGTGGGGGCGTCCATCTCGCAGATGGGGGTCTTGATGTGCTTGGTGGTCAGCGGGAGGTCGCGCGTGGCCTCGTAGGTGATGAGCATACCGATCTCGGACACGAGCTCGCGGAAATCCTTGACGCTGGTGTTCTCATCGCGCATGATGGTCAGCTTGTGGGCGACGAGGGGGTGGTTCATGATGTGTACTTTCTCGTTGAATTTGGCTTCCATTGCTTTGACCTCCGAAAAATATATTTTAATGTTGAATTTGCTTATCGGGTTTGAGCGGCCTTTGCGCTTTTCAGACGCTCGGCCTGCGCGGGACGAAGATAAATGGGCAGCAGCTCCTGCGCGCTCACGGCCTCGCCGCGCGCATAGGCGCGCTCGGCCGCAAGGCCGACGCCCACGGCGTTCTGATAGAGCAGCGCGCTCGGCGCGAGCGTGCATTTGACACCGTGCTCTGTCAAATAGCGCCAACACAGCACGCCGCCGTCGCCGAGGACGGTGATGCGCTGCGCCTTGCCCTCGAGCTGCGCGCAGAGCTCCTCGAGCGAGATCGCGCGGTCGGGCGTCAGGCGCGTGAGCTCGCCGTCTTTTGCCTCGAAAACGGCATTGTAGACCTGTGAGCGGCGCGCATCCATCGCGCCGACGATCAACCCGTCAATGTGCGCGGCGTTCTGCGCCATGGCTTCGAGCGTTGAGACGCCAAGGCACGGCTTGTCCGCGGCCCAGGCAAGACCCTTGACCGCCGCGATGCCGATGCGAAGCCCGGTAAAGGACCCCGGTCCCGCAGTGATGGCGATGGCGCCGATATCCTCGAGCGTCAGGTCGGCGTTTTTGAGCATCGCGTCCACCATCGGAAGAAGCGTCCGGCTGTGCGTCAGCCCTGTGCACTGATAGGCGGAGGCGAGCGGTGCGCCATCTTCGACAACGGCGCAGGAAACACTCTTTGCCGATGTTTCCAAAGCGAGAATTTTCATGCGAGGCTCCCTCCCGTGACCGTGATGACGCGCGAATCCTCGCCCTCCGCGCCGCGCGCGATATCGACGAAGATCGTACCCTCGGGCAGCGCGTCGGCGACGCGCTCGCTCCATTCCACGGCGCATACGCCGCCGCGGACAAGATAATCGTCCCAGCCGATGTCAAAGAGCTCGTCCGACGAGCCGAGACGGTACATATCAAAGTGAAAAAGAGGAATGGCCCCCTCGTATTCGTTCACGATGGTGAACGTCGGGCTCGTGACGCGCCCGCGGCAGCCGAGCCCGCGCGCAAGGCCGCGCGTGAAGGCGGTCTTTCCCATGCCGAGAGAACCGGTAAAGGCCAGTACATCGCCGGGGCGAAGACGGGAAGCGAGCTGCTCGCCGATGCGCTCGGTCTCCTGCGCGCTGTGTGACAAAAACTGCATGGCTTCGCCTCCTGACCCCATTTTAACCCATATTACCAAACAGTATAGCACAGCGCGCTGCCCTTTACAATTCCTTTTCTGCGGAAAGACGGAGAAAAGTGCGTTTACAGGCGCATGAAATTGTGCTAAAATACATCGAAAACCCTGTGCGAAAGGAGTGTGATGCCATGGGAAAGGTCCGCGATTTTCTGAGCGATGTGGTGCGCCAGTCAGACCTGGTGCTGCTCGCTTTGTGCGTGACCTCGACGCTCTACGGGATGGTGCTTATCGCAAGCGCCACGCACTTTCGCGGCACGCTGAAATATGTCGCCATTCAGGGACTCGGCCTGATGATCGGTGTGCTGCTTTATTTTTTCCTTTCCGCCGTTGATGTGGGGGAGCTGAGCAAAAAGTGGAAGTGGCTGCTGGCCTTTGATTTCGGATTTATCCTGCTGCTGCGCACGCCGTTCGGCCTGACGCGCAACGGCAACCGCGCCTGGCTCGGCGTGAACGACATCGGCGAGAGGCTCGGCGTCGGCGTTCTGGCGAATTTTCCCATCACCGTTCAGCCTGCCGAGATCGTGAAGATCACCTTCATCATTCTGCTGGCGCGCCAGCTCGCGCTGCTGACGGAAAAGCGCGACCTCACGCGCTTTACGAACGTCATCCAGCCTACGGCGCACGCGGGCGCGATGTTTGTCTTCTACTATATCCTCTCCAAGGACGCGGGCAGCGGGCTTGTCTATCTCTTCGTCTTTTTGTGCATGGCCTTTGCTGCGGGCTTTGCCCTGCGGTGGATATTCCTCGGTGTCGGCGGCGCGGTGGGCGGCTTTCTTGCCGCGTGGAACTTAAATTTGCTGCGCGGCGACTGGTATGCGCGCATCAAGGTCATCCTTGACCACAGCTACGATGTGCAGGGCAAGGGCTTCCAGCAGACGCGCGGCCTGCTCGCCCTCGGGTCTGGCAGGCTGACAGGGCAGGGGCTGTTCAACGGCACGCAGACGCAGTCCAGCTCCAAGTGGAGCCTTCCCGAGCGGCAGACGGACTTCATCTTCTGCGTCTGCGGCGAGGAATTGGGCTTTATCGGCTGCCTGCTGGTAATTATTTTGCTGCTGGCCATCATCATCCGCTGCCTGATTGTCGCGCGCGAGGCGCCGAGCCGCATGGAAAGCCTCGTGTGCGTCGGCATGGCGGGAATGCTCATCTTCCAGACGATCGCCAACATCGGGATGTGCCTGTTTCTGCTGCCGGTCGTGGGGCTGACGCTGCCGTTTTTCAGCTACGGCGGCTCGTCGATCGTGACGCTCTTCGCGGCGATGGGGGTCGTGTCCGGCATCAAGAAGCGATCGCGACCGGAATGGCTCGTCAACTGACGTTTCAAAAGCGGGGATTCTCTCAAAGAGAATCCCCGCTTTTGAGTTAGGGAGCGCATTCCGCTCTGTGCCTCGCCGCAGGCTCGACACTCGCTCCATGAGAGGTATTTTTCGCCCCGTACACGCCGCGGCGAAAAATGATTGAAATTGCTTTGCGCCGTGCGCGGCGCAAAATGGGGGGTCAATCCCGTTCGATTTTTTCGCCGCTGATGTTATCTTCGGCGGTGCCGTAGGAAATGACGCCGCGGCCGAATTTTTTGCGCAGGGCGTCCATCGCGGATTCGACGGCCTCCTGCTTTTCCTGCTGTGTGTCGTCCGTGCCGAGCAGGTCGAGCTGGCGGAAGGACTGCGCTTCTTCGGTCAGATGCAGTGCCGTGACGGAGAGGAGCCGGATCGGGTCGGGGGCTTTCCACAGCTCTCCGGCAAGGCGGAGCGCGGTGTCGTTGATCTCGCGCATCAGGTGCGTGCTGTGCGGGAGCATCGTCTGGCGGGAGAAGACCTGAAAGCGGCTGTTTTTGATGCCGACCTGTACGCCGCCGCAGTAGAGCCCGTGGCGGCGCAGGCGCATCGCCACGCTGTCGGACAGCAGCGAGATGCCGCTTTGCACCTCGTCCCAGCGTGTCAAATCGCGGCGGAAGGTCGTCGAATTGCCGACAGATTTGATCGGCTCGCGGTCCGCTGCTCCGCGCACGGGAGAGTCGTCGAGCCCGTTGGCATAGCGGTAGAGCTGGGAGCCCATCTTGCCCATGAGCGTTTCGAGCATCTCCTCGCTGCATTTCGAAAGCTCGCCGATCGTGCGCACGCCGTAGCGTCCCAGCAGCTCCTGCGCGCTGCGGCCGACGAACAGAAGGTCGCCGACGGGGAGGGGATAGACGATCTCCTGCCAGCTCTCACGCGAGATGACAGTTGTGGCGTCGGGCTTTTTATAGTCGCTGCCGAGCTTGGCAAACACCTTGTTGAATGACACGCCGACCGAAATCGTCAGCCCGAATTCACGCTTGATGCGCTCTCGCAGCGTATCGGCGAGCGCCTTGGCATCCCCGCCGAAGAGGTGGAGGGAATTGGTCACATCCAGCCAGCTTTCGTCGATGCCGAACGGCTCGACAAGATCGGTGTACTCGCCGTAAACGGCGTTGATCTTTTTGGAATATTCGGCGTAGAGCCGGTGATGCGGCGGCAGCAGGATGAGGCCGGGGCATTTCTGCCGGGCCTTCCAGATGGTCTCCGCCGTCTTCACGCCGCAGCGCTTTGCCGGATCGTTCTTGGCCAGAATGATGCCGTGGCGCTCTGTCGGGTCGCCGCAGACCGCGACGGGCAGCGCCCTGAGCTCCGGGCGGCTCAAAAGCTCGCAGGAGGCGTAAAAGCAGTTGCAGTCGCAGTGCAGAATGATGCGGTCCATCGCGTTCACCTCATTTCAACAGCAGTTTACCACAGAATATGAAATAGAACAAGCGTTTGAATCAAAAAAGT
>URQY01000043.1 GCA_900550165.1 uncultured Eubacteriales bacterium
CGCGAGACCTGCGACCTTCGTATCCTGCTCGGTCACGCCCTCCTGCGCGTCGATCATGATGAGGCACACGTCCGCGCGGTCGATGGCCATGGTCGCGCGCAGCACGCTGTAGCGCTCGATCACATCGTCGACCTTCGACTTTTTGCGCATACCGGCGGTGTCGATGAAGACATACTTGCCCTGCTCGTTTTCAAAGTACGAGTCGATGGCGTCGCGCGTCGTGCCGGCGACGTTGCTGACGATCATGCGCTCGGTGCCGAGAATGCGATTCGTCAGCGACGATTTGCCGACGTTGGGTTTTCCGATGATGGCGACCTTGATGACATCCTCGTCCTCTTCCTCATCGTCCTCGGGCGGGAAATATTGCAGGCACGCGTCGAGCAGATCGCCCGTGCCGTGGCCGTGAACGGCGGAAACGGCGATGGGATCGCCGAGGCCCAGGTTGTAGAACTCATAGAAATCGGGGTCGACCCGTCCGGTCGAGTCCATCTTGTTCACCGCCAGCACAATGGGCTTGCGGGACCGGAGCAGCATATTGGCAACCTCCTGATCGGAAGCCGTCAGGCCGGTCTTCACATCCGTCAGAAAAATGATGACGTCCGCGTGCTGAATGGCGATCTCTGCCTGCTCGCGCATAAACGACAAGATCTGATCGTCCGTGCGCGGCTCGATGCCGCCGGTGTCCACCAGACGGAATTTGCGGCCGCACCACTCGCTCTCGCCGTAGATGCGGTCGCGCGTGACGCCCGGCGTATCCTCGACGATGGAGAGCCGCTGGCCGATGAGCTTATTAAACAGCATGGACTTGCCGACGTTCGGCCGTCCAACGATCGCAACCAAAGGTTTCATCTCTCTGCCTCCTTTATTCCGAAGCGGCGCGTGATCGCACCGCTTTTTATCGCAAAGCAAAATATTACAAATACAGTATAACCGAATTTTTTCGGTTGCGCAAGGCTAACCTTCGCCTGCGCCGGGATTTCCCGCCGCATAAG
Organism: uncultured Eubacteriales bacterium; assembly: GCA_900550165.1. Lineage (GTDB taxonomy): Bacteria > Bacillota > Clostridia > Oscillospirales > Oscillospiraceae > Hominicoprocola. The sequence continues at coordinate 993 of URQY01000043.1, forward strand.
AAAAAGCTGAGCGGTTTCCCACTCAGCTTTTCTTAACGATTTTCGTTCCGAATCATTATTCGGCTGCGACCTTGGACTCGATGACCTTGACCTGACGGCCGTTGTAGGTACCGCATTCCGGGCACATTCTGTGAGGCTGGTGCAGAGCACCGCACTTCGGGCACGCGACGAGCGCGGGAGCGGTGAGCTTCCAGTGAGAAGAACGTCTCTTATCACGTCTCTGACGGGATACTTTCCCCTTGGGGACTGCCATGTTGACACCTCCTTAAAGTTAAGCTGAATGAACAGCGAATTTATTGTTCCAAAAGCTTTGCGAGGGCTGCTAACCTGGGGTCTACTTCCTTTTTGCAGCGGCACTTCTCATAGTTGAGGTTGACGCCACAGCCGGAACACAAGCCCCTGCAATCCTCGCGGCAAAGGGTCTTGCTCGGCATATTGAGGATGAACGTTTCCCGTGCAAGCTCGCCAAGATCAACAGTTCCGTTGTCTAAAAGCAGGATATCGTCGTTATCGTCCTCCTCCAGCTCCTCGGCGAGCATACACTCGAAGGAAACCTCATACGGAAGGTCGAACGGCGTCCCGCAGCGATCGCACACGGCGGAAAGCGTTGTAGACAGGTCGAACTGCAACCGCAGCATCCCTGCAATGTTCTCTGCCTGCCCTACCACTGAGACCGGCCGAACCGCAGGACACACGCCGCCGAAGTCCACATCAGAAAAGTCCTCTGAAAAGTCAAAGGGTATCCTGCCTCCGGGGGTGTTAATGATACGCTTTACATCTAAAACCATGCTACACCTCGCAATGACACGAGTGATATTATAGTGGACGTTTTCCCGCTTGTCAAACATTTTTTGCTTTTTTCGGCGAAAATTTTGGCAGTCTGTTGCCCCTTTGCGGAAATTATGCCTTTATTTTTTCCGCTGTATCTTTTATAATAGCAGAAAAACGCGCGCTGCGCAAGCGGAGGTACCGCCCATGCGGGAGTTTCACATCGGAAAAAATGACGAAAATCAGCGGCTCGACCGCTTTCTCGGCAAGGCCATTCCCCTGCTCCCGGCCTCGCTCGCGCAGAAGTACATCCGCCTAAAGCGCATCAAGGTCAACGGCGCGCGCGCCCAGCGCGACCAGAAGCTCCGCGCGGGCGATATTTTGCAATGCTACATCAACGATGAGTTTTTCGAATCGCCGAGCGAGGAAAACGTCTATCTCACGATCACGACGCCGCGGCTCAGCATCGTCTACGAGGATGAGAACATCATGCTGCTCGACAAGCCCGCGGGTCAGGTCGTCCACGCCGACGAGCACGAGAAGGTCAACACGCTCGTCAATCATATGCTCGCCTACCTCTATCAAAAGCGCGAGTGGAAGCCGCGCGAGGAAAATGCCTTCACCCCTGCCCTCTGCAACCGCATCGACCGCAACACCGGCGGCATCGTCATCGCGGCGAAGAATGCCGAGGCGCTGCGCATCCTGAACGATAAGATCCGCGACCGCGAGATCGCAAAGTACTATTTATGTATTGCGCTCGGCCGCATCGAGCCGCCGAAGGGGAAAATCGAGTGCTTTTTGCGCAAGGATGAAAGGAGCAACACCGTGCGCGTCTATCATCGCCCCGTGCCGGACGGCCGCAGCGCTGTCACCTTATATCAAACGCTCCAAACGCGCGGCGAGCTGTCGCTTTTAGAAGTTGAGCTGCTCACCGGCCGCACGCACCAGATCCGCGCAAGCTTTGCAGACCTCGGTCATCCCCTGCTCGGCGACGGCAAGTACGGCGTCGGCAGCGTAAACCGCAAATACGGTGAAACGCACCAGGCCCTCTGCTCCTATCGCCTGCGTTTCGACTTCCCCACCGACGCCGGTATCCTCGAATATCTGCGCGGACGCGAGTTCCGGGTGGACGAGGTCCCATTCCGGAAGAAATATTTTGGTTAATTCCGACAAGCGGAGAGCCTGTAAGGGCTCTCCGCTGTCTTATTTTTCAAAAGTTCAAAATATTGAACTTTTTGTTAAATATACTCTTGCAATTTTGCGTGCTGTGTGTATAATGATTTCGGTTTAGCAAAAACTGACCAAAAGTTTAGTATATCAAACGAGGAGGCGTGTGCATGGACATCGGCAACAAGATCAAACAGCTGCGAACGCGACAGGGACTGACTCTGGAGGAGCTTGCCAGCCGAAGCGAGCTTACAAAGGGGTTTTTGTCCCAGTTAGAGCGCGACCTCACCTCCCCCTCGATCGATTCGCTCAGCGATATCCTCGAGGCCCTCGGCACCAACCTCTCGGAATTTTTCCAGGAGGATAAAAACGACCAGTTCGTCTTCCGAGCGGAGGACTTTTTTGTCGACGAGCGCGAAAGCTGCACCGTCAACTGGATCGTTCCCAACACGCAGAAGAACCAGATGGAGCCGATCTTGATCGAGCTTCCCGCCGGCGGCGAATCGTTCGAGGTCGAGCCGCACAACGGCGAGGAGTTCGGCTACGTGCTTGACGGCAGCGTCATTTTAGAGTGCGACGGCGAGCGCAGCGTCCTGCGCCGCGGCGAAACCTTCTACCTTCACGGAAGAACGTTCCATTGCCTGAAAAATGAGCGCAAGACCGCCGCGCGCGTCCTCTGGGTCTGCACACCCCCGCTTTTCTAATTACTACATCATGATTTAAGTGAGGATATCGGAACATGGCTGAAGAAAAGAAGAAGCTTATCCAATTCAAGAACATCGTCAAAAGCTTTGAGGACGGACAGGTCGTCCTCAAGGGCGTCTCTCTTGACATTTACGAAAACGAGTTCGTCACGCTGCTCGGACCCTCGGGCTGCGGCAAGACGACGCTGCTGCGCATCCTCGGCGGCTTTTTGCAGCCGAGCGAGGGCAAGGTGCTCTTCGACGGCGAGGACATCGTCAATATCCCGCCCTACAAGCGCGAGATCAACACCGTCTTCCAGAAGTATGCCCTCTTCCCCCACATGGACGTCTATGACAACATCGCCTTCGGCCTGACGCTCAAAAAGGAGCCGAAGGACGTTATCGAGCAGAAGGTCATGCGTATGCTCCGCCTTGTGAGCCTTGAGGACTACGCCCACCGCAATGTGACCGAGCTCTCCGGCGGCCAGCAGCAGCGCATCGCCATCGCCCGCGCGCTCGTCAACGAGCCGAGCGTGCTGCTGCTCGACGAGCCGCTCGGCGCGCTCGACTTAAAGCTGCGCAAGGAGATGCAGCAGGAACTCAAGTACATCCAGCAGGAGGTCGGCATCACCTTCATTTTCGTCACGCACGACCAGGAGGAGGCGCTGACGATGTCGGACAAGATTGTCGTCATGAATGCGGGCGAGATCCAGCAGATCGGCACACCGACCGAGATCTACCGCAACCCCGTCAACGAATTCGTCGCCAAGTTCATCGGCGAGACGAACATCATCGACGGCGTCATGCTCGAGGACGATCTCGTCATGTTCGAGGACAAGAAGTTCGCCTGCCGCGCCCGCGGTTACGGCAAAAACGAGAAGGTCGACGTGGTCATCCGCCCCGAGCACCTTGATATCGTCCCCCGCGCCGAGGGAATGCTCAAGGGCACGGTCAAGTCCCAGCTCTTCAAGGGGATGCACTATGAAACGATGGTCGAAACGCGCGTCGGTACGTCCATCACCGTGAAGATGCAGGTCTCGCAGGACCGCCCCGTTTATAATGAGGAAAAGGGCGAGAAGATCAGCGCGAACGCGTTCCTGCTCGACGTGGAGGACGTCGAGGAGCTCGACGACGCCAAGGTCGTCGCTCTTGCCTCTGCCGAGGCGTGGGACGCCGAGACCGAGGAGCCCATCTCCATCAAGACCGTCGAATACGATATCAAGCCCGAGACCGGCAACTACACCGTGACCTTTGCCACCGCAAACGACACGTCCATCACCGTCAAGGTGCTCGTTGTGGCGCAGAACCGCGTCGAGAGCAAGGTCTATCAGGAAGAGATCTACGCGATGAACTTCTTCAAAAAGGTCGAGGATATTCAGGAGAGCATCGCGCTCGACACCGACCTTGAGACCTGGGCCAGCGCGTCGGCCTGGTCCCTTGAGGACGGCGAGCAGGTCGAGATCACCGATGTCAAGTACGACTTTGACCCCGAGACCATCACCCCGGGCGTTTACGACGTGACCTTCTCCACCGAGGGCTATGAGTACAAGGTCTCCACCACCCACGCCTTTGAAGAGGGCGAGCAGGTCGGCCTTGTCTTCCGTCCCGAGGACATCCACGTGATGAAGAAGGAGGGCCAGTGGTGAAGCGCTTTCGTTCCATGACTTACCCGTATATCGCGTGGATCATCGCGATCATCGTCGTACCGATGATCCTGATCGTGCTCTACGCGTTTACGACCTCCGGCAACTCCGTGCTCACGTTCCAGTTCACCCTTGATAACTTTGCCCGCTTCGTCACGGACAAGGTCTTTATGGATGTGCTGCTGCGCTCGCTTTACATTGCCGTCAGCACAACGCTCATCTGCATCGTGCTGGGCTACCCCATCGCCTATGTCATCGCCCAGCGCAGCAGCCGCAGCAACACCATCCTCATCCTGCTCATCACCATGCCCACCTGGGTCAATATGCTGGTGCGCACCTATGCGTGGATGGGCATTCTGCAGGATGAGGGCGTGCTCAACACCATCCTGTCGTGGTTTGGCATCGGTCCCGTGTCGATGATCCACACGAGCTTTGCCGTCATTCTCGGCATGGTCTACAACTTCATTCCCTTCATGATCCTGCAGATCCACACCTCCCTCGACAAGATGGACAAGAGCCTTTTAGAGGCGGCGAGCGACCTCGGCGCAACGCCGGTGCAGGCATTCCTGCGCGTCACGCTGCCGCTCTCGCTGCCCGGCGTCATCTCCGGCATCACGCTCGTGTTCCTGCCCGCGGTGTCGAGCTTCTTCATCCCCAAACTTCTCGGCGGCGGACAGTACGTTCTCGTCGGCAACATCATCGAATCCCAGTTCCTCACCTCCGGCGACTGGAACTTCGGCTCTGCCATCTCGCTCATCATGGCGGTCATCATCATGATCTCGATGTGGCTCACGCGCAAGGCGGACGTTCAGGTCGCCTCGCAGGGAAAGGAGTGAGAAGGGCATGAAAAAGAAACACTCTGTCGCCTCGAAGATCATCCTGATCCTCACGATGCTCTTCTTCTACCTCCCCATCCTCTATATCATCATCTTTTCGTTCAACGACTCCCGCTCGCTCACGAAGTTCAGCGGCTTTTCCCTGCGCTGGTATGAAAAGATGTTCGCAGACTCGACGATGATGGAGGCCGTCCTCTATACGGTCGTCATCGCCCTCATCGCGACTGTCGTTTCCACGGTCGTCGGCACGATCACGGCCATCGGTCTTTCCAAGTCCCGCAAGGTCGTGCAGAAAATGGTCGAGCGCATCAACGACCTGCCCGTGATGAACCCCGATATCGTCACGGCCATCTCGCTTCTGATGTTCTTCAGCGTGCTCTCTGTCAAAAAGGGCTTCGGCACGCTTCTGCTCGCGCACATCATGTTCTGCATCCCCTATGTGATGCTCTCCGTCACGCCCAAGCTCCGCTCGCTCGATCCCAACCTCATCGACGCGGCAATGGACCTCGGCGCAACGCCGTTCCAGGCGCTCACAAAGGTCATCGTCCCGCAGATCAAGCCGGGCATCGTCTCCGGCGCGCTGATCGCGTTCACGATGAGCTTTGACGACTTCGTCATCTCCTACTTCACGACGGGCAACGGCGTGAGCAACATCTCCATCCTCGTCTACACGATGTCCAAGCGCGTCAATCCGTCCATCAACGCACTCTCCACCATCGTCATCCTGCTCATCACGCTGGCGCTCGGCGTGGTGAACATTGTGCCGATCGTGCGCGAAAAGCGCGAAAAGGACGGCAAGGCTTCCCGCGGTATGAGCCGCAGGGCCGTCGCCGCTGTTGCCGCCGTGCTGGTGCTGGCCGTTCTCGGCGGCACTGTGGGCGCAGGCATCGCACAGAATCGCAAGAGTGCCGCCGCCATCGAAAAGTACGGCAGCAACGTTCTGAAGCTCTACCTCCCCGGCGAATACCTGGGCGAAAACGTCATCTCCGACTTTGAAAAGCAGTACGGCGTGCGCGTCATCGTCGAGAACTTCGACTCCAACGAGATGATGTACACCAAGCTCATGGCCGGCGACCGTTACGATGTCATCATTCCGTCCGACTACATGATCGAACGCCTGATGAACGAGGACTTCCTCCAGCCGCTTGACAAGAGCATGATCCCCAACATGGAGAACATGTCTGATGCCGTGCTCGGTATGAGCTACGACCCGGACAACACGTACTCCATCCCCTACTTCTGGGGCAGCGTCGGTCTCGTCTACAACCACGAGAACGTCGACCCTGCCGTCATCGAGAGCGAGGGCTGGGAGGTCCTGCGCAACACCGACTACGCCGGTCACATCTACATCTATGATTCCGAGCGCGACTCGTTCATGATGGCGTTCAAGGCGCTGGGCTACTCGATGAACACCGAGGACCCCAACGAGATCAACGACGCCTATGAGTGGCTCCTGCAGATGAACAACACCATGTCCCCCGTCTACGTGACCGACGAGGTCATCGACGGCATGATGAACGGCTATAAGGACATCGCCGTTGTCTACTCCGGCGACGCGGCCGTGGTGCTTGATGAAAACGAAGACATGAGCTTCTATATGCCCTCCCAGGGCACGAACATCTGGTGCGATGCCATGGTCATTCCCCAAAATGCCGAGAATCCCAAGCTCGCCCACGAGTTCATCAACTACATGCTCACCTACGAGGCGGCATTTGACAACACCGAGACGGTGGGTTATACTTCTCCCAACGCAGAAGTGTTTGAAGAAATGACCACGTCCGAGGACCTCTACGCCGAAAATGCCGCCTATCTCCCCCGCAGCGGTTACGAAAAGGACGAGATGTTCCACGACAACCAGGTGCTCATGCGCGAGCTGAGCCGTCTCTGGATCAAGGTCAAAGCTGCCAAGTAAACAAGCAAAGGAGTTTTTGAGATGAAAATCGGAGATACTTTTACCGTTAAGAAGACCGTCACCGAAGACATGACCGCTGCCGCCCTCGGCAGCGGCGGTCTGCCGGTATTCGGCACGCCGTACCTCGTCGCCATGGTCGAGAACGCCGCCTTCACTTACCTTCAGCAGGAGCTGCCCGAGGGCAAGAGCACCGTCGGCACGAAGGTCGATATGGCCCACGTCTCCCCCTCCCCGGTCGGCATGGAGGTGAGCGTCACCGTCGAGGTCACGGACATTTCCGCAAACGGCAAGATGGTCGACTTCAAGGCGACCGCGGCCGACACTGCCGGTCTCATCGGCGAGGGTACGCACCAGCGCGCCGTCATCACCGTGGATCGCTTCATGGACAAGTGCCAGGCAAAGCTCGGCTGATTTTTAAGGAGGAACTATGCACTATTCCGGAGCCGTTTATCGTCCCCCCAGCGAGGCACGCAGCCTGATCGTGCAGTGCACGCTCGGGTGCAGCCACAATAAGTGCGCCTTCTGCACGATGTACAAGGACAAAAAGTTCTCCATCAACCCCATCGAGCAGGTCCTTGCGGACCTCGCCGAGTCCCGCGCCTATGCGGGCTATATCGAAAAGATCTTTCTCGCCGACGGCGATGCGCTCATCCTGCCGATGGACTATCTTCTGACCGTTCTCGACTATATCCGCGACCACTTCCCTACCTGCAAGCGCGTTGCGGCTTACGCAACGACCAAGGCCATCATGCGCAAGACGGACGACGAGCTGCGCACGCTGCGCGAGCACGGCCTCGGCATCGTGTATATCGGCCTTGAGAGCGGCAACGAAGAGCTTCTCAAAAAGTTCTGCAAGGGCGTTACTGCCGAGGAGATCGTCTTAAACGCCATCCGCTGCAAGCAGGCGGGCATCGCCACCTCCGTCACGGCCATCAACGGCATGGCGGGCGCGAACGGCGACTGGCAGGCCCACGCCATCGACACGGCGAAAGCCGTTTCCCGCATGAAGCCCGACTATATCGCGTTTTTGACGCTTCGCGTCTACTCGGGCACGCCGCTGCACGACTGGATCGCGAGCGGCGAGTTCAAGATGATGGAGCCGCCCGAGCTGATGCGCGAAACGCGCCTCTTTTTGGAGCACATCGACTCCGACGGCAGCATCTTCCGCTCGAACCACGCGTCGAACTACCTCCCCCTCGGCGGCACGCTCAACCGCGACCGCGAATCGCTCATCCACACGATCGACGAAGCGCTCGACGGCAAAGTCCGCCTGCGCCGCGCGGTGGAACTGGGCCTATAAGGAAAGAATAAGACCTGCCGAACGGCAGGTCTTATTTTCGTCTTGGAACAGCTCAATTCAACCTGCGGTTAAAAAATATTTCTACCGATTCTACCACCGATCACTGTCCTTTTGCCGCCTCTGGCGCTATACTGGGCTCACAGCAAAAGAAAAAAATATCCGTAAGGACACGCGAAAGGAGCACAGGATGAAAAACCGTATTGCAGATCAGATCCGTTTTTACCGCAAGCAGAAGGGGCTGACGCAGGAGCAGCTCGCCGAAGCGATGGGCGTCTCCGTCGCGGCAGTGAGCAAATGGGAGCAGGGGCAGAGTCTGCCGGAAATTCCAATGCTGATGGAGCTTGCCGACTTCTTTGACCTCTCGGTCGATGCGCTGCTCGGTTACCGGCTGCGCGCAAACGACCGCAAGAGCATCGTCGAGCGCATGAAGCGTCTGCGCCGCGAGGACAATTATGATGAGGGCATTGCCGAGGCGGAAAAGGCGCTGCAAAAATTCCCGAACACCTTCGGCGTCGTCTACGAATGTGCCAAGCTTTTCGAGATGGCCGGTCTCAAGCGGCAGGACAAGAAGATGCAGGGCCGTTCGCTCGACCTGCTATCGCACGCCATCCGCCTGCTTTCGCAAAACAGCGACCCGGAGATCAGCGAAATGTCGCTCCGGCTCGACATGGCGAACGTGCTGCTCGACATGGAGGACTGGGAACGCGCGCTCGCGCTCTTCAAGGAGAACAATGCCTGCGGCCTGCTCGACGACCAGATCGGCTGCCTGCTCGCGGGCGTGAAAGAGCGGCGCGAGGAGGGCGTGCCGTATCTTTCCATGGCATTGCTGCGCGCGGTCACCTCGCTCGTGCGCGTGTGCGACGGCTTTGCCAACGTATTTGAGGCGAGAGGAGACCTCCGATCGGCGATCGACATTTTGCAGTGGAAACATTCGATGCTTACAGGTCTCAGAAAAGGAGATTCCGTCAGCGAGCTTGATAAGATCAGCGCGGCCTCGCACGCTGCGCTCGCGCGGCTTGAGTACAACAGCGGCGATTTGGACGGCGCGCGCGACGATCTCTCCCGCGCCAAGGCGCTGGCCGCCGCCTACGACGCCTCTCCCAGCCACAGCGCGGAGAACGTCCGCTTCTATGAGGGCATTGCAACCGTCGGCATTTACAGCGATTTCAGCCGCAGCGCGGTGGACGCGGCGTTTCACGCCTTTTTGGATGACGGCGGCACGAGCGAGCATGAATCCTTCTGGGAAAACGTAACATAAGCAAGTAAAATCAAACCAGAAAGCGACAAAAAGGGACATTCTCTCACTCGAGAGAAT
>URQY01000044.1 GCA_900550165.1 uncultured Eubacteriales bacterium
GCCGGGTACGAAAGATAGTGAAAATTGAGAAAAGGACGGTTGATTTATGGACGGAAAGACGATCCTCCCGCGCAGCGAGGTGCCCGAGGAGTTCACCTGGGACTTGAGCGACGTATTTGCGAGCGATGAGGCGTGGAGCGAGGAGCTGGAGGCGCTCAAAGCCTATCCCGAGCGCCTGGCTGCCTTCGCCGGCACGCTTGGCGAGAGCGCGAAGACGCTGCTTGCATGGTTCACGCTCAGCGATGAGATCAACGTGCGCGTGACCAAGCTTGTGGAGTATGCAAGCTGCCGCAGCGATCAGGATGTGGGCAACTCCTTCTATCAGGGGATGCGCAGCAAGGCATTTTCCGCGGCGGTCGCACTCTCGAGCGCAAGCGCGTTTGAGGCGAGCGAGATCATGGACATCTCCGACGAGACGCTCGCGCGCTTCTACGCCGAAGAGCCGAAGCTCGAGACCTATCGCCGCAACATCGACAAGCTGCGCCGCCGCAAGGCGCATATCCTCTCGCCCGAGTGCGAGAAGCTGCTCGCCGCCGCCGGCGAGATCAGCGAGAGCCCCAGCCGCACGTTCAGTATGTTCCACAACGCGGACATCCGCTATCCCGACGTGACCGATGGCAAGGGCGAGACGCACCAGCTGACCGACGGCACGCTCGTGCCGCTGATGATGAGCGCCGACCGCACGCTGCGCGAAAATGCCTTCAAGTCCTACTACAAGCGCGCGGGCGAGTTCCGCAACACCTACGCCTCCACGCTGGACGCGCAGTTCAAGCAGCTCAAGTTCTTTGCCGACGCGCGCCGCTACAATTCCACGCTTGAAGCATCCCTCGACGTGACCGAGGTGCCGGTCGAGGTCTACACGAATCTCATCGACGCGGTGCACGCCAACCTCGACAAGATGTACCGCTATGTCGCCCTGCGCAAGAAGATCATGGGTGTCGACGCGCTGCATATGTACGATGTCTACACCCCCATCGTCGCGGACGCGGACGTTGAGATCTCCTTTGACGAGGCCAAGAAGACCGCGCTCGAAGCGCTCTCCGTGCTCGGCAAGGACTACACGGATGTGCTCGAGGAAGGCTTCACCCACCGCTGGCTCGATGTATACGAAAACACCGGCAAGCGCGGCGGCGCCTACTGCACCGGCAGCGGCTGGCCCCATCCCTACGTGCTGCTCAACCACAAGGACAACCTTGACAGTATGTTCACGCTCGTCCACGAGATGGGCCACGCCATGCACACCTGGCACTCCTGCAAATATCAGCCGGTGAACACCGCGGAGTATGTCATCTTCGTCGCCGAGGTCGCCTCGACCTGCAATGAGATCCTCCTGATGCGCTACCTGCTCGGCAAAACGACCGACCGCAAGCAGCGCGCGTATCTCATCAACCATTTCCTCGACCAGTTCAAGGGAACGGTCTACCGCCAGACGATGTTTGCCGAGTTCGAGCTCCAAATGGGCAAAACGGTCGAGAGCGGCGAGGCGCTGACCGCCGATGTGCTGAGCGAGAAGTATTTAGCGCTCAACAAGCTCTACTTCGGCCCCGACATGGTCTCCGACGACGAGATCGCGCTCGAGTGGACGCGCATCCCGCATTTCTACTACAACTACTACGTCTTCCAGTATGCGACGAGCTTCTCCGCCGCCGTAGCCATCGCCAACCGCATCCTGCGCAAGGGCGAGAGCGCCGTGAAGGACTACAAGAAGTTCCTCTCCGGCGGCTGCTCGAAGGACCCCGTCAGCCTTCTGCGCGACATGGGCGTCGATATGCGCACGAGCACGCCCGTCAACGACGCGCTGTCGCTCTTCGACGAGCTGATCGACGAGTTGTCCTCTCTGCTTGACTAAAATGACATAAAATCGGCTGCGGCCGCCTGCCCTTCGGGGCGGGCGGCCGCTTTTTCCCATTTTTTCTGCAAAAGCGACAAAAAAAGTTTCAAAAAATCTTGCAAATGACGAAGCAGCAGAATATACTATTACAGTTAAAGACTTACGATTCGATATCCCTGCCCAGCGGCAGGAAGGAGAGATATTTTATGCAGAACGAAAAGCTTCGCAACGTCGCCATCATCGCCCACGTCGACCACGGCAAGACCACGCTCGTCGACGAGATGCTCAAGCAGGGCGGCGTGTACCGCGAAAATCAGGAGGTCGTCGACCGCGTCATGGACTCCAACGACCTCGAGCGCGAGCGCGGCATCACCATCCTCGCCAAGAATACCGCCATCCGCTATGGCGACACCAAGATCAACATTGTCGACACCCCGGGCCACGCCGACTTCGGCGGCGAGGTCGAGCGTATCCTCAAGATGGTCAACGGCGTCATCCTGCTCGTCGACGCCGCCGAGGGTCCCATGCCGCAGACGCGCTTTGTCCTCTCCCGCGCATTGGAGCTGGGACACCGCGTTATTGTTGTCGTCAACAAGATCGACCGCCCCGACCAGCGCATCCACGAGGTCGTGGACGAGGTGCTCGAGCTTCTGATGGATCTCGACGCGACGCCCGAGCAGCTCGACTCCCCGATGCTGTTCTGCTCCGGGCGCAACGGCACGGCCTCCTATTCGCCCGACGTCGTCGGCACGGACTTAAAGCCCCTGTTCGACACCATTCTCGAATATATCCCCGCGCCGGAGGCCGACGTGGACGCGCCGTTCCAGATGCTCGTCTCCGCCATCGACTACAGCGAGTATGTCGGCCGTATGGCCATCGGCCGCATCGAGCGCGGCACGCTCAAGCAGAATCAGGAGATCGCGGTGTGCAACTATCATGACCCCGACGCCGCACCCAAGAAGGCCAAGGCCGTCTCCATGTACGAATTTGAGGGCCTTGCCAAGAATCCCGTCACCGAGTCCACCGCGGGCAACATCATCTGCCTCTCCGGTATCGGCGATATCACGATCGGCGATACGATCTGCGCGCCCGAGTGCGTCGAGCCGCTGCCGTTCGTCAAGATCTCGGCGCCCACGATGGAGATGACCTTCTCCATCAATGATTCCCCCTTTGCCGGCCGCGAGGGTAAGTTCGTCACCTCCCGCCAGCTGCGCGACCGTTTGCAGCGCGAAACGCTCAAGGATGTGTCTCTGCGCGTCACGGAGCTCGAGGGCTCGATGGACGCCTTCAATGTCGCCGGCCGCGGCGAGATGTCGCTGTCCATCCTGATCGAGACCATGCGCCGCGAGGGTTATGAGTTCCAGGTCTCGCCCCCGCGCGTGCTGTATCAGACGATCGACGGCAAGAAGTGCGAGCCCATCGAGCGTCTGGTGTGCGACGTGCCGCAGGACTATGTCGGCGCAGTCATCGAAAAGCTCGGCTCCCGCAAGGGCGATCTTGCCGAAATGACGCCGATCGGCAACCGCATGAAGCTCGAATTCCTCATCCCCGCGCGCGGTCTGTTCGGCTACCGCAACGAGTTCCTCACCGACACCAAGGGCGAGGGCATCATGGCGAGCGTGTTTGATTCCTACGCGCCCTACAAGGGCGAGCTTGCCCGCCGCAACACCGGCTCTCTCGTCGCGTCCGAGACCGGCACCTCCATCACCTACGGTCTCTTCAACGCGCAGGAGCGCGGCGTGCTGTTCATCGGCGCGGGCGTCGATGTGTACGAGGGCATGGTCGTCGGCCAGTCGCCGAAGATGGAGGATATCACGGTCAACGTCTGCAAGAAAAAGCAGCTCACGAATATGCGCGCCTCCGGCTCGGACGATGCGCTGCGCCTCGTCCCGCCCAAGCAGATGAGTCTGGAGCAGTGCCTGGAGTTCCTCGCCGACGACGAGCTGCTCGAGGTCACGCCCAAGTCCATGCGCATCCGCAAGACCATCCTCAACAAGGAGCTGCGCATGAAGGCCACGCACGGCAACAAGAAGGTTTTACAGCAGTAAACAGAAGAGTGACGGTCATAAGACCGTCACTCTTTTTCGTTTATCTTACCCTGTTATCGTGCAGGGCGCGGTGCGCTGCATCAGGCCGATCGGCGGCCGTGCCCTCCGCTGCTCAGAACGTCAGCTTCTCCATGCGGTCAAAGGCCTCTTTGAGCTGGTCGATGCCGACGGTGCAGGCAATGCGGAAGTGGTTTGCGCCCGTCTTGCCGAACGGACTGCCCGCGCTGACGAGCACGTGCGCGCGCTCCAAAAGCTTCTTGCAGAACTGCTTGTCGTCAAGACCCGTCTTTTCCACGCCCGGGAAGAGATAGAACGTTCCCTTCGGGCGCACAAGGCTCAGATACGGGATCTTTTCAATACGGTCGGCGGAGTAAAAGATGCGGTCGCGGTAGGCCGTGACGTACTTTTCGCGAATTTCCTTTCGCATGGCGAGCGCCTGAATGCCCGCGCGCTGGGAGACAGACGGCGCGGAGTAGACGAGCGAGCCGTTGATGCGATTCATCACGTCGAGCAGCTCCGGCTCGGCGATGATGACGCCCACGCGCCAGCCGGTCATCAGGAAGTTTTTTGAAAAGCTGTTGAGCGTGATGGTGCGCTCGGCCATGCCGGGCAGCGTGCGGATGGGGCGGAAGTCCCCCTCGTAGATGTAGGTCGTGTAAATTTCGTCCGCCGCGATGAGCAGGTCGTATTCCTTCGCAACGCGGGCAAGAAGCTCCATCGTGGCCAAATCGTAGCCCATACCGGTGGGGTTGGCGGGGTTGTTGAAGATGATGGCCTTGGTGCGCGGCGTGATGGCGGCGCGCAGGCGCTCTTCATTGATGGCGTAGTCCTCCTCGGCATAGGTCGGCACATCGACGCACACGCCGCCCGCCAGCTCGATCTGAGAACGATACAGCGCAAAATACGGGGAAAAGACGATGACCTCGTCGCCGGGGTCCAGAATCGCCAGCATCGCCAGCGACATACCGAGGCAGCTCGACGCGCTCACAAGCACATGGTCATGCGTGAGGGGCTGGTCATAGTCCTCCTCCCATGCCTTGCAGACGGCAGAGATCAGCTCAGGGTCGCCCTTGGGGTCGCCGTAATGGGTGTGACCGGCCTTCGCGTCGCGGAAGGCCGCGTTGATGATGGCCTCGTCGGTCGTGAAGTCCGTGTCGCCGATGCTCAGGTCGACAATGTCCTTGTATTTGGCCAGCGCCGCGGTGTCGAGCGTCAGGCCGGTGCCCGCGCTCTGGAAGCGCTTGGCGATATAATTTCGCTGCATGGGAGTTCCTCCTTTATTCATGCGCCGCGCGGAAACAGTGTTTCCTTTCCCGCGCGGATAATATTGCGGATGATATTGCAGTATACGGCAAACGGCGTGCGGTTTCAATAGTAAATATTCATAGAATTTGGTAAAATATTTAACCCGATATGCGGCCATGCGCCACTTTTCACGCGAGCAGCGCCGTGAGCAGAAAAAAAGCAGCCTTTCGGCTGCTTTTTTTGCTGCTGTCTGCTCAGTCCTGCGCCATGAAGCCGCGGATGTAGGCGACGAGCATCTTCGCCGTCTCCTCAAAGCCGAGCACATCGCTCTTGACGGTCATGTCGTAGCCGCGCGCGTCGCCCCACTTTGTCTCGCAGTAGTAGTTATGGTAATTCTTTCTGGAGCGGTCGACCTCCTTGATCTCCTCGATGGCGTCCTCGGCAGAAAGGCCGTGCTTTTCCATCACGCGGCTGACCTTGGCCTGCTGATTGCCGCAGATAAACACGCTGATGATATTGGGGTTGCCCTTGAGCACCTGGTCACCGCAGCGGCCGATGATGAGGAAGCTCTCGCCGCTCGCCGCCTTGCTGCGCAGCATCGCAAATGTCTTTTCCGCCACATTGACCTCAAGGGAGTTGGAGTATTTGCCGATGCGCCGGGAGGCAAAGAAGTTAACGGGCTTTTCATCCATTTTGCGGATCAGCTCCTCGCTGTAGCCCGCCGAGGCGATCTCCTTTTCGATGGAGTCCTTGTCATAGAGCTTGATACCGAGCTCCCTGGCGATCATATCGGCAATGTAATGGCCGCCGCTGCCGTGCTCACGGCCGAGAGTAACGATGATCTGATTTTTCATGGGGTCGCGCTCCTTTCCTTTCTCCGCTTACAGATAACGCAGGAACAAGTAGGCCGTGGACACCACCATGACGATGAGCGTCGCGGGCACGCAGTATTTGCAGTAGCGCCCCCAGCCGATGGGATAGCCGCCCTTCGCCGAGGCCGACGTGCCGACGACGTTGGCGCTTGCGCCGATGGGCGTCGCGTTGCCGCCAAGGTCCGTGCCGAGCGAGAGCGACCAGGCAAGCACGCCGATATCCATGCCCTCCGCCGCCGCGATAGCGCGGATGACCGGGATCATCGTCGCGGCAAAGGGGATATTGTCCACAAAGGCGCTCGTGATGGCCGAGATCCACAGGATGATGACCACGATGACCGCCGCGCTGCCGCCGCTGACCTTCGTGATAAAGTCCGCAATGATCTGCAGAACGCCGGTCCTTTCAAGGCCCGCCACGGAGACGAACAGGCCGATGAAGAAGAGCAGCGTCTTATAGTCCACGCCCTTTATGATTTCTATAACAGATTTTTTGCCGCTGGTCAAGCCCAAAACGATCATCGTCAGCACCGCGACGATGACACCGATGCAGGCGACGGACAGCTCCGTCTGCGCGTGGGTGACGAGCAGGACGACCGCGAGCAGGAACACTGCCGCGCTCGAGAGAAACGCCTTCTTATTCGTGATAGCCGTCGCGGGCGCGGGACAGGTGACAGGGCCGCCGTTGGCCTTTTCCGCGTGCAGAAGGTCCTTGCGGAAGCACAGCGTGAAGTAGGCCAGCACGAGCACAAAGCAGATGGCCACGACCGCGCCGGTATTTTCAATAAAGTCGAAGAACGTATAGCCGAGCGAGGTGCCGATGATGATGTTCGGCGGGTCGCCGCACATCGTAGCCGCGCCGCCGAGGTTGGCGCAGAAGATCTCAGACAGGATCATCGGCACGGGGTCGAATCTCATCGTTTGCGCCAGCTCGAGCGTGACGGTCGCGAGGAACAGCACGACCGTGATGCTGTCGATAAACATCGCAAGAAACGCCGAGAGCGCCATGAAGCAGATGAGCAGCGGCACCGTGCGGTAACGCACGAGCTTGGCGAGCGTCAGGCACAGCCAGCGGAAAAAGCCCGCCTTGCCGAGGCCCTCGACCATGATCATCATACCGGCGATGAATAAGATCGTCGACCAGTTGATGCCCGACGTGCTCTCCTCGCTCGCGCCGTACCAGAAGGTGCTCTGAAAAAACGCGCCGAGGTTCAGCGTCTCCCAGACAGCGCTCATCGAGCGCATCGCCGCGCCGAACACCAGCACGAGCACGAGCGCCGCGCTGCCGAGCGTCACATAATGGCGCTCGAACTTATCGAGGATGATGAGCAGGAACATGGCGACAAAAATACAGATAGCTATGATCTGTGCAAACATGATATTTCCCCTCTCCTACAGAATTTCTCAACGCGAGTCATTATAGCTGTCCGCGCAGGGAAAGCAAAATATCATCTTGACATAGCCGCCATGTCATTTTGCTATGGGGCGCAAAAAGGCCCGACGCCATGCCGCTTTGCGGCTTTTGCCCGCGGTGTTTACTTTTCGTCAAGCTTTTTTCTGTCCGCCGGAGGCCGTGCTTGCGCCGCCGGGCCGCGTCTGTTATGATAGTAGGGCGTCCACCGGGCGCGTCCGGCAGAGCCCGCCCTTGAAAAAGGAGACCGTTTACCATGAACATCAGCTACGACAGCTATCGTATCTTCTACTATGCCGCAAAATACAAGAGCTTTTCGCAGGCAGCCGCAGCGCTTTACAGCAACCAGCCCAACGTCACGCGCACGATCCACCGGCTGGAGGCCGAGCTGTGCTGCCCGCTCTTTTCCCGCTCACCGCAGGGCGTGAAGCTCACGCCCGAGGGGGAAAAGCTCTATGCCCATATTGCCGCCGCCTTTGCCGAGATCGAGGCGGGCGAGGACGAGCTGCGCGCCGATCAAAGCCTGCAAAGCGGCGTTGTCCATATCGCCGCGAGCGGCCTCGCCCTGCGCGGCTGCCTGCTGCGCGTGCTCGCGCAGTACCGCAAGGTCTATCCCCATGTGCGCATCTGCCTGACGAATCACACGACGCCCAATGGCCTTGCCGCCGTGCAGAACGGCCTTGCCGACTTTGCCGTAACGAGCGATGCGCCCGATGTTCCCGACACGCTCACACAGCAGAAGATCAGCGACATTCAGGAGCTTCCCATCTGCGGTGCCGCCTTCTCCGAGCTCTCCGAGGGAACCGTCTCGCTGCGCCGCCTCGCGGAGTATCCCATCATCAGCCTCATCGAGGGCACGGCCTCGCGCAAATTTTACGCAGGCCTTTTCTCAAGCCGCGGTCTTCCCTTCTCCCCCGATGTGGAGGTGACGACCACGAGCCAGGTCCTGCCCGTGGTGCAGAGCGACCTCGGCGTCGGCTTTGTGCCGCGCCAGATGCTCTACGGCGCGCCGGAGGAGACCGGCATCTATCCCATCACGCTCGATGAGCCCATCCCGCCGCGCAGCATCTATCTCTTCCAGCGCAAGGGCCAACCCCTGAGCCTTGCCGCCAAGCGTCTGCGGCAGATGCTTCTGGATGACGGTGCGCAGCAGCAAAAGGCCTGATGGTATTGCATTGTCCACGTGTCCTTTGCAGCAAGAGACGCCGAAAGCAAACGCTTTCGGCGTCTTTTTTTCGCACGCCGGAAGAACATACCGGCTGTCCCGCTTCTGTCCGCCATTTGGGTCCCCTTCACGGATCGCAGCTGCTTCACAGCGCATCCCGACCGAATGGGTCCGGCGCTCCGCACGCAGCGGGGCGGTCCTGCCGGAGCAGAAAAACGAATTTTGCGCGCACAGCGCAACCGTTTTCGCCCCCGTCTCGTCTGTAAGGGTGAAGACGAACCAAACGTCCTTCATGCATGAATGAAAAAGAGGTGATCGTCTTGAACGATGACGAGATCGTGCAGCTCTATTTTGAGCGCAGCGAAGAGAGCATCGCGCAGAGCGAAGAAAAATACGGCAGGCTTTGCCGCAGCGTCATCCGGCGCATCCTGCCGGATGAGCGGGACGCGGAGGAGTGCCTGAGCGACGTGTGGATCCACACCTGGAATTCCATCCCGCCGGAAAAACCGCGCGTGCTGAGCGCATTTCTCGCCCGCATCGCGCGCAATCTGGCGCTCGACAGGCTCTCCTACAACCACGCGGAAAAGCGCGCCAGCGCGCTGACCGAAGCATTTGAGGAATTGGAGCCCTGCCTTGTGGGTGCGGACGATTCTCAGCAGCAGGCCGAAGCCGCGGAGTTCAACGCCTGGATCAGAAAATTTTTAGCCGCGCAGACGCGGGATAACCGCGTGTTCTTCGTCCGCCGCTACTGGTACGGCGAAAGCATCAGTGAGATCGCCGAAGCGTACAGGTGCAGCGAGGAAAAAGTCAAATCCTCGCTCTTCCGCACGCGAAACCGCCTGCGCGAGGCAATGAAAAAGGAGGACATCGCAATATGAACGACAGAAAGTTCGAGACCTTTCAGCGCGCCGCCGACAATGCGCTGCTGGAGGAGGCCCAGCGCCCGGCGCAGAGGAGCGGCACGATCCGCCGCTATGCCGCGGCAGCGGCCTGCGTATGCGTGATCGCCGCCGCAGCGGTGATCTGGCAGCCGTGGAACAGCGGCGAGACGAGCGGCGACCGCTTTGACAACGGCGGTAATACGCAGATCGCAAACCCGTGGTCGGATACCACGCTCGAGAACATCCGTGCCATGGGATACAACATGGTACTGCCGGACGGGGCGGAGAATATCACCTTCACCGCGCTGAGCACCGGTGAAAACGGCGCGGAAATGGTCGAAGCGGACTATACGCTGGACGGCGCCGCATACACCTGCCGCGCGGCGAAGACCGGTGAAAGTGAGGATATCTCCGGCCTGTACGAGACCTGGGACCAGGATCTGAGCTGGACCGTCGGCGAGGCGCAGCTCCAGATGTGCACCAACAACCTCACGGGCTATGTGAGCTGGTTCCTGCCGTCCGAGGGGCAGCAGTGGTGTGTGAGCAGCTCGAGCAGCGACGCAAAGCTGCTGGAAAACGCGCAGATCCTCGCCGCCGGTCTCGGTCAGGAGCTTGCTACCGCGCCTGATGGGGCAGAGAATGTCGTCATCAGCGTCTTCCCGCTCGACGGCCGCACCGTGGCGGAAACCGCCTTCACGATGAACGGTGCGCGCTGGACGTACCGCACCGCACCGGGCGAGCTGGAGCTTGCGGATATCTCCGGCTTGGCCGACCTTGCCGTCAATACGGCTGGCAAGGTCAGCTATTGCGACGCACAGCTCTCCTACGACGAGGGCGGTGCGGGCAAGATCATCTGGTTTGACATCGTCCCCGGCATTGAATACAGCCTGAGCGTTGAGAGCGGCGCAAGCGCGGAGGCGCTCAGCGACATGGCAAGCCTGCTCTTCACCCCCATGCAGGGCGAGGCCGGTTAAAAGGCGCGCCGAAAAAGCAAAGAGTGGCGG
>URQY01000045.1 GCA_900550165.1 uncultured Eubacteriales bacterium
GGCACGTGGTCGCCAACTTGGATGATAAGGGCGCGCGCGCGTCTCTCAAGGGCATCTCTCAGCCGGTCTTCTGGTTCAGCTATGACGATCCCGCCGCGCAGTGCCGCGCGGAAAACGTCGTCTGGACGGACGGCCTGCCGAGCTTCGACATCTATATCCGCGGCAGCTACTATGCTCACGTTTCCCTGCGCGTGGGCGGCAGGCACAATGTGATGAATGCGCTCGCCGCGGCGAGCGCCGCTTACCTTCTCGGCATCAGCGGCGAGGCCGTCGGCCTTGGCCTTGCGACCTTTACCGGCGCGGGCCGCCGCTTTGAGTACAAGGGCAGCTATCACGGCGCGGACGTCTACGATGACTATGCCCACCACCCCGGCGAGCTGCACGCGCTGCTCGAAATGGCGAAGACGCTGCCCTACAAGCGCATCATCTGCGCCTTCCAGCCGCACACCTATACGCGCACCAAGGCGCTGTTCGACGATTTTGTCAAGGAGCTGCGCGTGCCGGACGTCGTGGTTCTTGCCGAAATTTACGCCGCGCGCGAGCAAAATGATATTGGCATTTCCTCGATGGACCTCTGCCGCGAGATCCCGGGCTCTGTTTACTGCCCCACGCTCGACAAGGTGACCGCCGCGCTCGCGCGCATCGCCTGCCCAGGCGACCTGATCCTGACCGTCGGCGCGGGCGATATTTTCAAGGCCGGCGAAAAACTGCTGAAAGAAGAGAAATAAAACATCATGGATATCTCCCCCGTTTGTCACAATTCCCACCCCGAGGGTGAGCTGCCCGCGCAGGAAACCGCCGCGTTCGACCTGCTCGATTCCCTCGGCATTGATTATGACAGGGTAACGCACGAACTGGCCGACACGATGGAGAAGTGCGACGATGTTTCCGCCGTACTCGGCGTGGACGTTTGCAAAAATCTCTTTTTGTGCAACCGGCAGAAGACCAGCTTCTATCTTCTATGTATGCCGCCGCACAAGGCGTTTCATACCAAGGACCTGAGCCATCAGATCGGCTCGGCGCGTCTTTCGTTCGCGCCGGAGGAGCAGCTCTGGGAGCTGCTGCACTGCACCCCCGGCTCGGCGACCATCCTCGGCCTGATGAACGACGAGGAAAACCGCGTACAGCTGCTCATTGACAAGGAAACGTATGACGCGGAGCATTTTTCCTGTCATCCGTGCCTCTGCACCTCGACGCTCAGGCTCAGAACAAGCGATGTTCTGAATGTGCTGCTGCCGAAGGTACACCACGAGCCCATCGTCGTGGAGCTGTAACACGGCAGATCTGCAAAAAAAGGTTCCGAAGAGCATTCTTCGGAACCTTTTATATGAGCGTTTCTGCTGTCAGGTGCTTCAGCTTGACAGCAATGCTGCCGGAATCGGTACAGACGGATGCGGCGCAGTCTGAAAAGACCGCGAGCGGCAGCACGCGCTCGCTTTCCACCGGCGGCAGGAGAAGGCCTTTCTGCCCTGCCGCGCCGATGCCGCGGCGCTTGCAGCGGCTCTCATATTCTGTCCAGCGCCGCCAGAAGTCCTCCTCCGTCTCCGCGCCGAGCACGCGCCGCAGGCGCTCCGCGCGCACCGGACGAAAACGCTCGATATCGACGCCGAGAGGCCGGTCGTGTACACCGACCAGGATGCAGCCATACGAATGGCTCAGGCTGAAGTGAACGCCCGGATATGCGGAAAAATACGGCTTGCCGCGCTCGCTGTACGCCATGTCCGGCAGTGTTTCCCAGCCGCAAAGGTCATAAAGCGCGGCGCGCAGGACCGCGTAGGCGCAGAGGGACGCATCGCGCTTCACGGCGGCTTTCCGCGCAGGCTTGAAGCGAATTGACTGCGGAAGACCTGCGCGCAGACGCTCCCGCTCGTCCGCGCGCAGCGGACGGTCCTGTCTCAGCGCATACATCTGAATATCCATCGCGGCGGACTCCCCCTTTCAAAACCGTTTGCGCCATTATAGCGCGGCAGACGGGAGACTGTCAAACCAAACGGCTTTTCATGCTCTCCAAAAAAATTCAAAAATTTTTGCATGAAAAAGAGGGAAAAATACTTTTTTGGCGTATATAGCATATTGTCAGGACGAACACGCCGTCCGTCACGCAGGAGAAAGGAGGACGCCATGGCCTTTGACCGGCAGTTTTTAGATGAGCTCATCGCCCGGAACGATATCGTCGACGTCGTCAGCAACTATGTATCGCTGACGAAAAAGGGCGCGAACTACTTCGGTCTCTGCCCCTTCCACAATGAAAAGACCGGCTCGTTCTCCGTCTCGCCCGACAAGCAGATCTGCTACTGCTTCGGCTGCAAAAAGGGCGGCGGCGTCATCAATTTCATCATGGAGGAGGAGCACCTCTCCTTCCCCGATGCGGTGCGATTCCTCGCCAAGCGCGTCAATATGCCCGTGCCGGAGGAGGAACACAGCGAGGAGAGCCGCCTTCGCTCGCGCATCCTGTCGCTCAACCGCGACGCGGCGCGCTTTTACTACGAGCTGCTCCACTCACCCAAGGGCGAGCCTGTGATGGAGTACATGAGAGGCCGAAGGATCACGCAGCGCAATGCGACAAACTTCGGCCTCGGCGCCTCGGCGGACGAGTGGACGCTGCTGACCGACGCGATGCGCAAAAAGGGCTACGGCGACGGCGAGCTGCTCGCCTCGGGCCTCGCCATCCGCGGCAAGAACGGGGGCTTGTACGACAAATTCCGCAAGCGCCTCATCTTCCCCATCATCGACGTGCGCGGCGATGTGCTGGGCTTCGGCGGGCGCATCATCAGCAAGGACGACCCGGGCGCAAAGTACATGAACACGCCCGAGACCATCGTTTACAGCAAGCGGCGCGTTCTCTACGGGCTGAATCTTGCCAAAAAGAGCAAGCGCAGCAACATCATTTTAGTCGAGGGCAACATCGACGTCGTGATGCTGCATCAGGCGGGCTTCGACAACGCCTGCGCCTCGATGGGCACGGCGCTCACAAGCGAGCAATTGCAGCTCCTCAGCCGCTACACGAAGGAGCTCGTGCTCTGCTACGACAACGACGACGCGGGCAAGATCGCCACGCAGAAGGCGCTGACGCTCTTAAACAACACCGACTTTCAGGTCAAGGTACTCGAACTTCCCAAGCGGCTCGTGGACGGGCAGTACGTCAAGCAGGACGCGGACGATTTCATCAAATTTCAGGGCAAGGATGCCTTTGAGCATCTGCTCTCGGGCAGCGAGAGCGGGATGGACTTCCGCATGGCGCAGCTCGGGGCAAAATTCGACCTGAAGAGCGACGAGGGGCGCATCGGCTACGGTGAAGCCGCGGCAAATTTGCTCGCCGCCGTGCCGAACGCGGTCGAGCGCGAAATTTACACGGTGCGCGCAGCCGAGGCCGCGGGCATTACGCCCGAGGCAATGAAGCTCGAGGTCGAGCGCGCGCGAAAACGCGCGCATTACAAGGAAAAGCGCGAGCAGGAGCGGCGGGACCTGAATCCCGCTGCGAGCGCCCAGCCGCGCGAGCGGTCGATCCGCTATACGGACCTGCGCTCGGCGCTGGCCGAGGAGGGCGTGCTGCGGCTTCTGACGCTGGACGACTCCCTCTTTGGCGAGGATCCGCCCATCCGGGAAGAGGACTTCTCTTCTCCCCTCTTAGGCCGTTTTTTCACGGCGCTGCGCACGCAGCTCCGCGAGACCGGACAGGTGAGCCTCCCAGCGCTCGCGGAGTTTTTCACGCAGGAGGAGATCAACCACCTCATCGGCATCCTGCAAAAGCCGGAATCGCTCAAAAACGGGGCGCAGGCACTGCACGATTACAGCACCATCATTCTGGAACAGGCACACAAGCGCGCGGCGACGGGCGAGGACCCGCTGGCTGCCGCGATGGAAAAGAACAAATACAAGGGTAACGGAGGAAAGCAACCATGGAAGAAAAACAGTTGACCAGCAAGGAGCTGGAGGAACAGGCCAACGCGCTGCTCGCCGAGGCGGATTTTGAGGAGATCAAGCTGCCGAAGAAGGCGAAGAAGGCTGCCGCGGCGAAAAAGGCTGCCGAAGAGACCGCGCAAGCGGAAAAGCCCGCCGAAAAATTCCCGCCGCTGGATGAAAAGCTGGTCGCCTCCCTGCCCGCAGCGGCGCTGCTGCAGAGCAACGAAAAGCTCATGGACATCTTTGCCAAGGGCAAGGCCAAGGGCAAGCTCAGCTCCAGCGATCTGATGGAGACCATCGACGAGATGAACCTTGAGAGCGAGCAGCTCGACCAGATCTACGATTCGCTCGAAACGCTCGGCATCGACATCGGCACCGCCGAGGCCATCGACAACAGCATCGACGATATCGAGCCGCCGATGGAGGAGATCGCCGAGATCGAAGAGGAAGAGCTCGTCGACCCGAACGAGCTGGTCGACAGCTTCTCGACCGACGACCCCGTGCGTATGTACCTCAAGGAGATCGGCAAGGTGTCGCTGCTGTCGGCCGACGAGGAGATCTCGCTCGCGACCGCAATGTCCGAGGGCATGGAGGCCAAGCAGAAGCTCGAAGAGGCCGAAAAGAACGGCACGGAGCTCAGCGCGGAGGAAATGAAGGCCCTTAAGACCGCTGTCAAGAAGGGCGAGCGCTCCAAGCAGCGCCTGGCCGAGGCAAACCTGCGTCTCGTCGTCTCCATCGCCAAGCGCTATGTGGGCCGCGGTATGCTGTTCCTCGACCTCATTCAGGAGGGCAATCTGGGTCTTATCAAGGCCGTTGAAAAGTTCGACTACACCAAGGGCTACAAGTTCTCGACCTACGCGACGTGGTGGATCCGTCAGGCCATCACTCGCGCCATCGCTGACCAGGCGCGCACCATCCGCATCCCCGTGCACATGGTAGAGACCATCAACAAGGTCATCCGCGTCTCCCGCCAGCTCCTACAGGAGCTGGGCCACGACCCCTCTCCCGAGGAGATTGCCGCCGAGATGGATATGCCCGTCGACAAGGTGCGCGAGATCCTGAAGATCGCACAGGAGCCCGTCTCCCTCGAAACGCCGATCGGCGAAGAGGAGGACAGCCACCTTGGTGACTTCATCCCCGACGAGGGCGCGAGCGAGCCGAGCGAGGCCGCGTCGTTCACGCTTTTGCAGGAGCAGCTCGTCGATGTGCTCTCCACTCTCACCCCGCGCGAGGAAAAGGTCCTGAAGCTCCGCTTCGGCATTGAGGACGGACGTCCCCGCACGCTTGAAGAGGTCGGCAAGGAGTTCAACGTCACACGTGAGCGCATCCGCCAGATCGAGGCCAAGGCGCTGCGCAAGCTCCGCCACCCCAGCCGCAGCAAGAAGCTCAAGGACTTCCTGAACTAACCTCATAACGACAAATAGAGCGCACACCCTTCAGGCGTTTACAGCGTCTGGATGGTGTGCCCTTTTTCATGAAAAGCGACGTGCCGTGCATTGCACATACGACATAGCCAGCGGACAGAATGTAAGTTATTCTATTCAATAATTAAGCAAAATTAAACCCACAAAACAAAATTACATTGAGATGTTTATGTCTGTTTCAACGCACAAATCATAGAATCGACGCCCAATAGCGCCGTATAGCTATTGTTGGTTTTTCTGAAAGCAGGCGTGTAATAAACATTATTTTCAGCATCAAAGCAGAATTTTTCAGCAGTTAGTTCTTCCATCTCACGTGCCAATAGATTACTTCCATAGAAACGGCGGAGAAAGTCGATTCCCGCACACATGGCAGCGACAGGTTTCTTTTCGCTAATAAAATGTGTGGCGCACGTTTTTATCACATTGGAGTCTCTATAATTGTTCAATAAACCAATTCCACCGGGTATGATCAATGCATCGTATTCTGCAAAATCAACCTCATGAATATCTTTAATGCGTCCCCTACCGATGCGAGCTGCTTCTATAAGGATATTCCGCTTTTCTGCCATCTGTTCTGTCAGGTGGTTAACTGACTGAATGGAAATGTCTTCTGCGACAGGAGTGTAATCACACCCATATTTATCAAGCGCTACATACGTCAGAATTACCTCTTCTATACATGAACCATCACCGAGGCCACAGCCTGCTAATAAAACTAAATACTTCATTTGTTTTCACCTCCACAACTCACGGTTTGCCAACGACTTCTTACTGATAAGCATAGCATATAAAGCGACTTGCATCAACGCCTTCTTCATGGTAAATCAGCGACCTTTTTATGAACACCGTTCTGTTTTGCCTGTTCACTCGCCGCCCTGCGCCGTTCTCGATAAAGTGGAATGTGATCTCTGCCAGTACCTCTCCGGCGAAGAAAAGTATTCTCAACTCTTCGAATGTTTTGGCCGCGACCGCGACGTCCGTCCACTGCTTTCTCAATGCAGAAGGTCTGCCGATCCCGGTAAAGAAGTATTTTCCCGCGCTTGACGCGATCTTGCGCCAAAAAGACCCGCCTCAGTAAGGCGGGTCTTTTTGATTGAGTTCTGAAAGGAAGCGTCCCAGCGCGGGGTTTGGGTTGCCGGTCTGCCAGGCGGCGATGATCTCTTCCTCCTCCCCTTCCCCTACGAGCGGGACAAAGACGAGATTGTCGGCGTTGTAGAGCCGGTCGGTGCAGTAGTCGGGCAAGAGCGATATCCCCTCCTCTGCCGCGACCATCATCAAAATGCTCTCGGTGTCTGCCGAGCGGAAGAGGATATTCGGCTTGTAGCCCGCCTCGGCGTAGCGCTGCATGAAAAAGGCATCGCCGTAGGAATCGGGCGCGGCATCGGGAGACATATATAGGATATTCTCGCCGCGCAGCTCCTGCCGCGTGAGCGATCGCCGCTGCGCAAGCGGATGGCCCGCATAGAGCGCCACAACAAGCCGCGCCTTTTCGACCGTCCGGAACGCGACCCCCTCCTGCGTGCGCAGGTTTGTCGAGTCCCAGGTGAAGACGATATCGTACTCCTGATGCAGAAGCCCCGCGGCCAGCACGTCGGTCGAGCAGCGATAGAACGAGATCAGCACGTTGCCGTTTTTCTGGTGGAAGTGACGCATGAGTACGGAAAGGTCGCTGCGCTCGTATCCGCGCACATAACCCACGCGCAGCGTACCGGTCAGGCCCGTCGCCGCGTCGTGCACGCGCTCCTGCGCGCTGCTCATGCGCTCTAAGATCGCCTTCGCGTCCAAAAGGAAGGATCGCCCCGCGCTCGTCAGGCTCACCGGGCGGGTGCTGCGGTCGAACAGCTCGCAGCCAAGCGTCTCTTCCAGCAGATGGATCTGCTGCGTCACGGCGGTCTGCGAGATGTAATACTGCTCCGCCGCCTTTGTGAAGCTGCGGTGCTCCGCCGCGGCGACAAAGTAGCGCAGTTGATTTCGATTCATGAATACGCCCTCTCATAACATAAGTTTTTCTTATTTTATCATCAAGAAGCCGCTCTTGTAAAGCCCATCCTCCTGCGGTAAGATAAGCACATCGTTCATAAAACATTCATAAGAGAGGTATTACGACATGAAACGCGAATCCTTCCGCTCCCGCCTGGGCTTCCTGCTCGTCAGCGCGGGCTGCGCCATCGGCATCGGCAATGTCTGGCGCTTCCCCTATGTGACGGGCAAAAACGGCGGCGGCTATTTTGTTCTCTTTTACATTCTGTGCCTGCTCATCATGGGCGTTCCCGTGCTGACGATGGAGCTGGCCGTCGGCCGCGCGAGCCGCAAGAGCGCGATCCTCGCCTACAAGACGCTCGAAAAGCCCAAGTCCAAGTGGCACATCCACGGCTGGTTCTGCCTGATCGGCTGCTACCTCTTGATGATGTACTACACGACGGTTTCCGGCTGGATGGTGAGCTACTTTGGCAGGTTCCTGACCGGCAAGTTCTACTCCGGCATGCCCGCGGAGGACGCGTCCGCCGTGTTCGGCCAGCTGCTGTCCGATCCAGTCGAAATGGGTATTTTAGCAGTCGCTATCGTCATCGTCGGCTTTGTCGTCTGCTCGTTCGGCCTGCAAAAGGGCCTTGAGCGCGTGTCCAAGGTCATGATGCTCGCGCTGCTCGCGCTCATCCTCATTCTCGCCGGTCACAGCCTGACGCTCTCCGGCGCGGCGGAGGGCATGAAGTTCTACCTGCTCCCCTCGCTCGATTCCATCCGCGAAAACGGCCTGCGCAGCCTCATCACCGACGCGATGAATCAGGCCTTCTTCACCCTCTCGCTCGGCATTGCGTCGATGGAGATCTTCGGCAGCTACATGTCCGACGATCACACCCTTGCCGGTGAGTCCATCCGCATCTGTGCGCTCGACACCTTCGTTGCGCTCATGGCCGGCACGATCATCTTCCCCGCATGCTTCTCCTACGGCGTCGCGCCGGATAACGGACCCTCCCTTCTCTTCGTCACGCTGCCGCAGGTATTTGTCAATATGTCCGGCGGCCGCTTCTGGGGCACGCTGTTCTTCCTCTTCATGATGTTCGCCAGTATGTCCACGGTGCTGGCCGTGTTTGAAAACATCCTCGCCATCTGCATGGACACCTTCGGCTGGGACCGCAAGAAGGCCGTTTTCATCAATGGCGTGCTGCTGATGCTCCTGAGCCTTCCCTGCGTGTTCGGCTACAACATCTGGAGCAACTTCCACCCCATTCTCGGCAAGGACGTGCTTGACAGCGAGGACTTCCTTGTGAGCAACCTCCTGCTCCCCATCGGCTCGCTGGTGTATCTGCTGTTCTGCGTCACCAAGTGGGGCTGGGGCTTTGACAAATACCTCGCCGAAGCTAACAAGGGCACGGGCATCAAGCTCTCGCCCAAGCTCAAGCCCTATTTCCAGTGGGTGCTGCCGATTCTGATCGTCATCATCCTGCTGCAGGGCCTGCTGTAAGATCGAGACCCTCTCATCTCTCTATCTCTCGTAAGAGAAAAGCCGCAGTGAAATTCACTGCGGCTTTTCTCTTTTTCTGCATTATCTATAATTATGAACTCCGTGTAAATTCGCATATAACTCGTAAATATATTTATATAAATCTATTGACAAAATTTGTTCACGTGCTATGATAGCATCCAGAAAAGAAAAGGACCCCAAGGAGGCGCATGATGAAAAAAAACCTGTACAGTCTGACGCTGTCAGATGATGTTGTGCGCGAGGTCGACGCGCTGGCACACCGGATGGGCACGAACCGTTCGGCGCTCGTCAACCAGATCCTGGCCGAGTACGTCTCCGTGCCGACGCCCGAGCGCCGCTGGAACGATATCTTCGAGGCCATCGAAGAGCTGATGACGCCCACGCGCGAGCTGGTGCCGTTCTTCGCCCCCGGCTCGTCGACGATGTCGCTCAAGTCAAGTCTTTCGTACAAGTACCGCCCGACGGTCAAGTACGAGGTCGACCTGAGCAGCGGCGACGCCCAGACGATGGGCACGCTGAACATCGTCTTCCGTACGCAGTCGGCGGCGCTGATCTCCGCAATGACGAGCTTTTTCCGCCTGTGGGTGCAGATCGAGGACAAGTGCCTCGCACCGCTTCTCGGCAGCTCCATTTCCTGCGCGCTGTACGACGGGCGCTTCGTCCGTCCGCTCGCGATGCCGCGCGGCAAGTCTCTGACTGCCGATGACGTCGCCGGTGCGATCAGCGCCTATGTCCAGCTCTTCGACCGGCTGCTCAAGGGCTATCTCGACGGCTCGCTCTCCGCGAGCGATGTTGAAATGGCCTACCGCGGCGATCTGCGAAGCAGAACGCTGCTGATTTAATCACTTAATTGTAAAAAACACGAATTTGAGGTGAACTTGAATGAATGCTGAAAAATATACGCAAAAGGCTTTGGAAGCCGTCAAGACCGCGCAGAACATGGCGCAGGAAAACGGCAACCAGTATGTAACGACCGAACATTTGCTCTATGCCCTGCTCGATCAGGACGGCGGACTGATTGGGTCACTGTTCGGTAAGATGGGCGTCGATTGCGACGGCTTACTCTCCGAGCTCGACACGCTGATCCGCAATCTGCCCCGCATCTCCGGCGGCAGCGGCGAGGTCTACGCCTCGCCCGAGGTCGGCAAGATCTTCAACCTTGCCGAAAAGACCGCCGAGAAGCTGCACGACGAGTATCTTTCCGTCGAGCATCTGATGCTCGCCATCTTCTCTGAGGGCTCGCAGAGCGTGCGTCAGCTCCTCTCCGACCACGGCATCACGAGAAGCCGCTTCTCCGACGAGCTCGCCAAGGTCAAGACCTCCCCCGTGACGAGCGACAACCCAGAGGACTCCTACGACGCGCTCAAGAAGTACGGCACGGACCTTGTCGAGCGCGCCCGCACCAAGGAGCTCGACCCTGTCATCGGCCGCGATGCGGAAATTCGAAATGTCATCCGTATTCTCTCGCGTAAGACGAAGAACAACCCCGTGCTCATCGGCGAGCCGGGCG
>URQY01000046.1 GCA_900550165.1 uncultured Eubacteriales bacterium
GGAAGGACGTCGGCGGCAACGACGCCGAGATCGTGCTCATCGGCCGCGAGGCCGGCTCCGGCACGCGCGACGGCTTCGAGTCCATCACCGATACCAAGGACGCCTGCCAGTACCGTCAGGAGCTCACCTCCACGGGCGATGTGATCAACACCGTGTCCCAGAACCCCGACGCCATCGGCTACGCCTCCCTCTCCGCGGTCGGCGACAGCGTCAAGGCGCTGACGGTCGGCGGTGTGGAAGCCACGGAAGCGACCGTCAAGGACGGCAGCTATGTGGTCCAGCGTCCGTTCGTGCTCGTCACGAAGGAGGGCACCGAGCTCTCCGCCGCTGCACAGGCCTTCTTTGACTACGCGACGTCCGCCGACGCAGCGAGCGTCATCTCTGCCGCCGGTGCGGTCGCAGCCAACTAACGGAAATAGAAAGCAACGCGGGAGACGGCCCATGGCCGTCTCCCGCCGAGAGCAAAGAGGAAACAGCTTATGGCACAGAAGAAAAAGTGGTTTGAAGCCGTCGTGCACGGCATTTTTCTCCTTCTCGGCCTCATCACGGTCGGATGCGTCCTGCTCATCACGGTGTACCTCATCATCTCCGGCATCCCGGCCATCCGGCAGATCGGCCTGGTGCCGTTTTTGACCGGCAAGGTGTGGTCGTCGACGTCGGCGGAGCCGCAGTACGGCATCCTGCCGTTCATTCTCACAAGCATATACGGCACGGCGGGCGCGATCGTTCTCGGCGTGCCGGTGGGCTTTTTGACGGCGGTGTACCTCTCCAAGGTCGCGCCGAAGAAGATCCGCACCGTGCTGGAGGCCGCCGTCAGCCTGCTCGCGGGGATCCCGTCGGTCGTGTACGGCCTTGTCGGTATGCTGGTGCTCGTGCCTGCCATCCGCAAGACGTTCCACCTGCCGGACGGCGCAAGCCTGTTTGCGGCCATCATCGTGCTGGCCGTCATGATTCTGCCGTCGATCATCAAGGTGAGCGTCACAGCGCTCGAGGCCGT
The DNA here is from genome assembly GCA_900550165.1 of uncultured Eubacteriales bacterium. Classification (GTDB taxonomy): domain Bacteria; phylum Bacillota; class Clostridia; order Oscillospirales; family Oscillospiraceae; genus Hominicoprocola. The sequence goes on from URQY01000046.1 coordinate 998, forward strand.
TCCGCATGAATATGAGGACGCCTCGCTTGCCCTCGGTGCGACTGAGGTCGAGACCTATTTCCGCGTCTCCGTTCCGGCGGCAAAAAGCGGCATCGCCGCGGCGGTCGTGCTCGGCGTGGGCCGCGCCATCGGCGAAGCGATGGCGGTGATGATGGTCTCGGGCAACGTGTCGAATATGCCGGGCTCGATTTTTGAGAGCGTCCGCTTTCTCACAACGGCCGTTGCAAGCGAAATGGCCTACTCCTCGGGCTTGCAGCATCAGGCGCTCTTTTCCATCGCGCTTGTGCTGTATCTTTTCATCCTGCTCATCAACGCTTCGCTCAATTTCTTCTTAAAGCGCGATAAGGAGGGAGCCTGATGCTGAAAATGCAGTCCTCGGCCCGCCGCAGGGCCTATATCACGCTCATGAAGCTGCTGATGGGCGTTGCCGCGGTATTGACTTGTGCGCTCGTAGTCGGTATGATTGGCTATATATTGGGCAACGGCATCCCGAACATCACCTGGGAGATGCTCTCCACCGCGCCGAGCTATCTTGCAAACCGCGTCGGTATCCTGCCGGATATCCTGAGCACGCTCTATATCGTCATCGCGACGCTTTTGATCGTGCTGCCGCTCGGCGTGGGCGCGGCCATCTACCTGAACGAATACGCCGCGAACAAAAAGCTCGTCTCCGCCATCGAATACGCCTCCGAGACGCTCTCGGGCATCCCGTCGATCATCTACGGCCTCGTCGGTATGCTCATCTTCTGCAAAAACGGCACGTCGCTCCTTGCGGGCGCGCTGACGCTCACGATCATGAACCTGCCGACCATCATGCGCACGACGCAGGAGAGCCTGAAGACCGTGCCGCAGAGCTACCGCGAGGGTGCGTTTGGCCTGGGCGCGGGCAAGTGGCGCACCATCCGCACGGTGGTGCTGCCGAGCTGTGTGGACGGCATTGTGACGGGCTGCATCCTGTCGATCGGGCGCATCCTCGGCGAATCGGCGGCGCTCCTGTTCACGGCGGGCTCGGCGCATATGCTCTACAACTTCTTCGAGGGAATGCAGAACGCGGGCGCGACGCTCACCGTGGCGCTGTACTTCTATGCCAAGGAGTCGAGCGATACGGGCGTGGTGTTTGCTATCGCGGCCATCCTGATGCTGTTGACGATGCTCATTGATCTTACTGCCGACTTGGTCGGCCGACACTTCAGGAGGAAACAGGAATGAACAGGACTGTGAACGGAAGCGGAATGAAGCGCATGGCGCTCTTGAATGACCTCTCGTGCTTTGGCAAGTGCTCGCTGAGCGTGGCGATGCCTATTCTCTCGGCCTGCGGCATTGAGGCGGTCCCGCTGCCGACGGCAATCCTCTCCACCCACACGGCCGACGGCTTCGGCGATTACGTCATGCGCGACATGACGGACGAGATGGAGGCCTTCGCCGCGCACTGGAAGAGACTCGGCATTCGCTTCGACGGCGTGTGCACCGGCTTTTTCGGCTCCGTTTCACAGCTTAGCTTCGCGCGGCAGTTCCTGCGCGATTTTGCAGACTCTTCGACGCTCGTGGTCGTGGACCCGGTCCTCGGCGACAACGGCGCGCTGTACGGCTGCTTTACCGACGAATTTGTGACCGCCATGCGCGCGCTCTGTGCCGACGCGCAGTTCATCACGCCCAACCGCACGGAGGCGGCGCTGCTCGCGGGCTGCGCGATGGACGCGCCGGCCGATGAGCTCCTTGCAAGGCTCGCCGTGCCGAACGTTATCATCACCGGCGTGCGCCGCGGCGAGGAGATCGGCTACTGCGCGCGGCTGAACGGCGAATCTGTGGAAATTTTCAAGCCCTGTCTTCCCCGTACGCTGCACGGAACGGGAGATGTGTTCGTCTCCGCGCTCTGCGGCGAGCTGATGGCGGGCAGGGGGGCGGCGGACGCGCTCGCGCGCGCCGCGGACTTTTGTGACCGATGCGTGCGGAAAACGGCCGCGCGCGGCGAGGCCCACTGGTACGGCCTCGCCTTTGAGGACGTATTGAAAGAGGAAAAAAGCCTATGAACAGTATCCTTTCTGTCAAAGACCTGTGCCTGTGGTATGGGAGCCATCAGGCCCTCAAGGATATCAACATCGAAATTCCCGAAAAGAGCATCACGGCCCTCATCGGGCCGAGCGGCTGCGGCAAGTCGACCTTTCTCAAAACGCTTGACCGCATGAATGACCTCATCCCCGGCGTGAAGATCACGGGCAGCGTCTGCTACAAGGGCGAGGACATCTTCGCCCCCTCTGTCGACGTGAGCGAGCTGCGCCGTCAGGTGGGCATGGTATTCCAGAAGCCGAATCCCTTTCCCATGAGCATTTACGACAACATCGCCTACGGTCCGCGTACCCATGGCATGAAGAACAAGGCCAAGCTCGACGAGATCGTTGAAAAATCGCTGCGCGGCGCAGCCATCTGGGACGAGGTCAAAGACCGGCTGAAAAAGAACGCGCTCGGTCTCTCCGGCGGTCAGCAGCAGCGGCTCTGCATCGCCCGCGCGCTGGCAGTGGAGCCCGAGGTGCTGCTGATGGACGAGCCGACGAGCGCGCTCGACCCCATTTCGACCTCCAAGATCGAGGAGCTCGCCATGGAGCTCAAGGAGCAGTACACCATCGTCATCGTCACGCACAATATGCAGCAGGCGGTGCGCATTTCCGACCGGACGGCGTTCTTCCTGCTCGGCGAGCTCGTCGAGTGCGACGAGACGGAGAAGCTCTTCTCCCAGCCGCAGGACAAGCGGACGGAGGATTACATCACGGGGAGGTTCGGTTAAATGAGAAGTCGGTTTGACGAGCAGCTTGCGCTGCTGAACAAAGAACTCATCGAAATGGGCGCGCTGTGCGAGGAGGTCATCGCCCTTGCCTCGCAGTCGCTCACCGAGGGGAACACGGCGCTCGCCGCGAAGGTCTCCCCACTGGATGCGGAGATCGACCGCAAGGAGCGCGAGATCGAGTCGCTGTGCTTAAAGCTCCTTTTGCAGCAGCAGCCCGTGGCGAAGGACCTGCGCCAGATCTCGGCGGCGCTGAAGATGATCACGGATATGGAGCGTATCGGAGATCAGGCCGAGGATATCGCCGAGATCGTCCGCTTCCTCGGCGGCCGCGGCGCGGAGAACAGCGACCTGCTGCGCGATATGGCGCGCTCGACCATCAAAATGGTCACCGAGAGCGTCGACGCCTACGTCAAGGGCGATGTGACGCTCGCTGGGCAGGTGATCGCGGAGGACGACGTTGTGGACGACTACTTCGCGCGCGTGAAGCGCGCGCTCATCGAGCGCATCGCGAAGGACCCCTCGGACGGGGAGTTTGCGCTGGACCTTTTGATGATCGCCAAGTATTTCGAGCGCATCGGCGACCATGCGACAAATATTGCCGAATGGGTCATCTTCTCGGTGACCGGCGAGCACAAGGAGGGATGAAGCATGATCTGGTGCGTGGAGGACGACGCCAGCATCCGCGATATCGAGGTATACGCCCTGCGCTCCACCGGCTTTGAGGCCGAGGGCTTTGAGGACGGGACAAGCTTCTGGGAGGCGCTGCGCACGCAGCGGCCGGAGCTTGTCGTGCTCGACGTGATGCTGCCGGGCATCGACGGCCTTGAGCTGCTGCGCCGGATGCGCGCGGACAGCAGGCTTGCCGATATCCCCATCGTCATGGCGACGGCCAAGGGCGCGGAATATGACCGCATCCGGGGGCTGGACCTCGGCGCGGACTATTATCTCGTCAAGCCCTTCGGCGTGATGGAGCTCGTCTCCTGCGTCAAGGCGGTGCTGCGCCGCTGCGGTCCGAAGGCCGCCGAGCAGCTGCGCGCCGACGGCCTCGTGCTCGACGAAACGGAGCACACCGTCACTGTGGACGGCGAGCGCATCGCGCTCACGTATAAGGAATACGAGCTGCTGCGGCTCTTTTTGTCGCACCCCGGCACGGCGTTTTCACGCGATCAGCTCATGGCGGACGTGTGGGGCACCGATTACTGCGGCGAAACGCGCACGGTGGATATGCACATCCGCACCCTGCGGCAAAAGCTTGGCCCCTACGGTGAGCGCATCGAAACGGTGCGCGGCGTGGGCTACCGGATGGAGGGAAGGGCATGACCAAAAAGATCTTTCATTCCATCCTGCTGGTCGCAGGCGCGGTGCTGCTGGCGAGCCTGCTCGTCATCCTGGGGTGCTTGTACGAATATTTCGGCAGCATTGAGAAAAAGCAGCTCGGCGACGAGCTGGAGCTTGCCGCCGTCGCGGTGGAGCGCGGCGGGGAGGACTACCTCTCCGGCGTTTCGTCCGACCGCTACCGCCTGACGTGGATCGCGTTCGACGGCACGGTGCTCTACGACACCGTGACCGACGCGGAGAGCCTTGAAAATCACGCCGACCGCGAGGAGGTCCGGCAGGCGCGTGAATACGGCGAGGGCGAGAGCACGCGCTATTCCTCCACCCTTTTGCAAAAGACGATGTACTGCGCGCGCAAGCTTCCGGACGGCAGCGTGCTGCGCATCTCCATCAGCCGCGCGACGGCGGGCGTGCTGCTCGTCGGCATGGTGCAGCCCATTCTGGTCGTCGTGATTTTGGCGTTCATCCTGTCGGCGGTGCTGGCAAGGCGCATCTCGCGCCGCATCGTGCAGCCGCTCAACGAGCTGGACCTCGAGCGTCCGCTGGACAACGACGCTTATGAAGAACTTTCGCCGCTGCTCGGGCGCATCAACCGCCAGCACCACCAGATCGACGAGCAGATGATCGAGTTGGAGCGGCAGCGGATGGAATTCTCGCAGATCACCGACAGTATGCGCGAGGGGCTCGTCCTGCTTGATGAGAAGGAGTGTGTGCTGAGCATCAACCCCGCCGCGTGCAGGCTTTTTTCCGCCGATGAGCGCTGCGTCGGCCAGGACTTCCTGACCATCGACCGCAGCCATGATATCCGCCTTGCTATCGCCGACGCGATGGCGCAGGGACACGGCGAGGCCTGCGCCGAGCGCGGCGGCCGCGTCTGGCAGTTCGACGTGAGCCGCATCGCCTCCGGCGAGACGGTGGTCGGCGCGGTGCTGCTGGCCTTCGATATCACCGACCGCGAGACGGCGGAGCAGAATCGCCGCGAATTCACGGCGAATGTGTCGCACGAGCTCAAAACGCCGCTGCAGGGCATCATCGGCAGCGCGGAGCTGCTGGAAAACGGCATGGTGAAGCAGGAGGATGTGCCCCGCTTCGTCGGCCACATCCGCAAGGAGGCGCAGCGCCTCGTCACGCTGATCGGCGATATCATCCGCCTCTCCCAGCTCGACGAAGGCGACGAGATGCCGCGTGAAGCGGTCGACCTGCTCGCGCTTTCGCAGGAGGCGGCGAACGATCTGCAGGCTGCCGCCGGGCAGAAAAACGTGTCGGTCTCCGTGGAGGGCGAGAGCGCGAGGGTGAGCGGCGTGCGCCGGCTTTTGTACGAGGTCATCTATAACCTCTGCGACAACGCCATCAAGTACAATGTCGAGGGCGGCAGCGTGAAGGTGACGGTCGGCGAAAAGGACGGCAAGGCGTTCGTCTCCGTGGCCGACACGGGCATCGGCATCGCGCCGGAGCACCAGAGCCGCATCTTCGAGCGCTTCTACCGCGTGGACAAGAGCCACTCCAAGGCGAGCGGCGGCACGGGGCTTGGCCTTTCCATCGTCAAGCACGCCGTGCAGTATCACCACGGCACGGTGGAGCTCAAGAGCGAAGAGGGCAAGGGCACGACGATCAGCGTGCTGCTGCCGAAGGAGCAATAAAGAAAACGAGAGCCGCGGGCAAACGCCTGCGGCTCTCGCTTTTTGCTTGCTTGTTAATAGTTCTCTGCGTGGACCTCAAAGTAGCTCTGGGGGTGGTTGCAGGTGGGGCAGACGTCGGGGGCCTTGGTGCCGACGACGATGTGGCCGCAGTTGCGGCACTCCCAGACCTTGACCTCGCTCTTTTCAAAGACCTTGGCGGTCTCGACGTTGCGCAGCAGGGCGCGGTAGCGCTCCTCGTGGTGGCGCTCGATCTCACCGACGAGGCGGAACTTCTGCGCAAGCTCGGGGAAGCCCTCCTCCTCTGCGGTCTTGGCGAAGGAGTCGTACATATCGGTCCACTCGTAGTTTTCGCCCTCGGCGGCGGAGAGCAGGTTGTCGGCGGTGGAGCCGATGCCCTGAAGCTCTTTGAACCACATCTTGGCGTGCTCCTTTTCGTTGTCGGCGGTCTTCTGGAAGAGCGCGGCGATCTGCTCGTAGCCCTCCTTCTTGGCGGTGGAGGCGAAGAAGGTGTACTTGTTGCGCGCCTCGGATTCACCCGAGAAGGCGGTGCGCAGGTTCTGCTCGGTTTTGGTGCCGGAATACTTGTTGGTGCTCATCGTGAAATTCTCCTTTTCAGCTCTTTTTTTGCCATTTTATCATTGCTCCTGCGCTTTACGGCAGGCGGGACAGACATAGTGGATGCGAAGGTCGTAGGACCGGATGCGCGCGCCGAGCGCGGATTCGATATCGCGGGTCAGGTCGGTGAATCGGAAGTCCGTGAGCGCGCCGCAGCGGGTGCAGATCAGGTGGTCGTGGCGCGTGGTGTTGTCGTAGCGGTCGGGCGAGCCGGGCTGCGGCAGGCGGATGAGCTTGCCGTCCGCCACCAGCGCGTTGAGGTTGTTATACACCGTAGCTTGCGCGATTTTCGGATTTTTCTGCTTCATCTGCCAAAAGATCTGCTCGGCGGTCGGGTGCTCGGCGGAGCGCAGGACGAGGTCGAGAATTTGCTCGGCGTATTTGGTCATGTGCTCCTCCTAAATAAAAATTAGAATAATTCTTATTCTAATGATGAGATGAGATTTGTCAAGTACAAAATCAAAAATAATTGCGTCATGCGCAGAAGCATCACGGCATACCCTTTACGGAAAAGGGGGAATGAGATGGACCGGACGATAGCATTCCTGGGCGGCGACGCGCGAATGCGCCTGCTTGCCCGGATGATGGCGGCGGAGGGATACGACGTCTGCTCGTGGGAGCTGAGCGGCGCGCCGAATGAATGCGCGCTGTGCGACGCGCTGAGATCAGAGATCATCGTTCTGCCGCTGCCGGCGGAGAAAAACGGCTGCCTGAGCGGTACGGAGCTCACGATGGAGCGCCTGCTGCGCTCGCTGCGGCCCGAGCACCGTGTTTTCGCGGGCAATGTGAGCAGGGACGCCGCGGCGCTCGCACAGTTGCTGGGGCTGCATATGACAGACTACTTTGCCGCCGAGGAGCTCAGCGTGCGCAACGCCATTCCGACGGCGGAGGGGGCCATCGAGCTCGCCATGAAGCATACGAGCGTCACGCTGCACGGCGCACCGTGCCTGGTGCTCGGCTTCGGCCGCATCGGAAAGGTGCTGGCGCACGATCTGACAGCGCTGGGGGCAAAGGTGAGCGTCAGCGCGCGCAAGCGGTCGGACCTTGCATGGATCGACGCGTTCGGCTATGCGCCGCTGCACACGAACCGACTTTCCGGCGCGCTGGGGGCGTTCCGCGTGGTGTTCAACACCGTGCCGCATCAGGTGCTGGACGAGGCGCTTCTTGCCGAGCTGCCGCCGGACTGCCTGCTCATCGAGCTGGCGGGCGCGAGCGGCTTTGACATGGACGCGGTCGAAAAGCTGCGCCTTCCGTATCTCAAGGCAGGGGGGCTGCCCGGGCGCGTCGCGCCGGAGACGGCGGCCTGCGCCATCAAAAAGACGTTATGTCGACTCATCAAGGAGGAAGCATGAAGATCGGATTTGCCTTTTGCGGCTCGTTCTGCAACCATCCCGAGCTGCTGAAGATCTATGAGGATATCGCGCGCGAGCATGAGCTCGTGCCGATCCTGTCGGAAAACGCGGCAAGGTATTCCACGCGCTTCGGCACGGCGGAGGACTTTGTCACCCGCGTGGAGGCCATCGCGGGCAGAAGGGCCGTGCGCGATATCGTGGAAGCCGAGCCGCTGGGCCCGCAGGGGGCGATGGAGGTGCTCGTCATCGCCCCCTGCACGGGAAACACGCTCGCCAAGCTCGCCCACGGCATCACGGATGGACCGGTGACGATGGCGGCGAAGGGACATCTGCGCAATGCAAAGCCCGTCGTGCTCGCGCCGGCGACGAACGACGGCCTCTCCGCGAGCGCACCGAACATCGCCGCGCTGCTCAACCGGAAGAACTACTATTTTGTCCCCTTCGGGCAGGACAATGCCGAGGCAAAGCCGACCTCGCTGATCGCGGACTTCCGCAAGATCATGCCGGCGGTCGAAGCGGCGATGGCGGGGCGGCAGCTCCAGCCGATCCTGCTGTAAGAAAGAAGCTGCCGAAAAAGGCGGGATGGTCATAAAACAGTTGATCCGACCGATATAACCATCGGTCGGATTTTCACATCGGTATACGACCTTGTCGGCGGCAAGTCCACAGGGGATAACCGCTTTAGCGGAAGGTCGTGACGCAGGTTCGCAGTCAAGCAATTTTCTTCTGCTGATGGAGAATAAAGTGAACCAGGACATACGATACCCCGATAGGTGCATATAGACGTGCGCCCTTTTGTTCCTAAAGGGATTTTTTGCTTGCTTATCTGCCCTACAAAATGGAATTCATTGCTGTATTGGTAAATCAGCCTCCGATTTGAAATATACATCGCTGTCATATATCGAGATCGTAAGTGTGTAATGATAAATTGTACCGTCTTCTGTTTCCAGTTTGAATGTCACTGCACCATCTCCAAGATATGTAAAATCAGGCTGATCGGACATTTTTTCATATACGCCGCTGAGTTGATAGAATCCGTCCGCATCAAAAAACGCAACATTGCTCGTTCCGCTCTGAGCATCCCAGAAAAGCACCGCTCCGATGCGGTCGCTGGCATGGTCAGGCATCAGCTCACAGTCAATGTATTCCCAATCCGTTTCTTTTACTTTGGAAAACATCGATATGATATCTTCCTCAGTCCAGTTCTCCTCTTGTTCGGATGTATTCTGAACGGAATGACTGACAGGATCTGATGCATTCACCGAGGCATCTTGGCTGCTACAGCCGGATATTCCCCAAATACAAACTGTCATAAAAATAAAAATCAGGCATTTTTTCATATGGATGTCTCCCGGAATTTCAATTTTTTCTCATACTTTTTCAAACAAATCATACCAGAAAATTATGAGGAAATCTACCGTTAGGATAAGCCTGCCCGAGCATTTTTCGCCCGGTCGGGCTCGGTATCCATCATAAATCCGTACAAGC
>URQY01000047.1 GCA_900550165.1 uncultured Eubacteriales bacterium
CTGGGTGGGTCTAAGGGAGGGATATCTCTTTTTCAAAAAGAGATATCCCTCCCTTATTACGCATCCCCTGCACCGTGCAGGGGAAAAAGGCTCTGTCATCGACAGAGAGAAAGAATCTTCTCCGCTGCGGCCCTTGCACCGCCGCAGCGGTGGAAGCTCTCGCTGATCTTCTGCGCGTTTGCGCGGTACGACGGCATTTGCAGTACGGTGTCGACCGCCGCGCGAATGGAGAGGGCATCGGCCTTTTCGAGCGTTGCCCCCGCGCCGAGTTCGGCGACACGGGCGGCGACGCCGCCCTGTTCATTTGTCTGCGGGAAAAGAACGAGCGGCACGCTAAAATAAAGGCTTTCGCTCGCGCTGTTCATGCCGCAGTGGGAGAGGAAGACGTCGGCTTTTTGCAGCACGGCGATCTGGTCGACATGAGGATAGACGGCGATATTTTCGGAGAGCGCGCCGAGGGCGGAACGGTCGATCTGCTCGCCGGTGGAGAGGATGACCTGATAGGGCGAGTCCGCGAACGCGGCGATACAGGCGCGGTAGAAGGGCAGCAGGTCGTTGTTGACCGTGCCCATGGAGATGTAGACGAGCGTATCGCGTGATTTTTCGATCGTTTCTGCTGCGGGGCGGATGGAGGGACCGACGAAGGCGTATTTGTCCGAAAACGTGTCGGCGCAGGGCTGGAATTCAGGCGATGTGTAGACGATCGTGTCGGTCTGATCGTCGTTCTGGATGATGTCGAGAATATTCTTGATGGGATAGCCGCGGTCACGCAGGCGCTGGAGATCGTGGTCGATCTTCGGCATGGAGAGCAGCATTTTGAGCATCTGGCCGCCGCTCTGCTTCATGACCTTGGCCGAATAGCGGTTGAAGGCAAAGGTCGTGGTCGAGGAGATGAACGGGATGCCGAGCTTTTTGGCGACGGCCTTGCCCCAGACAGCCATCGAGTCGGCGACGATACAGTCGGGCGCGTAAGCGCGCATGTCGGCGCAGACCCTTTCATCGAGGGCAAGGGTGGTTTCGACCAGAATATGCGTCGAAAAAGCGATATCCTTGCCGACGCGCGCACCGTCGGCAGGGGTGAGGCGCTGCTCGCAGTCATAGGGGTCGCAGGCGACGAACTGAGCGCCCGCGGACTCGATGAGCGGGCGCATCGGCTCGTAGGAGTAGTAGCGGACCTCGTGGCCGCGCGCGACGAGCTCGCGCACGACGCCGAGCGTCGGATTCGTGTGGCCGTAGGCCGGAATGCAGAAAAAGACGATCTTGCTCATTGCTTGTCGCCCCCGTTGTCCATTTCGGAAAAGATGCGCAGCATATATTCCCGCTGCATGGCCTTGGGCAGGATGGCGATGCCGCGCTCGTCGTCGCCGAGGACGAGCAGCTCATCGCCGGGGTGGAAGCCAAAAATATCGCGTGCTTCCTTGGGAATGACGAACTGTCCCTTTTCGCCGATTTTGACCATCCAGGCGTGCTTGCCCTGCGGAACTTCCATAGAATGACCTCCTGAAGTATGATTAGTTATACTGATCATACAACGCGGGAGAAAAAAGTCAAGCCCAAATCGCACAGGGCTTGACTTTTTTTGTCAGTTCATGGCGTCGGCATTGAGCGCGAAGAGCAGCTCGACACGGGATTTGAGCAGCGGGTGATCCCGAAGCTCCGGGTCGGCGGCAAGGAGCTGCTCGGCGGCGGACTGTGTCTCATGCAGGAGAGCTAAGTCGCACGAGAGGTCGGCGACGCGCAGCGACGGCAGACCATGCTGGCGGGAACCGAAAAAGTCTCCCGGGCCGCGCAGCTTCAGGTCCTCTTCCGCGATGGCGAAGCCGTCGCTCGTCGAGGACATGACCTTGAGACGGGTCTTGTTCTCTTCGCCTTTGTTGTCGGAGACGAGGACGCAGTAGGATTTGTGCTGCCCGCGACCGACGCGGCCGCGCAGCTGGTGAAGCTGGGAGAGGCCGAAGCACTCGGCGTTTTCGATGAGCATGAGCGCGGCATTCGGCACGTCGACGCCGACTTCGATGACGGTGGTGGAGACGAGCACGTCGATCTCGTGCGCGGCAAAGGCGCGCATGACGGCATCTTTTTCCCTGGGCTTCATCTTGCCGTGGATGGGGGCGACGCGCAGGTCGGGAAAGACCTCCGTTTGCAGGTGCGCTGCATAGGCGGTGACGGCCTTGCGCTCGTCGGGCAGCTCGTCGTTTTCCGCGACCATGGGGCAGACGATATAGGCCTGCCGCCCCTCGGCGACGAGCTTGCGCAAGAAAGCATAGATGCGCGCATGATAGCTCGACGGGACGGCGAAGGTGTCGATCTTCTGCCTGCCGGGGGGAAGCTCGTTGAGGATGGAGACATCGAGGTCGCCGTAGATCATCAGCGCGAGCGTGCGCGGGATGGGCGTTGCCGACATGACGAGAAGATGCGGGTTTTCGCCCTTGGCGGAAAGCGCGGCGCGCTGGTCGACGCCGAAGCGGTGCTGCTCGTCGGTGACGACGAGTCCGAGATCCCGATACTGCACATCAGGCGAGAGCAGGGCGTGCGTGCCGATGACGAGGGAGAGGTCACCGGAGCGGAGACGCTCGTTCAGGGCGCGGCGCTCCTTGGCCTTCGTGGAGGCGGTGAGCAGCGCGCAGGAGATGCCGAGAGGCTCGAGCAGCGGCGCGAGCGAGCGGTAGTGCTGCTCGGCAAGAATTTCGGTCGGGGCCATGAGAGCACATTGCAGGCTGTTTTTTGCCGCCATGTAAATGGCGGCGGCGGCGACCATCGTCTTGCCCGAGCCGACGTCGCCCTGACAGAGGCGGTTCATCGGGCGTGCGCCCGTCAGATCGCGCGCGATGTCGTCGACGGCGCGGCGCTGTGCGCCGGTGAGGGAAAAGGGGAGAGAGGTGAAAAAGGGCGAAAGGTCGACTTTTTTGCACTGCTTTCCCGCGACGAACGTGCGGCGCTCGCGCAGGAGCTTGAGGCCGAGCGCGAGCAGGAAAAGCTCTTCGAACGCAAGGCGGCGGCGCGCAGCGGCGAGGGATTCATCGTCGGAGGGAAAGTGGATATTTTCATAGGCAAAGCGCGTGTGACAGAGACCGTAGGCAAGACGGATATCTTCGGGCAGAATGTCCGGCAGTTCGTCGACGCAGGCGGCAAGCCCCTGTTCGATGGCTTTGTAGAGCATCGACTGGCTGATGCCTGCGGTGAGCGGATAGATGGGCATGATGCGGCCGGTGATCTGATGCGCGCCCTCGCGCTCGAAGAGAGGGTTGATCATTTGGGGACGGCTCGGCGTGCCCTCGGCGCGGCCAAAGAAAACATAGGTGTCGCCGGTGTGGAACGTATTTTTCAGATAAGACTGATTGAAGTAAGTCAGCTCGAGCGCACCGGTTTCGTCGACGGCGCGGAGCTTGACGAGATCAAGCCCCTTGCGGATGCGCGATAGCTTCGGCTCGCCCGCGATGACGGCGCAGACGCAGGCATTTTCGCCGGGGATGAGGTCGGCGATCTTCTTGTACGCGCGGCGGTCGTCGTAGGCGCGGGGAAAGTAGGAAAGGAGGGAGCGCAGGTCGGTGATGCCGAGTTTGGCGAGCGACTTGGCGCGCGCTTCGCCCACGCCCTTGATATAGCGGATATCGGTGTTGAGCGTCGCCATGCGGTGGACCCCCTTTACAAATGCGGTGTCTGTCTATTATAATCAACTTGGATGGAAATGAAAAGACCCTTTGCAAGGAAGAAGAAAGGAGTATTGTCATGCAGAAGAAACATTCCGGAAAGATGGGTGCGATCGCGCTGCCGGTCGCGCTGATCGCTGCGGCGGTCGGAGTCCTCTTATGGATGCTGACCGGTGCGCAGGGATACCGCGCGGCGGACTGGACAGACACAGACGGGCAGCGCTACTACCGCAATCTGGTGACGCATCAAGCCTTTGCGGCGGACGTTGACTGGGACGGTGAGGACGGCGCAGTCATTGCGATCCCCGATGAGGTGCACGGGTACAAGGTGACGGCGCTCGGCGGATATTCCGGGCGCGGTGTGCCGACGGCGTTTGCGCTGAACGCGCCGGAGATATGGAATACCCAGGTCGTCTTCGGTGACGAGAAAGTTGCGGCAGACGCGGAGAAGGACTACCCGAACGCGAAGATCGTCGACTGCACGATGACGCTGAAGCTCGGGAAAAATGTGAAGAAGCTGAACGAGGTCGGCTGCTTCGGCTTTTACGGCTATGACGAAAACGGGGTCGAGACCGTATGGCGGCTGCGCTGGTATGTGGAGTGCGACGGAGAAAATGAGTCGTTTTACGCCGAAGACGGACGGCTCTATACCCGCGCGGACGGTGCGCTTGTGACGTGCTTCCTTTACCGGGACGAAGCAAATGGATAGAACAAAAGAGAGAGCTCCGAGCGGAGCTCTCTCTTTTAATGATTGCGGACATAGTCGACAAATTGAAACTTGAGACCGTTTTCCTCGAAAACCTCGCTCTCGGACGCGACGCGCCAATCGGGATTGTCATCGAGCCTGGGGAAAAAGCTGTCGGCATCGGCGTCGGCGAGGACCTTGGTGACGCAGACGCGGTCGCAGCGGCCGAGCAGGGCCATATAGACGCTTGCGCCGCCGATGACAATGGCATCGTCGCCGCCGAGGGCGGCGGCTTCGCTGAAGGAGTGGACGACCACCGCGCCGGGGATGTCAAGCTCGCGGTGAGAGAGGACGATGTTGCAGCGGTCCTTCAGGGGCCTGCCGCCGGGAAAGGTGTCGAGCGTTTTGCGCCCAAGGATGACGGTCTTGCCGACGGTGAGAGACTTGAAGCGCTTGAGGTCGGCGGAAATGTGGAACAGCAGCGCACCGTCGCGGCCGATGCCCCAGTTTTTGGAAACGCAGACGATTGCGGTCATAGTATCAACTCCATGGCTTTCTCTATAAATTTTGCCGGCGCAAACGCTCAGACGGCAATGGGGATCTTTTCTTCAAAGGGGCTGTACTCGTAGCCCTCGAGCCGGATGCTGTCGGGGGTGAACTGATAGAAGTCCGTAACGGCAGGGTCGAGGGCGAACCTCGGCGCGGGATGCTCGGGCTCGGAGAGCATTTTTTCGATGATGGGGATATGGCGGTCGTAGATGTGCGCGTCGGCAATGACATGGACCAGCTCGCCGGTTTTGAGCCCGGAGACCTGCGCGAGCATATGCACAAGTACCGCGTATTGGCAGACATTCCAGTTGTTGGCGGCGAGCATATCCTGGCTGCGCTGATTCAGAATGGCGTTCAGCGTGCCGTTTGATACGTTGAAGGTCATGGAGTAGGCACAGGGGTAGAGGTGCATCTCGTGCAGGTCCTCAAAATTGTAGAGACTGGTCAGGATGCGGCGGGAGGCGGGGTTGTGCTTTAAGTCATAAAGCACGCGGTCGACCTGGTCAAACATACCCTCCTTGTACCGGTGCTTCACGCCAAGCTGATAGCCGTAGGCCTTGCCGATGGAGCCGGTCTCATCCGCCCAGGCGTCCCAGATGTGGGAGGAGAGGTCGCGGACGTTGTTGGACTTTTTCTGCCAGATCCAGAGGAGCTCATCCACCGCGCTTTTCAGATACGTGCGGCGCAGCGTGAGGATGGGAAACTCCTTTTGCAGATCGTAGCGGTTGACAAGACCGAATTTTTTGATCGTGTGGGCGGGGGCGCCGTCCTCCCAATGGGGGCGGACGGTGAGGTCGTCATCGCGCACGCCGTTATTGAGGATATCGAGGCAGTTGGCGCGGAAGACCTGATCGGCGTAGCTCATGGGAGCCTCCTTACTTCGTTTGGCAGCCCGCGGCGCGGATGGCGGCGAGCGCCAGCTCGAGCGTGGGGTCGACGTTGGGATAATTGAGACGGTAGATGTCGAACGCGGGGGGGAGCTCCGTGCAGCCGAGGATGAGTACCTCCGCTCCGCGCGCAAGCAGATGCTCGCAGGCCGATCGGAACGCGGTCGCGTCGTGCGCAAGGTCGCCGGCCTTGACGCCGTTGTAGATGATGTCCATGACGGAGGCCTGATCGTCTGTGCTGTCGGGGGTGAGAAGCGTTACGCCGCTGCCCTCGAACGTGCGCTGGTAGATGCCGGTCTGCACGGTGCCGTCGGTCGCAAGGAGACCGGCACACTTGATGCCGCGGGCTTTGAGCGCATCGCGCGTGACGGCGATCATGTGCAGGACGGGGATGGAAACGGAGGACGCGACCGCGTCGTAGAAGTTGTGCGCGGTGTTGCAGGGCATGATGAGAAGATCTGCGCCGATGGACGCAAGGCGCTGGGCGCTCTTGATCATTTCGGGTACGGGGTCGGCGCCGCCGTGCAGGAGTGCCGCCGTGCGGTCGGAGATGCTGGTGTTGGAGTCGATGCACACGCGCGGATGCTCCTGATCGCAGGAGGCGGCGGTGTGCAGGGTGATCTTCTGAAAGAGGTCGGCGGTGGCGAGAGGGCCCATGCCGCCGAGGATGCCGATGACCTTTTTATCACTCATGGAGGAGCCCCTTTTCCTTCTTCTCGAGCAGCTTCTGCGCGTTTTCGGGCAGTGCGGCGAGCTCGCGGTCGCGCAGGATGATCTTCTTGAGACCCTCGACAGCGACCTTGACGGAGGCGGAGGTGTCCTCGCTCATGTCCTGATCGAGGCCGGCCTTTTCGCGCTCCTGGTTCCAGACAACGTGGAAGCAGGAGCCGCAGCGGCAGCCGAGCGCGGAGGCGACGACGAACATTGCGGCGGACTCCATTTCGCTTGCCTTGACGCCAAGGCGCTTCCAGCTCTCCCACTTTTGCAGAAGCTCGTAGTAGACGGGGCTCTTTTCCGGGGAGTGCTGGCCGTAGAAGCTGTCCTTGCACTGGACGACGCCGGTGTGGGTGCAGTAGCCGAGCTCTTCGGATGCCTGACGAAGGGCAAGGGCAATGTCGAAATCGGCGACGGCGGGGAACTCGATGGGCGCGTATTCAAGCGAGGTGTGCTCGTAGCGGATGGCGCCGGTGGCGACGACGATGTCGCCGGACTTGACGTTTAAGTCAATGCCGCCGCAGGTGCCGGTGCGGATGAAGGTGTCCGCGCCGAGCTGATGCAGCTCCTCCATGGCGATGGAGGCGGACGGGCCGCCGATGCCGGTGGAGCAGACGGAGACCTTTTCGCCCAGCAGCGTGCCGGTGTAGGTGGTGTATTCGCGATTGCGCGCGACGAGATGAGCATCGTCGAACAGCGCGGCGATGGAGGGGCAGCGGCCGGGGTCGCCGGGCAGGATCACATAGCGGCCGACTTCACCCTTGGCGCAGTGGATATGATAGAGACGTTCCAGTTCATGCATGATGACAGCGCTCCTTGTCTATAAATTGATAGAAAAATTATATCAGATGAAAAAGAAGTGTGCAATGGTACAGAAGTAAAGATATGAGAGAATCGGGCCTTGAACTTTGTGCGCTCGGCGCTTATAATGGGGCAGCAAAATGACAAAAAGCAATGAAAAGAGGAACGGAAGATGGCATATAAGACAGTTCTTTTTGATATGGACGGCACGCTGCTCGACACGCTCGAAGATCTGCGCGACAGCACGAACTATGTGCTGCGCAAGCTGGGACACCCGGAGAGAAGTCTCGAGGAGACGCGGCGATTTGTGGGAAATGGGGCGGAGAAGCTCATCCGCCGCGCGATGCCAGAGAACACTGCGGAGGAGGAGATCCAGACCGCGCTGGGGATGTTCCGCACGTATTATGAGGCGCACTGCAAGGTGAAGACCAAGGTATACGATGGGATGCTCGAAGTGCTCGACGCGCTGCGCGCGCATGGGGTGAAGACGGCAGTGGTGTCGAACAAGCCGGACGAGGCGGTGAAAAAGCTGACGGACCGGGAGCGGCATATCATCCGGCTTCGTTTTTACGAGGGAAAAACCCAGATGGAGGTGGCGCGTCTCATCCGGATCTCCCAGGCCCAGGTGAGCCGCCTCGAAAAAAGCGCTCTGAAAACGCTGAGAAATTACCTGCGATAAAGTCTTCTGAAAGTTCACAAAACCTTCCGGACTTCTTCATAGTTTAGACATATTTTGCCATTATTATAGAAGATGCAACAAAAATATTCTTTTTCATACTTTCTCCTAAATCATAAAAAGAAGCCGCCTGAGATAGAGCAACCGCGAACTCATATCTCAGGCGGCTTCCTTTGTGTGAAGAAGTGTGTTATAGTTAAGAAAACGCGCAAATCAGGAGGAACGGAAGATGAAAGTAGGAGTTGCAGGAACGGGCAAGATTGTCAGGGAATTTCTGAATATGCAGAAAGATCAGGAGCGGATCGAGGTGACGGCTCTGGTCTGCCGGCCGCAGAGCGAAAAGACAGGCCGGGAGCTGGCAGAGCAGTACGGGATTCCGGCTCTCTATACGGATTATGAGACCTTTTTGAAAGAGGCGGAGATGGACGCGGTGTACTTAGGGATCGTCAATCAGATGCACGCCTTCTACGCGGAGAAGGCTCTTCTCGCGGGCCGGAACGTTATCAATGAGAAACCCTTTACATCCACAGTGAAAGAGGCGGAGAAACTGGTGAGACTGGCCAGGGAGAAGCATCTTTTCCTTCTCGAAGCCATCACGCTTCTTCATTTTCCAAATTACCACTGTATTCAGGAGCATTTAAAAGATCTCGGGAAAATCACGATGGTCCAGGCCAATTTTTCCCAGTATTCCAGCCGTTATGATAAGTATCTTGCGGGAGAGGTCCTTCCGGCCTTTGATCCGGCGGCTTCCGGCGGTTCTCTCATGGATATCAATATCTACAACCTTCATTTTACAGCAGGTCTTTTCGGCATGCCGGAAAGCGTTCACTATTATCCGAGGATCGGTTTTAACGGCATCGATACTTCCGGAACGGCAGTCCTGGAATATCCGGATTTTCACGCGGTTCTCTCGGGAGCCAAGGATTCCGACAGCCCGGGTTATGCTATTGTCCAGGGCGAAAAAGGCTACATCAAGGTCAACGGCATCCCGAGCCAGGTGGCGGAGCTGACGGTCCGCATAAACGGAGAGACCAGAACCTTTACCGAGAACCGGAGTGCTCACCGGATGGTAGATGAGATGCTGGAATTTGACCGGATTCTCACAGAAAAAGACTGGGAAAAAGCAGACCGGCTCCTGGAGCACAGCCTGACCGTCATGAAGATTCTGGAGACGGCAAGAAAGAGCGGAGGCATTCATTTTCCAGCGGATGAAGCGTAAGTTATTCACATTTTTTCCGACATTCCTTTTCGTCGATATCCACGAGGATGATATCCCGGCCAATCTGACAGACCTGTTCCCAGGGGATGATGTATTCCGAGTCCCGGCCGAGAACGGAACAGAACTTTCCGGGCCCGGGGATGATAAGAGCCAGGATGCAGCCGTTTTTTTCATCGATGAGAAGATCCATGACGCAGCCTAAGGAGGCGCAGGTACGGATGTTGATGACTTCTTTTTGGCGGATTTCCAGCAGACGCAAGGGACACCTCCGGAAGTGTTCCTTCTATATTATGCGAAAAAAGTCGTAAGTATTCATTGACATGGTTTGACGGAGTGACTATACTCAAAATAGAATTGCCTAAGCTGTTTCGCAGCGGAGCAATTCGCAGGCATCAGGGAAAATAAGGAGGAAGCCTATGAAATGCCCCTACTGTAATCAGGACAACACGCGGGTTGTGGATTCGAGACCGGCGGATGATAATTCATCGATCCGCAGAAGACGGCTCTGCGACGCCTGTGGCAAACGTTTTACCACCTATGAGAAGGTGGAAACCATCCCGCTGATCGTGATTAAAAAGGATCAGACCAGGGAACAGTATGACCGGAGAAAAGTGGAGGCGGGCGTGCTTCGTGCCTGCTACAAAAGACCCATCCCTGTGTCAAAAATGAATGAACTGGTGGATGCTGTGGAGACCGAACTTTTCAGCCGGGAAGAAAAGGAGATCGACAGTCAGATCTTCCAGTACCTGAAAAATGCAGTGGGCGCGGATCCTGGCAAGGAAAAGATCCCTACGATCTATCTGCTGGCTCTTACCCGTTACTATGCAGGAC
>URQY01000048.1 GCA_900550165.1 uncultured Eubacteriales bacterium
CCGTTCGTCCTCTCCATTCTTTCTCATGCAGGACGAAAGCATCTTGTAGGATGCCGTGTTTTCCTTGAAGCACTTGGCAACGATATGGCCCAGATGACGCTGATAAAGGCCCCATTCGGCCACGGCGCGGAATGCTTCGACACCGTAGCCCTGTCCGCCGTATTCCGGCGCGATGCGGCAGCCCTCCTCCGCGCCGCCCTTACCGTCGAAATGGTAGAGCAACACCTCGCCGATACACTTGCCGTCCAAGCGGATGGCAAAGTTGACGGCGCGCTTTTTGGCGAAATCCTCGCGCACCACGTCGAGGAAATAGGTATTCAGATCTTCGCCCTTCCAGTCGGTGCGGTAATCGTAGCCCCACCACTTGTTGCGCTCGTCATCGAGGCAGAGGGCGTTGTAGGCGTCGCGGTCCGCGTCCGTGAAGGCAGAAATGGTCAACCGCTCCGTCCTGAGCGTCGGGATCTTATCCAGATCCTCCAGCTCATTTTTCACGTCAAAGCAGTATTTTTCCGCCAGCTCACACGGCAAATACTGGAGCTTCGAGGTGCGAAGGCCGCGGTCGCCCGCGTCGTCCTCGCGATTGAGATACCGGATGCCGTCCACGGCGTAACAGCGGGCAAACTCCTGCACCGTCGCAGGATAAACGCCCTCGTAGCCGTAGAGCGCTTTCTCGATGTGCACGTGCAGCGTCTCGCCGCAGCGCTCGGCCATCGCAATAGAAATGAGGCGTCCTTCATACTCCATGCCGCCGACATAGAGCCACGACACCCCTGTCAGGCGCAGCATCGTCTTGGCAAGCGCCAGCTCGTTCTTTGCAGACGCCGAGGTCTTTTCAAATACCTCCGTGTAGTCCTGCCAGAAGCGCTCGATCAACGGCAGGTCTGCCTTTCCCAGCGGGCGGAACTGCGCCTCGGGATAGAGCTTGCGGAATTTGTTGACGTGGTTGCGCTGGCCGCTGTAGTGGCGGCCGGGGAACTCGCGCAGATCGTTCGCCTCATAGAGATAGTCGCGCCAGGAGCGCGGATTGTCGAGATGGAAGTGCGGGTAGCGCAGCAGCAGTCCCGCCGCCTTCTCGCGCGGAACGACGGAAAGCTCCAGCGGGATTCCCTGCTCCACGCAGTAATCCTCAATGGCGCAGAGCGCGGCCTCCTCGTCGCCGTCCGGCCCCGGCACGGGATAGTCGAAGCAGAGCTTGCCGTCGATGCAGTTCTTTACGATCAGGCAGCCGGCAGCCTCGGCGTACTGCGGGTGCAGATGCCCGCGCCACATCAGCTTGACGAGCGCGGAATACTCGCATAATTGGTAGTTACAGTCCTTATAGTAGCGGCGCAGGCGCGAAAGGTCGCGCTGCGCAACGGGCTTAAAAGTCAGCATAAAAAAGCAGTTCTCCTTTTTGTGTCGTACCGACTATTTTACCCGCTTTTCCGCCGCGATACAAGTCTTTTTTCAATTCGGCTCCAGCTCGGTCAAAACCTCCTGCGCGCACTGAAGGAACTGCTGCAGCGAGGGCTGCGTGCTCTCCCCCGCGCGGATAGCCATACCGAGTTCGCGCGCACTCGACGGCTCGACCGGCACGAGCAGAACGCTGTCGCCGCGGCCGCGCAGCGTCAGCTCTGTCATCATGCTCACGCCGAGGCCATGCTCGACCATGCTGATGACCGTGGGGTCATCCACAGCCGTCGGCAGGATGTGCGGCTTGACGCCTACGCGGTTGAAGATGCGCATAATGTCCTTGTCGAAGCCCTGCGCAGGCATGATAAAATCGCGCCCGTCGAACTCTGCGAGCGGATAGCCCGTGCGACCGTCGATGGGATAATCCTTCGGCAGCACGGCGTACATCGGATCGTCGCGCAGGTGGATCCACTCGTAGCCGCTCTCCTCTTCCTGACGGCTGACGAAGATAACGTCCATCTTTCCCTGCGCAAGCAGCTCATAGGGGCTGCGGATATGGTCAGCCATACGGATATCCACATCCACATCGGGCCGCTCCTCGCGGAAGCGGCGGATGATGCTCGGCAGCCAGTGCATTGCCATGCTTGCAAACGCGCTGACGCGGATGATCTCGCTGCGCGAGGCCGCAACCTGTGCAATGGTGCTGTCGAGGCGCGCGTTGGCCTGCAAAAATTCACGGATAGCGGGCGCTACGCGCTCCCCTTCCTTGGTAAGGCGCACGCCGCCGCGCCCGCGCTCAAGCAGCGTGAAGCCAACTTCACGCTCGAGGGAATTCATCATATGCGTCAGGCCGGACTGCGTGTAGCCCATCACCTCCGCCGCTTTGGTAAAGCTGCCGAGGTCTACCGCCATCAGCAGCGCTTCTAACTTTTTGCTTTCCATAGGATATTCCTTTCCTATTAGCATTTATCATGTTTTTATTATAATATATCCTTACACCGTATGCAAGCGGAATTCTCATTTTCAAGCCCTTTTCTTAAACTTTTTCCGTCATCTGTCATACAGGTCGGTCTTTTTTGTCCGTCCGCTGCGTAAAATAGAGCTTGAGGTGATGATCTTGAAACGATACCGCGCGCTGTTGCTGCTTCTGCTGCTCACTTCTCTTGCGCTTTTCTTTGCCTGCACCAAAAGTGGTCAGGCTGTAGCCGTGTCAGCCCCCGCGGAAATGCGCCGCTGCATCGCATTGACGTTTGACGACGGCCCCTCTCCGCAAACGACCGCTGCGCTGCTCGACGGTCTCAAAGAACGCGGCGCGCACGCGACCTTTTTTCTCATCGGCGAACAGATCCGCGGCAATGAGGACCTTGTGCGCCGCATGAAGGACGAGGGCCATCAGGTCGGCAATCACAGCTTTACCCACGTGCGGCTCGATGCCGCCGACGACTCGGCGCTCACGGAGATCCGGCAAACCGACAGCGCGCTGCGCGCCATCCTCGGCGACGGCGTCTATTGGCTGCGTCCGCCCTGGGGCTTTTCGAGCGACGCGCTCAAGGCCGCCGTCACCGTCCCCATGGTCTATTGGTCCATGGACACGATGGATTGGAGCGTGCGCAACCGCGATCTCGTCGCCTATGAGATCACGCACGACGCGCAGCCCGGCGACATCGTCCTCCTCCACGATCCGTATGAGACCAGCGTCGAGGCCGCGCTCCAGGCCATCGACGTGCTCAGCGCGCAGGGCTATGAATTTGTCACGCTCGAAGAGCTTTTTGATTGCCTCGGCGTCACGCCGGAGGCAGGACATCTCTATCTGCGCCCCGACGAAGAGGTCCCGTGGTGATCACTGACAAATTTTTTCAAAAAATCAAAATTAGGGCTTGCATTTCCCGGCAAGGTGTGCTATTCTATCAAAGTCAACATGAGCGATATCCCTTATCCGGGTGTGGCGCAGTTGGTAGCGCGCTTGACTGGGGGTCAAGAGGCCGTGAGTTCAAGTCTCGCCACTCGGACCAATGGGAAAAGCCTTGATAATACTGGAAAAACCAGTGTTATCAAGGCTTTTTCTTGCTTTTTAAACTGCCGGTTGCTCTCGGTTGTTGCCGGTTGTTGGCGGTTGCATGAACACAGTCACGAACACAGTTACGCGCCGCGATACATGTCCTGCAGGCGTCTGACGTCGGCAGCCTTCTCAATCTGCTTCTCGTGCAGATAATTGTAAAGGGACTTCATGCCCTCTGGCGGCTCGCCTTTCTCCTGCCGGTACTTCTGGATCACGGCCTCGACCTCTGCGTGCAGCATGGTCATGTGCCGCATTTCTTCGCCGGAAAGATCGTAAAACGTCTTCGCCAGTGCCGGACGCTCGTCCTTGTACTTGAGCGCGCATTTCGCGTATTTCTTCGCGTCCTCGATCTCTTCGTCGATCATCTCGGATAGTTTTTCAATTAGTTTCATTTTCTTCCTCGCTTTCTGTGGTCGGCCTCGGCATCACTTTTTTAATCTCAGCAATCGCCGCGTCGCCGATCTGATTGCCGATGCTGCGCCCTGTGGGCGTGGCCACCATCGCGCCAAGCAGCATCCCGATCAAGAGCTGCACCATCGTGCACCTCTCAGATCCGCTGCACGCGCAGCGCCACATTATTGACCGTAGCAGCGGCACCGGTGAGCACCAGCGTCAGAGCGGACCCTGCCGCGCAGCACACCTGGCGCACCAGCGCGGGGAATGCCAGAACAACGGGCGCACCGGCGGCGCCCGCAGCAGAAGCGGTTGCGCCGGGAACGGCAACGCCGTCCTTGTAGAGCGTCGCCGTGACCGTGCCAGCTGCCGTCGGTGCAACGGTGATAGACGTGTCGACGTCGTAGTAGCCTTTGCCGACGATGTTGACGGCATTGCCGTTGAGCGTAATGTCGCAGCCGTAGCGGCGGATCAGGCTACCGAGGGGGATAACGCCATCGACGGCAACCGCAGTCGGCGTCTGCATGGCGGTGTAAAGAGCGGATTTACAAGACATAGTAAAGTCTCCTTTCAAAAAAATAAGGGCGAGGGGATAGCCCTCGCCCATTTACCCGGCCAAAGAGGGCCTGAACTGTTTCCGGTTTGGAAATAGTTGCTCAGATATTGCCGTTGCAGCAGCCGCTATTGCAGCCGCAGAAGGGGGACGAGCCTGCGTTGTACGTGTAGCCGCTCGGATAGCGGACGACGCCACACATACGGTTGTCCATTTCAAGGCTTGCCACCTTGTCGCGGAGAGCCTGCATCTCATTGGCCTGCATCATCGCGCGGGTAGCTTCGCCCTCGGCGTGGATAGCCGTGGTGATGTCGCAGGTCTGACGATCCATCTGCGCGGACAGATTGGCCGTCGCAAGGCGCTGATCGCAGCAGCAAGACGCAAGCTGGCTCTGGATGCTGTTGCCGGTCTGCATGATGGTGGTGTTGGTGCCTGCCTGCGCAAGCGCGACCTCCTTGCCGAGCTGACCGATGTTTCCCTGCATCTCATAGCCGAGATTGCAGATGCCGTTGCCGATGTTAGTCAGGCGGTCGTTGATCTGGCCGAACTGCTGGCCAAACAGGATTTCCTGCTGGCTTGCAGCCGTAGCATACTGGCCGAATTCGCCCTGACGGTTCCAGCCGTTTCCGCCGAAGCCAAACATGAACAGGAACAGCACGACGATGAGGAACCAACCGGAGCCCCAGCCGTTGCCGTCGTTATCGCGGGTCACTGCCGCGAGATCGCTCAAAGAGTAATTGTCTATGGGGAACACTCCTTTCAAAATAATTTATCAATAAACCGTGTCGACCCGGCTTATTTCAGGAATTGCATAAAGTCCTTTGCCTGCTGTTGGAGCTGCTGAAACTGCTCCTGCGACATTTTCCCGGACGACAAAAGCCGCTCGATCTCCTGCTGTGCTTTCTGCGGCGTCATGCCCGCTGCGAATTTGCGAAACTCTGCCATCATCGCAAGGGGATTATTCGGTCTTGCCGCCCTTTGGCTTCCCATCAGGCTTTCCAGCAACGGATTGTTCATTGACGATTCCCTCCAATCTGGTCAGGCGTTCTTCGATACTCGTGAGGCTTGCTGTGCTCTGCGTGGGCTTTGGCTCGTAAGGCGTCATCAGATACGGCGTTTTCGACTTGTACCCCGCGTCGTCCGTTTTGACGTACCAGCCGATCAACACATCCGACCGCGAGATATCCATCGCAATCAGTTCACTGCGCGGAGCCATCCTGAGCGCGTCCACGCCGTTTTCTCCGTTCACGCGGGTAATTTGACCCGCAAAGCCTTGCATCGCTCCTGCACCGTTCTGTGGGCTTGCAGGGGCATATCCTGAATAGGGGTTATACCCCATCTGATAAGGGTTGCCGAAATATCCCATGCGCGCACCTCCTTTTGTCGCCTCAATCATACCGTGGATCGCGCCCTGCAAATGGTCATCGTTTGGTCATCGTTTGGTCAAAAAATATTCCCAAAAGCCCTTTTAGGTAAAAAGAGAGCACCGATTAACCTCGGTGCTCTCTTTGTCCGTCTGCTATTTTTTGATATGCCCGCCTGCGGCAGCGGTTGACCGCCTCCGGCGATAAGTGCAGCGCTGCACACACTTGCGCGTAGCTCTTGCGCCGCACGTCGCACTCGATAAGGCACGCCGCCTCATCGTCGGGCAGCTCAAAAGATAGGATATATGCGATGGCCCTTTTGGGAGCCATTGAGGATAGCTGTGCTCGCATCGCTTTGTGCTGACTGTTCATGCCCCGTGTAGGGCTTGCAGAGGCGCTTGCGCGTGGGCTTTCGCCGCCCGCTCCTTCCTGTGCCCAAATCGGACACCGTTATTTTGTCGCTCTCTGGATCATCATCACGACTTCCTGTCGCGTGATAAGTCTCTGCGGCGCGCTGCCGTCCGTGATGCCCGCCGCCTTTGCCGCCGCCCAGTCCTTCGCCGCCCACGTGGAGACGGGCTTGGTGCCCTGCTGCGCGAGCCAGTTGTCCATCATCTTGTTAAACGTCGCTTGGTCCATGTAACCCTCCATTTCCGGCGGGTACTTGCCCGCCAAGATCATACTGCCGGTGTATTTGCCGTGGTCATCCCACTGGATGTGGGGCTTGTCCGGAAAACTCTTCCAGTCGCCGCCCCACGAAAAGCCGATCTGCTTTGCGATCTGCCCGCAGCGGGCGAAGAACGACGGATCGTCGTACTCATGCCCCTTGACGTTTTTGCAGATGTCGAACGCCAGCCCAGCCTTGACGCCGTGGAACGTCGGGCGCGTCGCGCTCTTGGCGGCGTAGCCATTGCGCGCAAGGTACCGCTGGTACTCGTCATCCCTGACCGTCTCCGTTACCAGAACGGGCAAGCCCGCCTGCTTGCAGAGGTCGAGGAAGATAACGCAGTTTGCCCGCACGTCGGCGCGCAGGTCGGCAATGTCACGGCTGTGATACATTGTCGTCACCTCCTACCGCGTCCTGCACCTTCTGGCTCTGCGTGCCGAAGTAGAACGCGATGATGACCGCATAGATAGTCATAAAGTCTTGACTGATGTTGCCCGTGACGGCCATGTACGCGAATACGCCCGTCAGCACCAGCGTCACGATGCTCTTGACGCTCATAAGGTTTGCGATACGCTTGATGATTCTTTCGTTCATGTTATTCGTCCTTTCCCTTGATTTTGATTCCTGCCAGCAGCGCAAGCTCCGCCGTCCATGCGGCGAACCATGCCACCGTCAGGCTGTCCGGCACGGCCTTGTCGAAGGCCGTCAGGATCAGCGCCGCGACGCAGTACCAGCAGAGATTCACCACCGCCGCGATGAGGTACTTGTCCCGCTTCCGCAGTTTCTTCATGCCACACCTCCCGAGATCAGCCACGCGATGAACGCCCCCGCAAGCACGGCAAGAGCCTTGTCGACCAGCCCGTCCCAGCGCTTCCCCGCCTTGCCCGTGATGGTCTTCACGTCCTCCTTGATCTCCTTCACGTCGCCCTCCACGGTCTCTTGTTTTGTGGCCAGCACCTCGACCGAGGTCACCAACCTATCCAGCGCCACCTGGTGTTCGGTAAGTTCGTTGATCCGGTGCGTGTTGCTCTTGCACCTCGATTCGATCAGCGCGATTGCCGCGTCGTCATAATGCTTTGCATTATCCATATCCCGCTCCCTTTCTGCGGCGTATTACACCGCCTTAAAATAATTCCCGACCAGCTCGTGCGGCAGATATTGCAGCGTGATCTTGCCGCCCGCGGCCTCGCCCGTGCGCTCGCAGAGGTACACCTTGCCATCCTCGCCGTCGAGGTAATACTTGCCGTACTCGTATTCCATGCCGCGCGCTGCGGGGATGGGGTCTGCCTGCGTGCCCGCGTGCTCGGCGTCGATGACCGCCCAGAGCGCGGGTGTCTTGTCCGGCGTCCAGTCGGCCTGCGAGGTGTGCGCCTGGCGGCACTTATATAACAAGATTGAAGGCTTGTCCGCTGGAAATATCCTCAATATTAATGCCAAGACGTTTATACGCCTCCGCCGACGCTTTGACGCCTTCTCTGGCATCGGAAAACGTCTTCTGCTGCTTGACCATTAACCCTTCAAGGGTGTTGATCTCCATGCCGCCGAGCTTCGCCGCATAGGCCCACTTCTGATATTCCTCTGCGGTTGTCCCTGTGCGCTTCGCCGCATCATCAAGGTCGCCTGCGGTATCGGCCATTTCTTTTACGGCCACCGCTGCATCACGAAATCCCTCTGCAAGTTCGCGCACGACCGCGACCGGAAGAGCTTTTAACCCATCGGCAAGTCTTTTGACGCCGTCTCTGATCGCACCGCTGGTAAGATTGGCTGCGACAATCGTCCCGAAGAGAGAGGTTTTATCCCCCGCATCCTTGACCTCGCGGCCAAAACCGTCGATGCTGCTTGCGCACTTGTCGGCGCTTTCCCGCGCCTCGTCGAGATACTTCTCGTTGTCATCCAGCGCCTCGTTCATGTCGATCAGCTCTTTTTTTGCCCGGTTGAGCTGCTGGCGGTAGTTGTCCGTGCGCTTGTCGTTCTCGCCGAAGACCTTTGCGGCGTCCTCTACAGCCTGTTCCAGGGCCCTGACTTTTTCGGCCTGCTGCTCTTGAGCACGGCGCAGCAGCTCATTCTTCTTGGTCAGGACGTCCATCGTGTTCGCCTGGCCCTTGAATTCTGCGTCGGCAAGGCTCATTTCGCTGCGCAGCGTCTTGAGCTCGCTGTTTGCGCTCGACATGGAGCGTTTAAACTCCGTCTCGCCCTCGACCGCGAGCCTCGTTGTGATTGTCCTTGTTGCCATTCAGCAGTTATCCTCCTCTCTGCGCAGGCCGCGCCGCTGGATCTCCAGCTCCTGCAGGTCGAGCACCTGCCCGGGCGTCAGCAACAGCCCCTCGCGCACACCCAGATGCAGGAACTGCGTCAGCAGATCCAGCCACCACGAGCGCGTTATTTCGCTTTTGCCGTTTTTTTTTGCAGCTCTTCAAGCCCGAGGTCTCGGACGCGCCTCTCGCGCTCCTCCTCGCGGGAAAACCCGAGAGTGATCGCCTCGCGGATGGCGTCCTTGGCGCCCGCCACATCCAGCGGCCGCAGGTGCGCCCGGAAATACTCCACCGGCACGATCGGACCGCGCTCAAGCCCCTGCCAGCGCCGCACCAGCTCGCCCTGCTCGGCGAGCTTTGCGAGCAGCCAGCAGGTATTTTCAAAGCTCGCCTTGCTCTGTCCCTCGATGTGCTTGGTAATAAATTCCTCGTAGCCAAATTTGTCATAGGCGTCAAAGAGCGCCTGCCCGTTCAGGCACAGGTAGAACTTGTGCCCGTCCAGCTCGTAGGGAAATGTTTTCATATTTTTCCTCCTAATGGAAAAGAGACGCAGCGGGTGCCGCGTCTCTTCGCTTCTCAGCCGCCCGCTGCGGCCTTGATTTTTTCATTGACCCACGCCGCGGCCTTAGCCTCGGTGTCGAACTCCTCGCTCTTGTGCTTGTACTTGCCGTAGAGCGGCTCGAAAACGGTAAATGTGAGCTTAGCATTGCTCAGCACAATGCTGTCTCCCTTGGTTTCGTAGCTCTCGCCCTCCATGTTGGCCTTGACCTTCGGGTAGAAAATGCCCTGATAGTATTTCGTCCCGTCGTCCCTCATGTGGTTGGTGTAAAAGGCGAGGCTGCCATAGGGCGCGGTGTCATTGCTGCCAAACTTGAGGTCTTTGTCCCCGTCCGTCGTGCCCAGCTCCGCGCCGGTCACCGCCGCTGCGTTCGCGTTCGAGAGATACAGCGTCTCCACAGCCAGCGAGCCGTCCTTGAATTCCACGATCTCAACCTTCTTCACGTTGTCGCCATAGGCGCTCACGCGGTTGAAGTTAATCGTCTCGGTCACCTTGTTCAGCGCGCCGAGATTCGCCGGCGTGCCGAGCTTCGGGGGCGCGCTTACCGTCTCCGGATCCGTCGCGGCAAACGGTGCCCACTGGATCATCTTTGCTCCGTAGATAAGCCCCGGCGCAGAGGCGGAAAGCAGATGAAAACCTATGGTGAGGAGG
>URQY01000049.1 GCA_900550165.1 uncultured Eubacteriales bacterium
GAGCGGCTTTGTGAGGTGCTCGTTCATACCGGATTTGCGGCTGCGGGCGGCGTCATCGGAAAACGCGTTTGCCGTCATGGCGAAGATCGGCACGGTTTTCGAATCCGGACGGTCGAGCGCACGAATCTTCTCTGCCGCCTCCAAACCGTTCATCACGGGCATCATGATGTCCATGAGGATGATATCGAAGCTGTTCGGAGCGGAAGCGGCAAAGCAATCTACCGCCTGCTGCCCGTCTTCGGCGGCGGTGACGAGCGCGCCGCTCTCTTCGAGCATATAGGTCGCGATCTCGCGGTTGAGCGCGTTGTCCTCGGCCATGAGGATGCGTACGCCGTCGAGCCGCGCGCCCGGCTCCGGCTCGGGGGCGGGCGGCCGATACGATGCATCGACCGTCAGCGGCAGCGTAACGGTGAAGGTCGTTTCCTCTCCTTCGCGGCTGACGAAGGAAATTTTGCCGCCGAGCAGCTCGACGGTCTTCTTTACGATAGCGAGGCCGAGGCCGCTGCCGGAATAGGTCGTGCGCGCGGTCTTATGCTCCTGCGCGAAGGTATCGAACGCGCGGGCCTGAAATTCCAGGCTCATGCCGATGCCGGTATCGGCACAGGTGAAGACGAAGGTCGCCGTATCGTTTTCGCAGGCGGTCTCGCGGCAGGAAATGTGCACCGAGCCGCCGGGACGGTTGTATTTGACGGCGTTGCTCATGATATTTTGCAGCACGCGCTGAATGTTCAGAGGGCTGCCGAGCAGGTGCCAGTGCTCGCCCGCGGGCGGATCGGAGGTGAAGACGATGCCGCAGTCCGCCGCCTGCGCGGAAACGACCGTCTCCGCGCCCTGCAGCACGTCGCGCAGGTCAAAGGGCTTGTGCTCGGTCTCGACCTCGCCGGCTTCGAGCTTGCTCATGTCGAGCACGTTGTTGACGAGCTCGAGCAGGAAATCCGAGGTCGAAAGAATTTTGGAGAGGCAGTTCTGCACCCGCGCGGGATCGGTGATATTCTCTTCGGCGATCTTCGTCATGCCGCGGATGCCGTTGAGGGGCGTGCGGATATCGTGACTCATGCGGCGCAGAAAATCGGTCTTTGCAGCGTTGGCCATCGAGGACTGCTCGGCGGTCTCGCGCAGGCGCTGCTGGTAGTCGATCTCCTTTTGCTTCTGCGCGGTGACGTTGCGCGAAAGCAGCATGACAGCCGTGACCTCACCGGTCTGACTGCGGCGCTGCGGGATGAGCAGCACCTGAAACCACTGGCCGTTCATCGACTCGAAGATATCGCCGAGAAAGCGCTGGTCGCGCAGACGCTCCGGCGCGGTCGCGGCGCTGCAGAAATCACGGAAGGCGTCGCGCTCCCTGGGGACGATGATGTGGGTCGTGATGGCCTCGAGCATCTCGTCCGCTTTTTCGATGCCGTCCGTCACGGAATGGGCGTAAGCAGTCTGCGTGATGGACTCGTAGGTGTTGGACTGCGGATAGATGATAAGATCGGTCGTGTAAATATTTGCGATGGCGGCAGTGGGGTGATATTCCTTCTCGAACTGGGCGATCCGCTCACGGCGGCGGCCCTGCCAAAGAAGCATGACGGCCATGCAGAAAGCGAGATACAGCCCCGCGGAGATGGCGAGCCGATGCGCGATAGCCGGAACCATCGTGCGCGCGGGGTAGAAGACGTAGAGATAATAGTCACGGTAGATGTCGTGTACGCCGTACCAGACCGTGCCATCGAGCTTGAGCGAAAGCAGCGTTTGGTCATCGGGCAGGCGGTCACTTATGACGACGTTTGTGATGGGGCAGTCCTCGACCGCAAGACCTTCCAGCGCGGGATCGCTGCTGCTGATGACGGTCACACCGTCCGTCACGACAGTGACCGCATCTCCGCGCTGAAGGTCGATATCAAGCATACTGGAGAGCGAGAGAGAATACTTGTCGCCGAGAAAGGGCGTGATATCCGCATAGCAGACGATCACGCCGGGGCTGTCCTGCCGCGCGGCGATGGCATAGTCGTAGGAGCGTCCGTCCGCGCTTACCTGATCGGCATAGACCTTTTGCGGGTGGGCGAGGATGTCCTGCGCCTGTCCGTCTGCAAGGATAAGGGAGAGGAGCGCGCTGCGGCCTGCACCGTCTGCATCCGCTGCCGCGGCGACGGAGAGGTCTTCGCGGAGAACGGCGATACCGGTGAGGTACTGATCGCTGAGGTAGCGCGCAAGAACGTCTTCGCGCGTGGTATCGGCGCTTGGGACATAAAGGCCGAAGACGCGGGCTTTGTTGATGAGGGACTGCAGGTCCTTCGTCGTGCTGCTGAGATGGTAATCGTCGTACTTCTGGCAGGTGCTCTTGACGAGCGCGAGCGTGTCTGCCGCGTCCTGACGGATATTTGCGCGCCCGCGATAAAAGGCGATGAGCAGCGTCAGCAGCAGGAAGGCGACGCCGCAGACCGTCAGCAGCAGCCATATGGGTAGGCGCCGTTTCCTGCGGTCATTCTGCACTGCGGCTGTCGGCATTCGTTGTTCCTCCGTATACGTTCTTCTCCACGTTCAGACCGTGGGCACTGATGATGGCGGCGGTTGTGCCGTCGGCAGTCATGTCCGCAAGCGCGTCGCGGAGCTTTTGCGCGAGCGCAGTGTCGCCATTTTTGCGAAAGGCGACGCCCTGTGCCTGGCTGCGGAAGCTCATGTTCAGCAAGCGGTATTCGCCGGGATAGTCGTCAAGATATTGCTTCAGCGCGCCCTCCATGCCGGCGGCGGCATCGACATAGCCGCCGCGCAGCGCGGCGAAGACCTGCCGGAGCTCGGGGTAGGCCGTGAGTTGGGCGAGAGCGGAGAACTCGTTATCCAATCCGTCGGTCAGGATGTGCTCGGAGGTGGAGCCCGACTGCACGGCGACACGCTGACCCGCAAGGTCCTCGATCGAGCGGATCCCGCTGTCCGCGCGCACGACGATCACACGCTGGGTGTAGAGGTAGGGACCGGCCCAGAGA
Organism: uncultured Eubacteriales bacterium; assembly: GCA_900550165.1. Lineage (GTDB taxonomy): Bacteria > Bacillota > Clostridia > Oscillospirales > Oscillospiraceae > Hominicoprocola. Next base: position 2,967 of record URQY01000049.1, read on the forward strand.
AATTCGCCCTCACGGACGTCCATCGTCAGGCAGCACCGCAGACAGTCGACATCGCCCGCGGCAAGACGGGCAAAGCGCTCATCGAGCGCGATCTCGCGAAAAACGGGCTCATAGCCGATGCGACGGCAGGCCGCGGCCGCAATCTCCACGTCGATGCCTGCGTAGCTGCGGCTCACACCGCGTAAAAATACGGCGCGTAGGGGGAGCCGCCGATGATAAGCTGCGGCATGGGATCATCCTCCTGCGGCGAAGAGGCGCAGGAGGTGAGCATGAGCACTGCGCAGAGGAAAAGAAGAGAGAGAAGACGTTTCATAGAAGCTGCTCTTTCATAAAAAGTACGCCGGTGCCGGAGAAAAGATGATTTACGAATAAATTTGCAAAAACTATAACATAAGAGGAAGAATCCGTCAATTTCTGAATGGGAGCTTAGCGCGGATTTAGCGCGGCGGCGCACAGTGAAGCGGAGGACGGAGAGGAGAAGATGGCTGCGAAAAACCAAGCAGGCAATCGGTGTTTTTACCAGAAAAGGAGAACGACTTTTGCCGATTCGGACAATGGAAAAGCGTATGCCGAAGTGATAAGATACAAATTGAGGAGCAAAAACGCGAAAAAAATGTGAAATGCAACCAAAGCGCGATATCTGCCCGGAAAAGCGCTGCTTGGGCAGAACGGACAAGCCGTTGTGCGATATCACTAAAACAGCAAAAAGTGCTGTCAGCTTTTTTCTATTCTTGACAATAGAATTAAACGCTTTATCGTGATATCATATCAGCACAGTAAATTGGATGTGTGTGGATAGGGGATGATGGGAAAAAACGAGAGAACGGCCTGCGCGCAAGGCAGACGCTGCCTTGCGGAACAACATTTATCATTCATCATTTCAGGAGGAATCACATGAAAAGAGGTATGCTCAGAAAGCTTCTCTGCACCTGCGTGGTGACGGCCGCGGCCTTTGCTGCGACGACCATCAGTGCATCCGCTTGCACGACGATCTACGTCGGCGGCGATCTGAACGAGGAGGGGACTCCCTTCGTCGCCCGCACGGAGGACTACGGCTCCGATTACAACAAGCTCTGGTTCATCAGCGAGAGCGGCAATTGGAAACAGGGCGACCACTATGTCGGCTGCCCGGCATACGGCCCGTTCGAGTGGGACTTCACCCACGACAGCTATCGCTTCACCTACTTCACCAACGATATCTACTATGACGGCACCTGTCCCGAGTGCGGCAAAAAGGCCGACCACTACTCCTACACTGAGTTCGGCACGAACGAAAAGGGCGTGTCCGTCTCCGCGACCGAGACCCTTTACGGCAACGCCAAGGTGGCGGAGGTCGACCCGTACCGCGACGCCGACTGGGCGAAGGAAAACGGCAATGCCCGCATCGGCATCGAAGAGACCGATATCCCGACCATCATCTTGGCCGAGGCCTCTTCCGCGCGCGAGGGCGTGGAGCTGCTGCTCGACATCTATGAGAACTACGGCTGCGTATACGCCTCCGGCGTGTTCATCTGCGACAAGGACGAGGTCTGGTACATCGAGAATTGCAGCGGCACGCAGTATGTCGCCATCAAGCTCAACGACAACATGATCTTCCTTGAGCCCAACATGGCCGTCATCGGCCGCGTCGATCTGGACGATGAGAACGTCATCGCCTCCAAGGACCTGATCGCTGTGGCGAAGAAGGCAGGTACCTTCGTCGGCGACGAGGAAAAGAACATCATCGACTTCCGCGCGTCCTACGCCCGCATCAGCGAGAAGATGGACCAGCGCATGATCGACGGCCTGAACTACCTGAACGCGGCTTACAAATATGACAGTGACGCGCTCGTGGCTGACAACACGAAGTTCACCATCTCCAACCTTGACGCAAACGACAAGCTCGTTGCGCTCTACACCAACATCAAGGCCGACCGCAAGCTCGACAAGGACGATATCTTCGGCTACTACAAGCTCTCCTCCATCGGCAAGGCCAGCAACCAGGAGATCGAGATCTTCCAGCTCTTCAAGAATCGCCCGGTCGAGACCGCGACCGTGGGCTGGGTCGGTGTCGGCAATATGTCCTATAACGTATTCGTTCCCTACTATCCCATGCTGATCGACGATATGTACAAGGGCTATCAGGTCAGCACCGCGTCCGCGGAGTTCACGACCGAGAAGCCTGACACCTTCTGTACCTACGGCACGAGCTGGGCGCAGGACGCCGAGGGCAACTGGCAGCGCATTTCCGGCTACAAGACCTATCCTGCCAACTGGAAGGATTCCTATTACTTCACGTTTGAGGGACTCGGCGGCTACATCGCCAATGTCGACAAGATCACCGGCAAGCCCCTGAAGGACGAGGCCAAGGCCTACGTCGCTGACAAGCTCGCCGCGCTCCAGCAGGAGCTCTACAAGGACTTCGTCACGACCGATCAGCTCGCCAAGGCGTCCGATGCCCGCGCCCTTGCCACCGAGAATGGCAAGGCCATGGCTGAGAAGGCCCACAAGCTGGGCGTTGAGCTCGTTGAGTACATCACGAAGACCGACGCGCTCCAGGGCGGCGCCTTTACCGACGTCAAGGCCGGCGACTACTATCTGTCCGCAGTGGATTGGGCGCTCGACAAGGCCGTGACCTCCGGCACGAGCAATACGACCTTCAGCCCCAACGCAGCCTGCACCCGCGCACAGGCCGTCACGTTCCTGTGGCGTGCCGCCGGCAGCCCCGAGCCGACCGCGACCACGACGGCCTTCACCGACGTGAAGGAGGGCAGCTATTACTACAAGGCTGTCCTGTGGGCCGTGGAGAACAGCATCACCTCCGGTGCGACCGAGACCACCTTCGCGCCCGACGCGACCTGCACGCGCAGCCAGATCGTGACGTTCCTGTACCGCATGGAAAAGTCCCCCGAGGCGACGGCCGAGAACCCGTTCACCGATGTGAAGGCGGGTGCGTTCTATGAGAATGCCGTTCTCTGGGCGGTGAAGGAAAACATCACCACCGGCGCGACGGCCACGACCTTTGACCCCGCGGGCGACTGCACGCGCGGCCAGATCGTCACCTTCCTCTATCGCTGCTTGAACAAGTAAGCGAAGCGGAAAATAGCCGTACAGACGATAATGAACGTCCCCGGGGCCAAGCCTCGGGGACGTTTTCTGCAAAACGCTGCGAAGAAAAATCAACAATTGTTGATTTTTAGTTGAAAATCAGTTCATCTAACGCCATTAAGATAATACTGTCTTATGGTATATGCAAACCGGCGAGCAGCCGGAAATGATAAAGTCCGGCGCGGTCCGTGCGGCCGCACGATACAGGAGGGACCCCTACGATGCGAGTGAAGATCATTTCGGACAGCACGTGCGATCTGTCGCCCGAGCTTCTTGAGCGCTACGACATTGCCATCACGCCGCTGTGCGTCATCAAGGACGGAAAAGAGTTTCACGACGGCGTGGATATCACGCCCGCGGACATTTTCACCCATGTGGACGGCGGCGGGGAGCTTTGCAGCACGGCGGCGGTCAGCCAGTTCGAGTATACGCAGATGTTCACGCGCTACGCAAAGGAATACGACGAGGTCGTGCAGATCAACATCGGCTCGAATTTTTCCTGCTGCTACCAGAACGCGTGCCTTGCCGCGCAGGAGTTCGACAACGTCTTTGTGGTGGATTCGGGGAATCTGAGCACCGGGCAGGGGCTCCTTGTCGTCGCGGCGGCAAAGCTTGCGCAGCAGGGCGTTTCCGGCATCGAGATCGCCGAGCGCGTGCGCGCGCTCGCGCCGAAGGTCGAGGCGAGCTTCCTCATCGAGCGGCTCGACTATATGCGAAAGGGCGGGCGCTGCTCCGCCGTCGCCGCGCTGGGCGCGAACCTGCTGAACCTCAAGCCCTGCATCGAGGTGCGCGAGGGAAAGATGGGCGTGTGCAAGAAGTACCGCGGCTCGTTTGAAAAGTGCATCCGTCAGTACGTGAAGGAGCGCCTCGACGGGCGCACGGATATTGCCGGGGACCTCGCCTTTATCACGCATCCCGCCTGCCAGAAAAACGTGGTGGACGCGGCGATGGAAGAGGCGGCAAGGTATGGCGCGTTTGACGAGGTCATCGAGACGCGCGCGGGCTGTACGGTCTCCTGCCATTGCGGGCCCGACACGCTCGGTATCCTGTTTGTGAGAAAGTAAAGGAGAAACCACCGTATGGATCGTCATACGGTGGTCCTTTTTTCAGTGCTTGGCGCCTTTTCGCCGGAAAATGACCGCAAGCGCGGCGCAGACCGCGATGGCGGCGGCGTAGGGGATGACGAGCAGAAACGCGGTGCTCGCCGGTGCGCTGTAAGAAGCATAGCGGATGCCCCAGAGCATGTCGCAATAGCTGAATGCGACGGTGGCGCACATCACATCGGAGAGCAGAATCGCCAGCACGGCGAAGGTGCGGGACAGAGCTTTCATGGAGAGACCTCCCTGTTTATTTGTGTTTCGTACTTTTGAGCAGCAGCGCCGCGCCCGCGGCGATGGCCGCGACGCAGAGCAGCAGAAAAATGCCACTGCCGTCGATGCGGATCATCGACGATCCGCTGATCTGCGCGGGAACGGACGGGACAAGGATCGACAAAACGCCATAGACGATCAGCGCGGCCGCGCCGCCGAAGCAGAGAATGAGGCTCAAAAGCCGCATCGTCCGGTGCTCCTCCTGCGCTTCGGCGGGCGCGGCATCCGGCGCACCGTCTTTTAGAAGGTAGTCGAGCGAGACGCCGAAGTAATTGCTCAGCGCGAGGAGCTTGTCGCTCTCGGGCGTCGCGCTGCCGCCCTCCCATTTGGAGATGGCCTGACGCGAGACGTTCAGCGCCTCCGCGAGCTGCTCCTGCGAAAGGCCGCTCTTTTTGCGCAGTGCATAGAGTTTTTCAGGTAGTGCCATGGTTCCTCCTTTCGCAAAGAGCATAACGTTATTGCGCGCAAAACGCCATGTATTTCAGTAGGCAATCGCGCAACCGTGGGTAGCAATGAAGACTTTTTGCGGAAAACAGTCCTGTTTTCACCCATTTTACCATGCAGAGGGGGAAAGCGCCAGCGGAGAGCAAAAAATCGCCCGAACAGGAATTTGTTCGGGCAATTTTGGTTCAGTTCTGTTCCTCGGAGGGGGCGTTCTTCTTTTCAAGCTCCGCGCGCAGCATGCGGTTTTCAGCCTGCGGGCGTCCAGCTTGCTTATGTCCAGAGAACGGAAACAGCAGACGAAATAAACGACATCCTCACGGCTCACGGCGGGGTGCTTCATTTCCTCTTGGATGATTTGAAGCTCAACGTCCTTTTTTCGTTCTTCCAGTTCATCAAGCCGCTGCTTGGTAGAGGCATTGATAATCCCCAGCTGAATAGCGTTAAGCATATTGGTGATGCCGCTCTCGGCTTCTTCCAACTGCTTGCGGAGGGCGGGGAGCACGCTGCTTTCCCGGCTCCGAATATCCATCACAGCATCCGCCACATACTCTACAAAATTATCGTCCATGATTTTTGCCATGACCGCATTGACAACGGCATTTTCCAGCGGCAGCTTTCGGACGGTCTTGTGCTTGGCGTCACAGGTGCGGTGCTTCTTGGTATTTACACAGCGGTAATAATGATACTTCCGGCCCTTGCTGGAGCTTGTTCCGCTTTCGCCTACCATCATAGCCCCGCAAGTGCCGCAAAACAGCTTTGTTGTCAATAGATAATCGTCCTTGGCCTTGTGTCGTGCCGGGGCTTTCCGATTTACTGCAAGCCGCTGCTGTACTCGGTCAAACAGGTCTTGCGGGACGATAGCGGGAATCCCGTTGGGCGTGACGATATGGCGGTAGCTGTACTCTCCGATGTACTTCCGGTTTTTCAGCAGACGGGCCGTGAAATTAAGGTCGATTTTCTTTCCTCGCACCGTGGTAACGCCTCGTTCGCTCATATATGCAGCGATTTCTTTCATCGTTGCGCCCTTGTCATACATGGTGAACAATAATGGGGGGGATACCATGCCGCGCAGAAAGAAGCCCAATGACTACGGCACGGGGATTCCCTATCACGAGGTAGAGACCCTTGCCCGTGTCCTGCTCCCGGAAATTCAGGCGTTCTTTGAGAGCGAAGACGGACAGCGGGAATATGCTGAGTGGAAAGCAAAGCAGCAGGCCGAACAAGAGGACAAGGTATAACAACGGCAGGAGCATCAGTTTAGATACTCCCGCCGTTCATCAATCTGTATGAACTTCTTTCTTGCCAAACAAGAGGAAAATATATGGGGGTAATATCCACACAATGGCGGCGCTCAGCCATTCGTTTAAGCCGAACTGAAATGCAATCTGCCTGTTCCGTCAAAGCCATCGAAGCTGACGGCATACACGCAGAATTTCCTTTCCAGCAGCGGGATCAAATCCTCAAACTGCCGCCAGCACATAAGATTTCCGTGCAGCAGCATAATGGTCTTTCCCCGCATATCGCCGAATCGTTTGATCTCCATGCCAATATGCCTCCCCGCTATTATCGGACCTTCATGCAAAAATCACAGCGATCATTGCCGCGCCCCAGCGTTATGGTTCTCTCCCAGATCAGCTTCGGATGCAGCCCGGTATAGCTGATGTCATCACTGTC
>URQY01000050.1 GCA_900550165.1 uncultured Eubacteriales bacterium
GTTCATTGCGTTTCCGCCTTTCCGTCAGCGTCTCAGCCGATGTTGAGCAGCATCATGATCGATGCCAGCAGAGAAAGAATGGCGTAGAACTCGACCACGATGCACAGCACCATGCCCTTTGACCAGTGCTCGGGCTGCCGTGCCAGAATGTTGATCGAGCCCGCGGCCACGCGGCCCTGCGCCACGGCCGAAATGCCGCCGCCGATGGCGATGGGCATACAGGCCGCGAAGTAACGAAGCCCCTCCTGAAGCGACATATCGACATATGTGCCGTTCAGCACGCCCATGCGCATCAGGCAGAGGAAGCCGATCACCAGACCGTACAGGCCCTGCGTGCCGGGAATGACCTGCAGGATCATCACCTTACCGAATTTGCTCGGATCCTCGCACAGAAGCCCAGTACCGGCTTCACCGGCAAGGCCCGTGCCGCGCGCGCTGCCCGCGCCCGCAAGACACACTGCCAAACCCGCGCCCAGCATACCGATGGCGCCGCCCGTCGTCAGTTCAAAAATACCCATGATTATCCTCCTTACGGTTTTCCGTTTTTTTATTTATTGCAGATCGACATATTCCGTGTCCAGCGTCATGGGGCGGAAGGGCTTTCCGCCGTCGACGTAGAACTTGTTGAAAAATTCAAGGCACTGCAATCTCAGATCGTGCACGTAGCAGCCCAGGAGATTGAGGCCGAAGTTCATCGCATTGCCAAGCATCGAAATGATGAGAAACGCGATCACGTTGCCCGGCATCGCCGCGAGCATATTGAAGACCTGTGCGATCACGCTGCCCGCAAGCATCAGGGCCATCAGTCGCGTGTAGGACAGAATGTCGCCGAAGTAGCCCGTCACATGGTTGTAGATCGAGCCGAACAGTCCCGTGAGCTTGCCCCAGCCCTTGCCCTGCACGATGGGACCGAGCACCACCAGCGCGATGCCGGCATACAGCACCGCCGTGCCCTTGCCGAGCGCCAGAAGCGCGATGCCAAGGAACACGAGCCACCACGTGACTTCTTCAAAAAAGGCGTCGAGGAATTTCTTCCGCTTGCACTTTTCGATGAGGCTGATGGCCATGCCCGTGACGATCTGCACCATGCCGAGCCCCATCGAGCCGATCAGGATCATCGTCAGGTCATCGAGCGGGTCAAAGAGCTTCGGCAGCGCAAAGACCGTGCCGGGGCTGACGATGGCGACGAGCTGCGTGAGAAAGTCGCCGAAAAAGCCGCCCGTCAGCGCACCCATGATGAAGGTGCTCACGCCGCAGAGCCCCAGCAGGCTGAACAGCTCGCCGCTCGTCCCCTTGGGCCGGTACTTTTTATTGATGATGACCGAGGCGAGGATCATCAGCAATCCGTAGCCCATGTCCGCCATCATGATGCCGTAGAACAAAATGAAGAACGGCGCCATCAGCGGATTCGGGTCGAGCGTACCGTAGGCGGGGAGCGAATACATCTCCGTGACCATATTGAGCGGCCGCGTCAGCTTGTTGTTCCTGAGCTGCACCGGCACCTGCGGATACTCGTCCTCCGTCGGCTCGCGCGTTTCGACCGCGCAGGTGAAGGGCGCAAGCGCTTTTTCAAGCGCCGCGCAGTGGTCGGCAGGCAGCCAGCCCTCGAGCAGGAAGGCCTTGTCCGTTTCAACAAGGCGGCTCTTGGCCTCCTCGCGCCGCAGCGTGATGGCGGCGCGGTCGCTCGCGCGCAGCAGCAGCGCCCGCTTATCGCCAAGGCCCGCCATATGCGCTTCGATATCCTGCTTCTCCCTTGAAAGCTCGTCAAGGCGCGCCTTCGCGCGCTCGTCGTTCTCCTTCGCCGTGCCATGCAGACCGCGGAAGCTCACGGGAGAAAACCCGATCTCGCGCAGCGCGGCCATCGCCCGGTCCTTCACGCTCTCGTGGCAGGCAATGAAAAGGTAGCGCAGAGAGCGGTCCGCCGATGCCTGCTGCCACAGGGCAAGGCCGTCAAAATCCGCGCAGACGGCGTTCAGTGCCTCGTCCGTCACCGCTATGCCGACCGTTCCAAACGCCGCGCACAGCGCGCCGTCCTCCCGGTCGAGCGGTACGTCAAGCGTCAGCCACGGGGCGAGGGACGCGCGCAGCGTCTCCTCCTTGGTGCGCTCGCTCTCGATCTCGCCGAGACGTCGCTGCCGGTCGTTCAGCGCATCCGCCGCGGCCTTTGCCGCCTCTGCGTTCTCCGCGCTGAAAAATTCCTCGCGCGTGACCGCCGCGCGCTTGCGGAACATTCCCTTTTTCTCCGGTGCGTACCGGTCCAGCGCTGCAAGCGCCGTGCGGTACGATCGCGCGCTCTCCTGGGCGGAAAGCAGCGCCCTGTCGTCCGGGCGGGCAAAGCCCTCATGCAGCGCGTCCTCCGCGCCGTCCACCCCGGAGACCTCTACGCATCCCATGTCCTGCAGCGCCTTGAGCAGCGCTTCGCGCTCGCTCTCGAGCCCCACAAGACGCAGGTGCTTCATTGCTACGATAGCCATTCGCTTTTCACAACCTCTTCCGCGATCCACTGCGCCGCGCGCGGTAATCTCTCGCGCGCCGCCTTCTGCATCCTTTCGCACGCCGCGTGCGCCTCCGCGAGCGTCTTTTCCGTCTGCTGCGCCGCGCGCTGCTCGGCGTCTGCCATCAGCTGTCTCGCTTCCACATCGCAGTTGCGGCGGTTATCCTCCAGCAGACGCGCGCAGGCCCGCTGCTCCACGGCGAGTTGCTTCTTCGCTTCCGCCTGTGCTGCGGCATATTCCTCTGCAAGCCGTTTTTCCAGTTCTTGCACGGCAAGCAATTCCTCCATTGCCATTCCGGTCCACCTCGTCTTTCTCGGCGCCGTGTGCGGCGCTGTTGATTTTCACTATTATAGATGAATTAAATAAATAAATCAAGATTTATTTAATCTATAACCTTCTTATCTTCGGTCATTGTATCCTCTTTCTTTTATGCTATCTTTATACCACACTTTTCCCGGCGATTCCATGTGCACTCACCTCTTTTTGTGCAGTCTCATCCATTCTTTACAGTTCGTTCATAATAGTCTGCCCGTTTTTGCAGGCACAATGACGCTTTCCCGTCATTTCCGCAAAAAAAGGCGGAGGCCGAATCCCTTCGGTCTCCGCCCTCGCGGGAAGCGTTTTTCACTTGTCCTCGCGGACGAACATGATAAGAAAGCTGACCGTCAGCAGCGCGCAGGACACCCAGATCCCGCGCTCGGCGAAATACTTCGTCAGCAGCGCGCCACAGCCCGCGCCCAAAGCAAAGAGGCCGATCACGCCGAAATACGTCAGCGCCTTGTGCAGCACCTCGCGGTCGTGCGTGTGAAAATAGGCGCACAGCGCGTCCGTGCCGCTGCGCATATTGCCGATGCACATGGTGCTGGCATATGCGTGTCCGCGCACCTTGCGGAAGGTCTGCACCTGCATGGCGCAGACGAAGGAAACGAGCGCGTTGGCCGGTGTGTTGAAGCACTGCGGCAAAAAGCCGACGAAAAACAGCAGCACGATCTCCACCAGAATGATGAGCTGGCGCCAGTGGACCTTTTCCATGCGCTTATAGCGCCGGTGCACACACTCTGCCACGAAAACGCCCGCCATAAACGACAGCACCGGCACAAGATAGCTCGCGCTGAGCGCCCATTCCCCTTCAAACAGGTGGGCGCTGAAGAGCACGATATTGCCCGTCTGCGCGTTGGCGAAGACCTTTCCGCGGCAGAGGTAGGTATAGGCGTCCTGCAGGCCGCCGGAAAGGACGATGAACACAGCCGTCAGCATCGATTCCGACATCTGGCCGTGTGCTTTTTTTGCAAGGGTACTCATGCTATCTCTCTTCTCTCTCCGTTTTTTGCCGTTACAGGTCAATATGCCCGTCCGCCGCAGCAGCATCCTTCAAAAGCGGCCCGCACTCGTCCAGGAAGCGCTCCACCTGCTGCCTGCAGCGGCCGATGTAGAGCTTCGGCTCCATCACATGATCGAGCTCCGCGCGCGTCATGCCAAAGGCGCTGTCGCCCGCCAGACGGTCCAGCAGGTCGCACGGCTCGCCCTCTTTCATGCGGGCGGTCGCGGCCATGGAATGCTGGCGGATCTTCTCGTGCAGCTCCTGGCGGTCGCCGCCGCGCTTGACGGCCTCCATCATGATATTTTCGGTCGCGAGGAACGGCAGATACTCGCGCAGCGTGCGCTCGACGATCTTCTCGTTCACGTGCAGGCCGTTGGTCACGCTCTGGCACAGGCGCAGCACTGCGTCGGCGCAGAGGAATCCCTCCGGCAGCGAGATGCGGCGGTTGGCCGAATCGTCGAGCGTGCGCTCGAGCCACTGGGTCGAGGCCGTCATCGGCGCGTTGGCCGCGTCAGCCATCAAATAGCGGCTGAGCGAGCAAATGCGCTCGGAGCGCATGGGATTGCGCTTATACGGCATCGCGGACGAGCCGATCTGATTCTTTTCAAACGGCTCTTCGACCTGGCGGTCGTGCTGGAGCAGGCGGATATCGTTTGCCATGCGGTAGGCGCTCTGCGCGATGGACGAGAGCACATTCAGAATGCGGCTGTCGGTCTTGCGCGGATAGGTCTGTCCGCTGACGGAGAAGCACTTTTCAAAGCCGAACTCCGCGGCGATGCGGTGATTCATCTCGTCGACCTTATCACCGTCGCCCTCGAAGAGGTCGACGAAGCTCGCCTCCGTGCCGGTCGTGCCGCGGCAGCCGAGGAAGCGCATCGAGCCGATGACGAAATCCAGCTCCTCGAGATCCGCGCGGAAGTCCTGCATCCACAGCGTGGCACGCTTGCCGATCGTCACGGGCTGCGCGGGCTGATAGTGCGTGTAGCCGAGCGTCGGCGTTTCGGCGTATTCACGCGCGAACGAGGCAAGGTTGCGCATCACGCTGAGAAGCTGCCCTCTCAGATATCTGAGGCCGTCGCGATAGAGGACAAGGTCGGCATTGTCGGTCACGTAGCAGCTCGTCGCGCCGAGGTGGATGATGCCGGCGGCAGAGGGCGCGGCCTTGCCGTAGGCGTACACGTGCGCCATCACGTCATGGCGCACCTCGTGCTCGCGCTTTTCCGCGACGTCGTAGTCGATATCGGTGATGTGCGCGGCAAGCTCATCGACCTGCTCCTGCGTAATGGGCAGGCCCAGCTCATGCTCGGCACGCGCCAGCGCCACCCACAGCCTGCGCCAGGTCTGAAAGCGCATATCGGGGGAAAAGAGGTGCAGCATATATTCGGATGCATAGCGGGACGAAAGCGGGGACTCGTAAATATCCTTGCGCATAGGATTCTCCTTTTCTTTCTCAGCGGTCGCTGTTTGTATTTTATATAGGATCGGTCAAAGTTGCAACAGAAAAGTAAAGAGGGGGCCTTCGTCCCCTCTTTACTTTCTATTCTCAGCGGATGATCAGGCTCTCGCGCTCCGCGCCGACGGAAACGAAACCGATGTGGCAGCCAATGGCCTTTTCCACGTATTCGACATAATTGCGCGCATTCTCGGGCAAGTCCTCCCACTTGCGCGCGCCGGAGATGTCGCACTGCCAGCCGGGAAGGTACTCGACAACGGGCTTGGCGTCCTGCAGCAGCACGGGGAACGGGAAGTCGTCGGTCTGCTCACCGTTCAGCTCATAGTGCGCGCAGACGGGGATCTTGTCCATATAGCTCAGCACGTCGAGCTTCGTGAGGGCGATGTTCGTCGCGCCCTGCGTTTCCACACCGTAGCGCGTGGCGACCAGATCGATGGGACCGACACGGCGGGGCCTGCCCGTCTTTGCGCCGTACTCCTCGCCTGCGTCGCGCAGCTTCTGCGCCTCTTCGCCAAACCACTCGCAGACGAACGGGCCCTCGCCCACGCAGGACGAGTACGCCTTCACCACGCCCACGACCTCGTCGAGCTTCGCCGTGGGAAGGCCCGAGCCGACGGGCGCGTAGGCCGCAACAGCGTTGGATGAGGTGGTGTAGGGATAGATGCCGTAGTCGAGGTCGCGCAGCGCGCCGAGCTGCGCTTCAAACAGGATGGACTTGCCCTCCTTCTGCGCGTTTTTCAGGAAGCGGCCAGTGTCGGTGATATAGGGCTTGATCGCGCCGCAGTAGGTCTCGACCCAGCTCATCAGCTCGTCCATCGTATAGCCCTTTGCGCCGTAGACCCTCGTAAGGGTCAGATTCTTCCACTCCAGAAGGTCGGCAAGGTGCTCTTTGAGATGCTCGGGGTGCAGCAGCTCGCCCGCCATCACCGTCTTTTTCTGATACTTGTCGGAATAGAACGGCGCGATGCCCTGCTTGGTCGAGCCGTACTTCTTGTCGGCAAGGCGCGCCTCCTCCAGCCCGTCCAGCTCGCGGTGCCAGGGCAGCAGCAGCGACGCGCGGTCGCTGATCTTCAGGTTATCCGGCGTGATAGCGACGCCCGCGGCGCGGATGGCATCCATTTCGCTCAGCAGATTCTCGCAGTCCAGCGCCACGCCGTTGCCGAGGATGTTGACGACGCCCTCGCGGAAAATGCCGCTCGGCAGCAGGTGCAGGGCGAACTTGCCCTTTTCGTTGACCACCGTGTGGCCCGCGTTGCCGCCGCCCTGATAGCGGATGACGATATCATAGTGGTTGGTCAGGTAGTCGACCATGCGGCCCTTGCCCTCGTCGCCCCAGTTGATGCCTACGATCGCACAATTTGCCATAAAAATAACCTCCGATCAGTATCCCGGGCCGCACCGCGGCCTGTTGCTTCTCATTTTTTGACCGTGTTATTATAGTCACATTTTCATTCTAAGAAAAGAGTTAATTTTGCATAGTTGCTATTAGTTTTTCTTATACCTCGTGCCATTTCATTTTACCGCGGGATACTGCACTATTCCCCGTCATTGCTGACGTTTCGTCAATTGTGTCCAAACTTTCCGCCCGTATCTTGTCAGTATTTGCGCATACTTTTTCCTTGCATTCACGCCCCTGCTGTGCCATAATTGGTTTGCTGATATGAAAAGCACCACAAGATGTTGTGTGTTAAGCTACTATATTATTCTCAGAAAAGGAGACGGGAGACATGAAGGTCATCAAACGCAACGGCGCGGAAGTGGAATTCGATATCGTCAAGATCATTGCCGCAGTAAGCAAGGCCAACGACGTTGCGGAGGAGGACGCCCGCATGACGCCCGTCCAGATCCAGCGCATCGCCGAGAGCGTGGAGATCGCGTGTCAGAGTCTCGGCCGCGCGCCCACGGTGGAGGAGATTCAGGACTTTGTCGAGCACCAGATCATGGCGCACGGCGCGTTCGAGGTCGCCAAGCGCTACATCACCTACCGCTATACGCGCTCGCTCGTGCGCAAGAGCAACACGACGGACGACAAGATTCTCTCGCTCATCGAGTGCAACAACGAAGAGGCCAAGCAGGAAAACTCCAACAAAAACCCCGTCGTCAACTCCACCCAGCGCGACTATATGGCAGGCGAGGTGAGCCGTGATCTGACGAACCGGCTCCTCCTGCCCGAGGACATCGTCAAGGCGCACGAGGAAGGCATCATTCACTTCCACGACACGGACTATTATGCCCAGCATATGCACAACTGCGACCTTGTGAATCTGGAGGACATGCTGCAAAACGGCACCGTCATCACGGGAACCCTCATCGAGCGCCCCCATTCGTTCGCAACCGCGTGCAACATCGCGACGCAGATCGTCGCGCAGGTCGCGTCCAACCAGTACGGCGGCCAGTCCATCTCGCTGACGCACCTCGCCCCCTTTGTCGACGTATCGCGCCAGAAGATCCGCAAGCAGGTGCTTGCCGAGGTCGAGGCCCTCGGCGTCGACCCGACGGAGAGCAAGGTCACCGAAATCGTCGAAAAGCGCCTGCGCGAAGAGATCCGCCGCGGTGTGCAGACCATCCAGTATCAGGTCGTGACGCTTTTGACCACGAACGGTCAGGCGCCGTTCATCACGGTGTTCATGTACCTCAACGAGGCGCGCAACGAGCAGGAAAAGCGCGATCTCGCCGTCATCATCGAGGAGATGCTCGAGCAGCGCTATCAGGGCGTGAAGAACGAGCAGGGCGTGTGGGTCACGCCCGCCTTCCCCAAGCTCATCTACGTGCTCGAAGAGGACAACATCCACGACGATTCGCCGTACTACTACCTCACGCGCCTTGCCGCCAAGTGCACGGCGCGCCGCATGGTGCCCGACTACATCAGCGAAAAGAAGATGCTCGAGCTCAAGGGCGACGTGTACCCCTGCATGGGCTGCCGCAGCTTCCTGACGCCCGACCGCTTCACCGACGCGGGCGTCGGCAACATCGCAAACGCCGGCAATTACGTCCCCGGCAAGCACAAGTATTACGGCCGCTTCAACCAGGGCGTCGTGACCATCAATCTGCCGGATGTGGCGCTGTCCTCCGGCGGCAATATCGACAAATTCTGGTCCATCTTCGAAGAGCGTCTCGAGCTGTGCCACCGCGCGCTGCGCTGCCGCCATGACCGCTTGAAGGGCACGCTCTCCGACGCGGCGCCCATCCTCTGGCAGTACGGCGCGTGCGCGAGACTCAAAAAGGGCGAGCCGATCGATCGGCTGCTCTACGACGGTTACTCCACCATTTCGCTCGGCTACGCGGGCCTTTACGAGTGCGTCAAGTACATGACCGGCAAGAGCCACACCGATCCGAGCGCCACGCCCTTCGCCCTCTCGATCATGCAGAAGATGAACGACAAGTGCGCCGAGTGGAAGAAGCTTGAAAATATCGACTATTCCCTTTACGGCACGCCGCTCGAGTCCACGACCTACAAGTTCGCCAAGTGCCTGCAAAAGCGCTTTGGCGTGATCGAGGGCGTGACGGACAAGGGCTATATCACCAACTCCTACCACGTCCACGTCACCGAGCACATCGACGCGTTCACCAAGCTCAAGTTCGAGGCGCAGTTCCAGCACCTCTCCCCCGGCGGCGCGATCAGCTACGTCGAAGTGCCCAATATGCAGCAGAATCTCGAAGCCGTGCTTCAGGTGATGAAGTTCATCTACGATAACATCATCTATGCCGAGCTCAACACGAAGTCCGACTACTGTCAGGTCTGCGGCTGGGACGGCGAGATCGACATCGTCGAGGACGGCGGCAAGCTCATCTGGCGC
>URQY01000051.1 GCA_900550165.1 uncultured Eubacteriales bacterium
TTTCTCTGGGGGTTTCAAAGGGGGTATTCTCTTCGGAAAGAGAATACCCCCTTTGTCCCGTGCAGCGCCAAAGGGCGCTGCCATCCATCCCCCCGCGCGGCGCACAAAAAAAGAGCCGCCCTTTCAGGCAGCTCTTTTCAAATCTTTGTTCCTTATTCGGTGACGAAGGGGAGCAGAGCGATCTGACGGGCGCGCTTGATCGCCTCGGTCAGCTGACGCTGATGCATCGCGCAGGTACCGGTGGTTCTGCGGGGCAGGATCTTCGAACGCTCGGAGATGAAGCGGCGCAGCTTGGCAGCGTCCTTATAGTCGATATACTCGCACTTGTCAACGCAGAACTGGCACACCTTTTTGCGCTTGCGGTTCGGGCCGCCGGCGCGAGGGGCTCTGTTTTCGCGTTCCATAGCCATGGATGATTCCTCCTTATCAGAATTGGGGTTTTCGTACCCACATCAGAACGGCAGCTCGCCGTCCTCTTCAATTTCGGCAAAGCCGCCGCTCGCGGGAGCGGTGTAGCTGTCGGCGGGAGAGCCGTAGGCAGGCGGGGCGTAATCGCCGCCGGACTGCTGGCCGTCGCGCTTGCTGTCGCCGAAATAAATGTTGTCGGCAACCACTTCCGCACTGCGGCGGTTGTTGCCATCCTTGTCCTTCCAGTCGCGGATCTGAAGCCGGCCCTCGACCACGGCCATGCGGCCCTTGGTGAAGTACTGGCAGACAAATTCAGCGGTCTGGCGCCAAGCGACTACGTCGATGAAATCGGTGGCCTTCTCGCCGCTCTCGCGGCTCTTGAAGTCGCGGTCGACCGCGACGGAGAAGGACGTCACCGCCGTGCCGTTCTGCGTGCGGCGCAGCTCGGGGTCACGGGTCAGGCGACCCATGATGACGATACGGTTCAACATAGCGCGTTCCTCCTTACTCGCCCTTGCAGACGATCATGGAGCGGATGATACCATCGGTAATGCCGAGGATACGGTCCAATTCCTTGGGGAAATCGGGCGCGCTGGTGAAGGAGATCAGAACATAGTAGCCTTCGGTGATGTAGTTGATGGCGTAGGCCAGCTTGCGCTTGCCCCACTCCTCAACCTCCATAGCCGTGCTGTTCTGCTCCACGAGGGTCTTGAACTTTTCAGTCAGAGCGGCGACCTGCTCTTCGGGCAGTCTGCCGTCCATGATGAAAACGACCTCATAGTTTGCGGAAATCTTAGCCATTCTTGGTTGCACCTCCTTTTGGACTGATGGCCCACACAGTCTTGTGTGAGCAAGGATTTTGCCTGTATGCAAATTACAAGCTCTACTATTATACAAAACCGTCCCGCAAAGTCAAGCTTTTTTTCAAAAATACCTGGCAATTCTGCCGCAAAAAATGCGATTTTCCATCTTTTTCCATGTCCAAAGGGGGCGTCTTGCTTGCAATCGGGCGGAAATTCGTGTAAAATAGGAACAGTCTACCAAAGGAGCGATCACCATGAAAAAATTTTTTGCCGTCCTGCTCGCGCTGACGATGCTCGCGGCCCTGCTCAGCGGCTGTATGTGCGAGGTGGCCGACACCGACCTCCGCGCCGACGGCAACGGCACGGTCGAGGCCAAGTTTGGCTTCTCCGAAGAGCTCGTCGACGCGCTCAATATGCGCGCGGA
The DNA here is from genome assembly GCA_900550165.1 of uncultured Eubacteriales bacterium. Lineage (GTDB taxonomy): Bacteria > Bacillota > Clostridia > Oscillospirales > Oscillospiraceae > Hominicoprocola. The sequence continues at coordinate 1,636 of URQY01000051.1, forward strand.
GATGGCGCAGAACGGCTTTGCTTATTTCCGCTACAATAACCGCGGCTATTACGGCGATCAGGCGAGCGAGAGCTTTTCAGACCCCGATGAATTCAACGCCATCTTCGCCGATGTTGCCGCCGAGATCTCCGACGTCTGCGGCGCAGCGTCTCCCGGCGCGGTCACGCTTGCTTTCGCCTCCGACGGCGGCCTCACGCTGACGGTACAGAACGCGCAGGCCGACCGGCGCGGCGCGATCAAGAATGAGCTCGCCGAGCAGCTTCCCGACTACTCTGACGCGCAGCTCGATGCGCTGCTTGAGGGCATGGTGATGACCTACCGCTTCACCTTCCCCGCAAGCCTCATTCAGTACAGCCGGGGCGCAGGCATCACGGCGGCGGACAACACCGTCACGCTCGACTACCTGACGCTTGAGACCGGCACCCTCCGCTTCTCCACCTCGCTGACAGACGGCTCTTATCAGCGTCAGCTCGGCACGGTGACGCAGGAGAACATCCCCGCAAGCGGCACGGCCTATATGCGCCGCCAGACCGTCGAGGTCGACGGCCGCGACGTGACCTTCCAGACCTATGCGCTGCCCGGCAGCAACGGCGGCGAGACGAACTACGTCCGCCTGCGCGATATCGCCTCCGTCCTGAGCGGTACGAGCGCACAGTTCACCGTGGATTGGGACGGCAGCGTCGTCATCACGCCGGACGCGGCCTACGTCGCTAACGGCACCGAGATGCAGACGCCCTTTTCCGGCGACCGCTATTATCAGAAGGCGGACGCCGCAACGAAGATCTACGGCAATGCCATCCCCTTCACCGCCATTGCGCTGACGGACGATCAGGGCGGCGGCTACACGTATTACAAGCTCCGCGACCTCGGCAAGGTGCTGAACTTCAACGTCGGCTGGTCCGCGAGCCGCGGGATCTACATCGAGAGCAGCCAGGCATACGCCGATTAACGGCTTCAAAAAAGCGGCCTTTGGGCCGCTTTTTTGAGAGAGCTGCACTCCGCTTCGTGCCTCGCCGACAAGTCGGCTGCGACACACGCGGAGTGAGAAGTGTAATTTGTCACGCACGTGTCGCGACAAATTACGATTAAAATTTATTTCGAGCCTGCGGGCTCGAAAGTCTGCGACGCTTTTTAGTGCTTTCTTAAATGAAAAAAGAGGACTTCCGAATGGAAGTCCTCTTTTTTCATTATGTTGAAAATTTTGTTGGGTCCACAGGGTCGAAGCGCGGTAAACCTTTTCAAAAAAGCGGCGAAGCCGCTTTTTTGACTCAGTTGAGCTTGAGGCGCTTTTGCATCATGCCGAGCAGGGGGATGCCGAGGGCATAGCAGGCGATGGCCTCGCCGAGGCCCACGGTGAGGGCGTTGTAGAAAAAGGCCGGCGGGAAGGCATTGCCTGTGCCTGCTTCCTCCCACGCGATGAGCGCGCCGATGAGGATGGCGTTGCAGAGCACGGGCGGCAGCGCCGCCGTCCACTTATTGCGGCAGCGGGCGGTGAGAAGCGCTGCGAGCAGCGTGGCTGCCGAACCGACGATCATATCGAGCGGACCGTAGGGACTTAAAACATTGGAGAGCACGCAGCCGATAAAGAGGCCCCAGCTCGCCTCGGGCATCAGAAACGGCAGCACCGTCATCGCCTCGGAAAAGCGGAGCTGGATGGGGCCGTAGGCAAGGTTCAGGGCGTTGGAGAGCATCGTCAGCGCGACGTAAACAGCCGCGATGAGCGCGCAGCGGGTGAGCTTTTTGGTGTCAAAGTGCATGGGTCGGGTTCCTTTCTGAATCAAGCGGGGTAAATTGGATCGGAAAACACGGCGCGGGCGACTGAATAGCCGCCCGCGTTGTTTGTTACGCGAGGTCGGGGAGCTTCGCCATCACAGCGGCGCAGCGGGGGCACAGGCCCTCGGCATTCGCGGCAGTGGAGTGCTTCCAGCAGCGCGGGCACTTGGTGCCGGCGGCTTCCTCGGCGGAGGCCTTCACGCTGTCGCCGACCGTCACCTCGACCTGAGAGACGATCAGCAGGTCCGCAAGCTCCTTGCCGTCCATGCTTGTGAGGAACGCATCCTCGGCGGGGACGGTCAGGTGCACGTCGGCCTCGAGGCTCTTGCCGATCTTCTTCTCGGCGCGGGCGGCCTCGAGCACGCCGTTGACCACGGTACGCACCTCGGCAAGCTTCTCCCAGTTGGCCATCTCCTCAGCGGTGAGGGCGTAGGCCGTGAAGGGCTTGTTCATCTCATTGAGCACCACGTTGCGGTCGTCATCGTCGCCGGTGTGCGGCATGGCGAGCCAGATCTCATCGCAGGTGAAGGCGAGGATCGGCGCAAAGAGCTTCGAGAGCGTGTGGAGCGTGAGGTAGAGCGCGGTCTGCGCGCTGCGGCGGGAGAGGCTGTCCTTCTCGTCGCAGTAAAGGCGGTCCTTCACGATATCGAGGTAGAAGCTCGAAAGCGTGGTGACGCAGAAATCGTTCACCGCGTGGGTGATGATGTGGAACTCATAGTCGCAGTAGGACTGCTCGGCCTTTTCGATCAGCTCGTTGAGCTTGGTGACGAGCCAGCGGTCGAGCTTGGGCATATTCTCGGGCTTGACAAGCTGCGCGGGGTCGAAGTCGACAAGGTTATCGAGCATGAACTTGCAGGTGTTGCGGAACTTGAGGTAGTTCTGGCTGAGCTGCTTGAAGATCTCCTTCGAGCAGCGCACGTCCGCGTGATAGTCCGCGCTGGCGGCCCACAGGCGCAGGATATCCGCGCCGTTCTCATTGAACACGTCCGCGGGATCCACGCCGTTGCCAAGGCTCTTGTGCATGGCCTTGCCCTCGCCGTCGACGGTCCAGCCGTGGGTAACACACTCCTTAAACGGCGCGCCCTGACCGAAGGCACCGACCGCCGTGAGCAGGGAGGACTGGAACCAGCCGCGGTACTGATCGAGACCCTCGAGGTACATCGTGGCGGGCCAGAAGCCCTGATCCTTCTTCATGGAGGCAAAGTGCGTGGAGCCGGAGTCGAACCAGCCGTCGAGCGTGTCCTCCTCCTTGGTAAAGCCGGCGTTCTTGCCGCAGTGCGGGCAGGTGAAGCCCTTGGGCAGGATGTCGGCTGCCTCCATGTCGAACCAGGCGTTGGAGCCCTTTTCGCGGAAGAGGTCGGAAACGGCCTTGATGGTCTCGTCGGTGCAGATGGGCTTGCCGCAGTCCTTGCAGTAGAACACGGGGATGGGCAGACCCCAGCGGCGCTGGCGGGAGATGCACCAGTCGGCGCGCTCGCGGATCATGCTCTTCATGCGGTCGATGCCCCAGCCCGGGACCCAGCGCACCTCGTCGCACGCGGCGCAGGCCTCGTCCTTAAAAGAGTCGACGGAGCAGAACCACTGCGGGGTGGCGCGGAAGATGATGGGCTTCTTGCAGCGCCAGCAGTGCGGATAGCTGTGCACGATCTCTTCGGAAGCGAAGAGGGAACCGGCCTCCTTCATGTCGTTCAGAATGACGGGGTTGGACTCCTCAACGAGCATTCCCTCGTACTTTCCGGCATAGTCGGTGTGGCGGCCCTGATCGTTGACGGGCACGACCATGTCCATACCGTAGCGGCGGCAGGTCTGATAGTCGTCCGCGCCGAAGCCGGGGGCAGTGTGGACGCAGCCGGTACCGGAATCCATCGTGACATAGTCGGCCAGCACCAGACGCGAGGTCTTGGGAAGGAACGGATGGCTCGCGAGCATATTCTCATAGAAGTTGCCCGGGTGGGTCTCAACGATCGAGTAGTGCTCGACCTTACCGACGGCCATGACCTTTTCCACCAGCGCCTCGGCGACGATATACATCTCGCCGCTCTCCTCGTTCTTCACGATCGCGTAGCTCTCGTCGGGGTGCAGGGCGATGGCAAGGTTGCCGGGCAGCGTCCAGATCGTAGTCGTCCAAATGACGAAGTTCAGCTTGGACTTGTCGAGGTGGCTCAGCTTGCCGAGGTCGTCGTTCATCGGGAACTTGACATACACGGTCGTGCAGGGGTCGTCCTGATACTCGATCTCCGCCTCAGCCAGGGCGGTCTCGTCGTGATAGCACCAGTAAACGGGCTTGAGGCCCTTGTAGATGTAGCCCTTCTTGTACATCTCGCCAAAGACCTTGACCTCCTCGGCCTCAAAGCTGGGGTTCATGGTCTTGTAGGGGTGCTCCCAGTCGGCCACCACGCCCAGGCGCTTGAAGCCCTCCATCTGGATGCCGATATACTTTTCGGCATAGGCGTGGCAGGCGGTACGGAAGTCAGACACGCTCATGGCCTTGCGGTTGAGCTTCTGCTCCTTGATGATGGCGCTCTCGATGGGCATACCGTGGTTATCCCAGCCGGGGATATAGGGTGTGTACCGGCCACGCATGGCGTAGGACCGGACGATGATGTCCTTCAGGGACTTATTCAGGGCGTGGCCCATGTGGAGGCTGCCGTTGGAGAACGGAGGGCCGTCGTGAAGGGAGAAGCGGGGCTTACCCTCGTTCTTCTTCAGCAACTCGTTGTAGAGGTCCATGTCCTCCCAGCGCTTGAGCATCTCCGGCTCCCGCTTGGGCAGACCCGCCCGCATGGGGAAGTCGGTCTTTGGCAGATTGATGGTCTTGTTGTAATCCATGATGCGTCTCCTTTTATATTTGTAAGTCTTATTTTTTGCTTTTATCGATCATATTGCAGCGGAACACAACCAGTTGGCAGTCTCGGCAGATCATAGTGTCCGGAAACTCCGGAAAGGGGTCTCTTGTAAACATAGATGTGGTATCGTCCCCTATCGGGCCGAGATCGACCTGATCCGTAGGCCCCTTAAAAAATCGCAGTTCCTGCTGAGTCCAGAAGGGATACTTCTGCGTGTGCATAAAGCCTTTTTCCATTACGTTTCCGCAGTTGGGGCAGTTCATTGCTGATCCTCCTTCACGCAAAACAAAAAACGCTTTGCCTCTGAACTCAGAGACAAAGCGTTTGAAAACACTCTGCGGTACCACTCTTCTTGCCGGTCCCCTTGCGGAGCGCGGCCACTCACGCCTGCCATTACAGGCTGACGGAATAACGCCCGTCACACGTCCACGCTTACTCGCGTCGTCTTTCAGCAGGAGGCTCCAAGGTGATTTTCACCGCCGCGCCTGTCCGCCTCGCACCAAACGGCGGCTCTCTTTACAGACTTTCGACCGGCTACTCTTCCTTTTCTTCGCCAAATATCCAGTTACTCGGTTATCATATCACATTTTCACCGTTTGTCAACCGTATTTTCCCGGTTTTTCCCCGGAAAATACAGACTTTTCCGTTCCAACCGCTTCCCGTGGAAAAACCGGCCCCGCCCAAGGGCGGAGCCGGTGCAGAGGAACTGGTGAAATTACTTCGCGGCGGTCATTCCGACGAAACGAACCAGGATCACAGCGGCCTGTGCCCGGGTTGCCGTCCCCTTGGGAGACAGCATCGCATTGGTGGTGCCGCCGATCAGGCCGCTGCCCACAGCCCACTGCAGAGCAGGCACCGCATACTGGCCGACGCTCTGGAAATCCTTGTAGCTCAGCAGATTGGTGTCCTCACCCACACTGATGTCCGCGCCGTTGGCCTTGGCGTAGCGGTACAGGATAGCAGCCAGCTGCTCACGGGTGATGGCACGGTTGGGCGCGAAGGTGCCGTCGGCATAGCCGCCCACGATCTCCTTGCCGGAGGCCCACTTTACGGCATCAGCATAGTACGCACCGTTGTCCACATCGGAAAAGCCGGTAGTATTGGCAGTAACAGCGGGGCTGCCGGCCATACGGTACAGCATCGCCACCACCTGACCACGGGTCAGGGTACCGGCGGGGCTGAATGTGGTGTTGGAGGTGCCGCCCATGATGCCGTCGGCATAGACCCGCGCCACTTCGCTGAAGCACCAGTCGGTGTTCTTCACATCCGTGAAGGGCAGCGTAGTGCTGAGGGTCTTCATCATTTCCTGTACCACGGATGCGGAGGTGTTGGAAGCCTCGGTGTAGTTAAAGGCATAGGTGTCGTGGGCAATGCCGTCTGCCTTATCGCTCATGCAGCGCAGAATAGCGCAGGGCATGCCAAACTGATCGCAGACGCGGGCCACGGAAGCGCCCTCCATCTCGCAGGCCAGTGCGTCGAACTTGGTCTGAAGCTCCTTGACATAGGATTCGCTGGAGATAAACTGGTCGCCGGTGGCGATCACGCCCTGATGGACCTTGGCAGAGCCCAGCACATCGCAGGCAGCGTTGTAAGCGATCTTGGAAAGGGTGCCATCCACGGGGATCATGCCGGTCTCCTGATTGCTGCCGGCCTTGCCGTTCCACTCAAAGCCGCTGTTGGTCTCGGTGCCGTAGTCATGCTGCACCAGCTCGGTGGCAATGACCATGTCCATCACGTTCACGTCGTCGCCCACGCCGCCGGCAATGCCGGTAAAGACGATGCCGCCCACATGATAGGTGTCGATGAGGGTCTCAGCGCAGGACGCCGCCAGCACCTTGCCGATACCGGCCTTGACCAGCACCACATCCACGCCGTTGAGGACGCCCTCATAAAAGGTGTTGCCTGCGATCTCTTCCGTCTTGGAGATCTTGGTCGCCTCCACCAGTGCGTTCAGTTCCACGCTCATAGCGCTGACGATACCCAGCGGGCCCTCAGCCTGCGCGGCACCTGTCTGATCCGCAGCTGCGGCGGAAACCCCCAGAGATACCGTCATGACAATGACGAGCATCAGGGACAGGGTCTTTTTGAAGAGTCGGTTCATGCTTCTCTCTACCTCCGTTTTAAAAGTGATACCTTTATCATACTATCAGTCCCTTTCAGAAGCAACCCCAAACAAACAGAATCGGTTCCTCTTTTTTTCGATTTATTTGTTGTTTTTTCATATAGATCATCCTGCTCTTTGACGCAAAAAAAGGGTATGACCTTCCACTGATAGTGGAAGGTCATACCCGCTTGATAAGCTTCATGTCACTGATACCGGTAGAGCTGGGCCGTGTATCCGTCGATACACCGCAAAAACATCTCCCGGTCCCGGAATTCCATCAGTTGAGAACCGGCCTCCTCATGAAAGGACACCACACGGCGCTGGGTATCTACCCACAGCTTCCAGATCGGTTCCCTGGTCATTGTCGTTTCCATAGTGCGTGCTTCTCCTTTCATACACACATTCTCCTTCAGCGCCCCTTGGAGCGGTTTTTGTTCCTGTACCTATAAGACGATTTGAACACCGATTTTGTTGCACCTGTCTC
>URQY01000052.1 GCA_900550165.1 uncultured Eubacteriales bacterium
AGGCCGATGATGTTCAGGCTGCCGGTGAAGGCGTTGCCGAACTGGTTGATCATCAGGGCGACGAGGTAAGCAAAGCCGCACTGATAGCCGATGGCGAACCAGGTCCACTTGCTGTTGTTCATCTCACGCTTGATCGCGCCGATAGCCGCAAAGCACGGAGCGCACAGCAGGTTGAACACCAGGAAGGAATAGCCGGTGATGCCGGTGAAGGCCGCCGCGATGTTCTGATACACGGTCATATCACCGCCGCCGTAGAGGATGCCGAGCGTGCCGACAATGTTCTCCTTGGCAACAAGGCCGGTGATGGAGGCGACCGTCGCCTGCCAGTTGCCCCAGCCGAGCGGGATGAAGATCCAGGCGATCAGGTTGCCAATCTTAGCGAGGATAGAGTTGTCGATCTGATCCTCAGTGAGCATCTGGAACGTGCCGTCGACCCAGCCGAAGTAGGTGGTGAACCACACGAAGATGGTGGAAAGCAGGATGATGGTACCGGCCTTCTTGATGAAAGACCAGCCGCGCTCCCACATGCTGCGCAGCACGTTGCCGAGGGTCGGCCAGTGGTAGGCAGGCAGCTCCATAACGAAGGGAGCGGGATCACCGGAGAACATCTTGGTCTTCTTCAGCATGATACCGGAGATGATGATGGCGGCCATACCGATGAAGTAGGCGGAGGTGGAGACCCATGCGCTGCCGCCGAAGAGCGCGCCCGCGATCATGCCGATGAACGGAACCTTGGCACCGCAGGGGATGAACGTGGTGGTCATGATCGTCATGCGGCGGTCACGCTCGTTTTCGATGGTACGGGAGGCCATGATGCCCGGAACGCCGCAGCCCACACCGATGAGCATGGGGATGAAGGACTTACCGGAGAGGCCGAACTTGCGGAAGATACGGTCGAGCACGAAGGCGATACGAGCCATGTAGCCGCAGGCCTCGAGGAAGGCGAGCATCAGGAACAGCACGAGCATCTGGGGCACGAAGCCGAGCACCGCACCGACACCGGCAACGATACCGTCAAGAATCAGGCCGTTGAGCCAGTCAGCCGTGCCGGCGGACTCCAGTGCATTGCCGATCAGGACAGGAACGCCGGGGACCCACACGCCGTAGTCGGCCGGGTCGGGCTCGTCAAAGCCGTTTGCTTCAAAGTAGCTGACGGCGTCCACATAGGTCATCTGGACAACATCGTCCATCTTGTCCGCGCCCTCGGGCAGCGCGTCGTAGTAGGCGGTCATCTCGTTGATGGCGAGGGTCTCTTCGTCCTCAACGTCAACGGTGGCCGTGTCTTCGGTGGGCTGGAAGGCCTTGAGCTCTTCGAGCGCCGCGTCAGCGTCGAAGTTCTCATCTTCCGTATCGAGGCCGACGAACGCGTCAGCCGCTTCGGTCGCGGCGGTGTACTCGTCGCTCGCATCGCCGTAAGCGGCGGAGCCAATGCCGAGCAGATGCCAGCCGTCGCCGAACACGCCGTCGTTCGCCCAGTCGGTCGCGGGAGCGCCGACGGCGACCATGGCGATGTAGTAAACAAGGAACATCACGACCGCGAAGATGGGCAGGCCCAGCCAGCGGTTGGTGACGATCTTATCGATCTTATCGGAGGTGGAGAGCTTTTCCGCGCTCTTTTTCTTGTAGCAGCCCTTGATGATCTGCGCGATGTAAATGTAACGCTCGTTGGTGATGATGCTCTCGGCATCGTCGTCGAGCTCGGTCTCCGCCGCCTTGATGTCCTCTTCGATGTGATTCATCGTCTCGGTGGGGATGCTGAGCTTTTCAAGCACCTTGTCGTCGCGCTCAAAAATCTTGATCGCGTACCAGCGCTGCTGCTCCTCGGGCATATTGTGCACGGCAGCCTCTTCAATGTGGGCGATGGCGTGCTCGACAGGGCCGGAGAAGGTGTGCATCGGGACGGTCTTGGTGCCCTTGGCGGCGCGGATGGCAGCCTCGGCAGCGTCCATGACGCCGTCGCCCTTGAGCGCGGAGATCTCAATGATCTCGCAGCCGAGCTCGCGGGAGAGCTCCTTGACGTTGATCTCATCACCGTTCTTGCGGACAATATCCATCATGTTGATGGCAATGACCACGGGAATGCCGAGCTCGGTGAGCTGCGTGGTGAGATACAGGTTACGCTCGAGGTTCGTACCGTCGATGATGTTCAGGATTGCGTCCGGGCGCTCACCGATGAGGTAGTTACGGGCGACGACCTCCTCCAGCGTGTAGGGGGACAGCGAATAAATACCGGGAAGGTCCATGATGACCACGTCATCATGCTTTTTGAGCTTGCCTTCCTTCTTTTCCACGGTGACGCCGGGCCAGTTACCAACGAACTGATTGGAACCGGTCAGTGCATTAAAAAGCGTCGTCTTACCGCAGTTTGGGTTGCCCGCGAGGGCAATTTTGATCTGCTTTTCCATCTTTTACTGCTCCTTCTGGTTTAATTCCCTTAACCTATGTAGAAATTTAATTCCTTTAACCGATACAGAAATCAATTATTCAACTTCGATCATTTCGGTATCCGCCTTGCGCAGCGAAAGCTCGTAGCCGCGCACGGTGACCTCCATCGGGTCGCCCAGGGGAGCTACCTTGCGGACATAGACCTCAACGCCCTTGGTGATGCCCATATCCATGATGCGGCGCTTGACAGGGCCCTCGCCATGGAGCTTGACGACCTTGACGGTCTCGCCGATCTTGACTTCACGCAATGTTTTCATAATCTCTCTCCTTTTATTTGACAATATGTTCAGATCATGATCCTTCTTGCCATCTCTTCGCTGATGGCGACGCGGGTCTCCTTGACCTTGACGATGACGTTGCCGCCGAGCGACGACACAATGCTCACCGTTCCCCCGGCGACAAAGCCGAGATCCTCGAGGTGCTTTTTCACTTCAGGGCTGCCCCCGACCTTGCGGATCAGGTTTTCTTCGCCCGGATTTGCCAATGTAAGCGGCATCATTCCATATCCCTCCGCTTTCCGTTAGTATGGTCTAACGCGCAGACGCCAAAACAGCATTTCCGCCGCTGTTTTGATTTCACGCAGTTAGCATTATTTAACTTTCGCCCGTTAGTTTAATCTCCCTAACCCATTTTGTCAAGGGGTTTTGTGAACATTTTTTTAATGCTTGCAATTTTAGTTAGAGTATGTTAACCTATAAACATACTTAATTGCGAAGTTGGTGAAACCGCACATGAAAATTCAAAAAGCCTCCGAGGACTATCTCGAATCCATGCTGATGATGAAAGAGCAGCACGGCTACATCCGCTCGGTCGACGTGGCCGACCATCTGGGCGTGACCAAGCCCAGCGTCACCTACGCGACCAAGCGCCTGCGCGAGAACGGTTATATCGAGATGGACCGCGACGGTCTTATCACGCTGACCGACCGCGGTATGGCCATCGCCGCCAAGATGCTCGACCGCCACCACACGCTCACAAAGTTTCTCGTTGCCCTCGGCGTGGACCAGAAGACCGCCGAGGAGGACGCCTGCAAGATCGAGCACGACATCAGCCAGCAGACCTACGAGGCCATCTGCGAGCACGCGATGAAAAATCTCTGAGCGTCTCCCCATCCCTTCTGAACACTGCGTCAAAAAAAGCGCCATGCACCGCAATGAAGGTGCATGGCGCTTTTCGTATCCGATCTCACGCGTTCAGGAGCTTTTCCCGCTCGCTCTGCGGGACGAGCGCGCCGCCCGTCGCCCAGACGAGATGCGTGACGTTCCCGCGCGGCGTACCGCCAAGGACGGCGTCCGCCGCCTCGTGAAAGCGCGCAGGGCCGATGAAGGCTGCGCAGGCCGACGGCTCGGCAAACATGCCTTCACTCTCATGCAGGGCGCGGAGATAGGGCACAAGGCGCTCATCCGCGACGGTAAATCCACCCGCGGCAAGGTGCCCGGCCATCTCCACCGCAAGCGCCGAGGGACGGCTGACGGCAAGGCCGTCCGCCGCCGTGCGTCCGGTCAGGCCGATATCCTGCACGCAGATGCCGCTGCCCACGCCGCTTGAAAGGCCAAGCAGCACACAGGGTGCCTCCGTCGGCTCGACGAAGAAAACGTGCACCGCATCACCGAACTCCTGCTTGAGGCCAAAGCAGATTCCGCCCGGCGCACCGCCGACGCCGCAGGGGATGTAAACGCAGAGGGGATGCTCCGCGTCGACCGCGATCTCCTGCTGCGCAAGCTGCCCTTTGAGCCGCCGCGCGGCCACAGCGTAGCCGAGGAAAAGGTCGCGCGAGGTCTCGTCGTCGACAAAATAGCTCATCGGGTCCTCCGCCGCGCGTTCTCTCCCCCTTGCGACCGCATAGGAGTAATCCGCGCCGTATTCCAGCACCGTCACGCCCTTCTCGCGCAGCAGATCCTTTTTCCACTGCTTCGCGTCCGCGCTCATATGGACCGTGACCTGATAGCCAAGCGCCGCGCCCATGATGCCGATGCTCAGCCCCAGGTTGCCCGTGGAGCCGACGTGCAGGCTGTAGCGCGAGAAGAAGGCGCGAAACGCGCGCGTCGCGAAAACGCTGTAGTCGTCGCGCTGCTCGACCAGCCTGTGCGCAAGCGCGATATCCTCGGTGTGCTTCAGGACCTCGTAGCAGCCGCCGCGCGCCTTGACGCTGCCCGCGACCGGCAGGTCGCAGTCGCGCTTCAGAAAGAGGCGGCCCGCAAGGTCCGCGCCCTCGCTGCTGTTCAGCCGGGCGCGCATAGCCTGGATCTCCGTCAGCGGCGATTCGATGAGGCCGCGGTCCTGCGCAGTCTCGGGAAATACCTTTTTGATAAAGGGGGCAAAGCGCTCCAGGCGCGCTTCGGCATCGTCCACCTCCGCACGCGTGAGCGGCAGAGCGGCAAGTGCCGAAGCCGCGTCCTGCGCCGCGCCGTTCAGCCAGACACTCTCGGTGCGCTGCTGCATCGCAAGCACAAATTCCTTATGATTCAGCATGATGCTTCGTCTCCTGTTCCTCGGTGATGTACTGTTGGGGTCCGCGGTAAATGCGCACGGTGCGCTCCCGATAGAGCTCCATAATCGCCTGCGCAAGCAGCGCCGGGTCGTGGCGGGCGTAGCCACCCTCCGCCGAAAGGAGCGGATATTCGGCCAGTGCGATGCCCATTGCCGCGATGCGCTCGCGGTCGACGCGCAGAAGCTCGGCATCCTCGGCGCTGTAGCGCGCGGCGAGCGCCTGTGGGATGGGCGCGCTGTTGGCAAGGCAGAGGTCAATGAGCCCCTCCTGTCCGTGGCGCAGCAGCGCTTCTAAATGGTCGGCAGCGGTGTAGCCCTCGGTCTCACCGTCCTGCGTCATGATGTTGCAGATGTAAAACGTCTGCGCGCGGGCGGCGCGGATGGCATCCGCCACACCGTCGACGAGCAGATTCGGGATGACGCTCGTGTAGAGGCTGCCCGGCCCAAGCAAGATGAGGTCCGCCTCCTCGATGGCGCACAGCGCGTCGGGCAGCGCCTTGGGATGCTCCGGCAGGAGCGAAACGTGGTGGATGCGGCAGTCCTGCCGCTTTTTCGCGCTGAAGATGCTCGACTCGCCCACGACGCGCGCCCCGTTTTCAAACACCGCTTCGAGCTGCACGTCGGTATTCGTCACGGGCAGCACGCAGCCGGAGATGGCCAGCACCTGCCCCATCATGGCGACCGCCTCTTCAAAGCTGCCCGCCATACCGTTGAGCGCGGCAAGCAGGAGGTTGCCGAATGACTGCCCGCGCAGCTGCCCTTCGGGAAAGCGGTAATCAAGCAGCTTTTCCATCACAGGCTCGGTATTCGCGAGCGCCTGCATACACTGCCGCACGTCGCCCGGCGGCAGAATGCCCATGTCGCGGCGCAGCACGCCGCTGCCGCCGCCGTCGTCCGCGACCGTGACGACGGCCGTCAGCCGGTCTGTATATTTTTTCAGTCCGCGCAGCATTGTGGAAAGGCCCGTTCCGCCGCCGACGGCGACGATCTTCGGCCCTGTCGATGCGCAGGACGTGGATGGAATATCGTATATCATAGGGAAATATCCCCTCAAATCTGATTTTTACGGAACAAAATACCTGCTCACAAATAGTTCTTGTAGTATAGCAGGCTTTTGTGTAAAATGGAAGAGGCAAGCAAGACAACTTTTTTCATTCCTGCGGAGGATAATGACAATGTTATACAAAAAATTCCAGGATATCGAGCTTTCCGCGCTGGGGCTCGGCTGTATGCGCTTTCCCGCTCTGAACGGCGACGACGGACAGATCGACGAGGCGCAGGCAGAAGCCATCGTGCGCTGCGCGATGGAGCGCGGCGTGAACTATTACGACACCGCCTGGCCCTATCACAAGGGACGATCCGAACCGGTGATGGGCCGCATTCTGAGTAAATACCCGCGCGAAGCGTACTATCTTGCCACAAAGTTCCCCGGCTATCTCACGGAGAACTTCCCCAAGGCCGAGGAAATTTTTGCGTCCCAGCTCGAGCGCTGCCGGGTGGACTACTTCGATTTCTACCTCTTCCACAGCGTGAGCGACGGCAACATTGACGGTTACCTTGACCCCAGATACGGCATCATCGACTTTTTCCGCGAGCAGAAGAAAGCGGGGCGCATCCGGCACCTCGGCTTTTCGACGCACGGCAGTCTTGCGACCGTGAAGCGCTTTTTGGATGCCTTTCCCGAGGCCGAGTTCTGCCAGATCCAGCTCAACTACATGGACTGGACCTTCCAGCGCGCACAGGACAAGGTAACGCTCCTGCGCGAGCGCGGCATCCCCATCTGGGTGATGGAGCCTGTGCGCGGCGGACGGCTCGCCTCGCTCGACGAAGGCTCGGAGAAAAAGCTCCGCGCCCTGCGGCCGGACGAGAGCATTCCCGCGTGGGCCTTCCGCTTTTTGCAGAGCATCGACGGCATTGGCATGGTGCTCTCGGGGATGTCGAATTTTGAGCAATTGCAGGATAACATTACAACGATGTCGGAGTCGAAGCCCCTCTCCCCCGCCGAATGGGACGCACTGCTCAATGTGGCGCAGGAGCTGACGCGCCGCACGGCGGTCCCCTGTACGCGCTGCCGCTACTGCGTGGAAAAGTGCCCGAAGACGCTCGACATTCCCTCTCTTCTCGCGCTCTACAACCGAAAGGTCGCGGAGGAGGATATCCGCAGCGAGCTCGCCGCCCTTCCCGCCGAGAAGCAGCCCGCCGCCTGCGTCGCCTGCCATAGCTGCGAAAAGGTCTGCCCGCAGGGTATCAGGATCGCATCGGCCATGGACCGCTTTACACACCTGCTGCACGGCTGAGCGTTGCGTTTTTCGCCCGGCTGTGATAAGATGTGCGCAAAATCATCAAAAGGAGCCATTTTCCCATGGAGCAGACCGAGATCGTCAACCGGGCGGAGGCGCTGGACGAAAAGAACGCCTTCGCCGTCTATAATCATATCGAATCGGAATTTGTTGAGCCCGACCACGCCGTTTTCCGCCTGAATATCCGCCCCGAAAGCAAGAACCCCTACGGCGTGGTGCACGGCAGCGCCATTTACACGATGGCCGACAACGCCACGGGCTACGCCGCCCACTCGGACGGCCGGTCCTACGTGACGCAGACAAGCTCGATGCACTTTCTCCGCAACCAGACGCACGGCGTCGTGCGCGCAGACGCAAAGGTGCGCCATCGCGGGCGCGCGACCTGTCTTGTGGATGTGGATATCCTCGGCGAGGGTGGAAAGCTTCTCGCCACGGGCGAATTCACGTACTTCTGTGTCGACCCTGAGCTCATGGCGAAGAAGGCCGAGGAACAGCGCTGAATGGAAAGGAGCCGGATCATGGCGACAGCATTGCTTTTTAATTTTACCGACACGCAGAAGCTGCAAAAAATACGCTTTGCGCTCTTCAAGCTCGGCATCGCCGGACGCATCGTGGACGCAGCCGACTTCCATCAGCCGGTCGGTCATCTCTGCGGGCTCGAGGGCTTCTCCCCTGTCGATCAGGCGGACGAAGGCAGCTTTTCCGACGAGATGCTGGTGCTGTGCGAGCTTTCCGGCGCACAGCTCGACGGGCTGCTGACCGCCCTTCGCCGCAGCCGTGCCGTCGTGCCGCTCAAGGCGGTCGTAACAGAGGAAAACGCATCGTGGAGCGCCAAAAAGCTGCACGATGAGATCCGCCGGGAGCACGAGGCCATGAAGGGCGCCCGCCCCGGAGATGCAGAAAAACGGTCTTCCCATCGCAAATGATGCTTGCATCCGCGCTTGGCAGGCGGTATAATAGCAGGGCTTCGTGACAGAAGCCCTGCCCAATCTGCGCTGTTCCCTGCGATGGCCTCGTTTTATGGGATCTGCTTCGGTTGCCGAAAGCGGCGCGAGAGCGGGTCTGATCGCATAATGACCACAGGCAGAAAAATTCTTTGATTTTTTCCACCGCCGTGATATAATGGCTCAAATTGAATATCCGGGTATAGCGGAGTTGGTACCGCGCCACATTGGGAGAATACGCCCAGCCGGATCGCCTAACTTCATAACGGGGTGTTGCGCAGTTGGTAGCGCGCCTGCTTTGGGAG
>URQY01000053.1 GCA_900550165.1 uncultured Eubacteriales bacterium
CTTTAGATTCCCTCTCGCCGGTTCGCAAACGGGCGTCGCCGCCCAAGGCGGGGGGAGCAGAAAAGTTCTATTGTTCCTTCTGTAAAATTGAAGAAAGAAGGTTATCGAATTTGAGCGGTAAAGTTGTTAAAGTTTCCGGGCCGCTGGTGGTGGCTACGGGTCTGGCGGACGCCAATATGTCCGACGTGGTCCGCGTCGGCCCCCAGCGCCTGATTGGTGAGATCCTGACCATGAAGGGTGACACCGCCAACATCCAGGTCTATGAGGAGACCTCTGGTCTGGGCCCCGGCGCCGAGGTGGAGACCACCGGCGCGCCTATGAGCGTGGAGCTTGGCCCCGGCATGATCGAGGGCATTTATGACGGCATCCAGCGTCCGCTGGAGAAGATCGTGGAGAAGGTAGGCGCCTGCATCACCCGCGGCGTGGAGGTCCCCGCCGTGGACCACGAGAAGAAGTGGGAGTTCAACGCGGTGGCCAAGGTGGGCGATCAGGTCATCGGCGGTGACATCCTGGGCACGGTCCAGGAGACGGCCGTTGTGCTCCATAAGATCATGGTGCCGCCCACCATGCGCGGCACCATCACCTCCATCCAGAGCGGCTCCTTCAACGTGACGGAGACCATCGCCACCCTCAAAACCGAGGACGGCAGGGAAGTCCCCCTCACCATGCTCCAGAAGTGGCCCGTCCGCGTGGGCCGTCCCTATACGAAGAAGTATCCCCCCAAGCGGCCCTTGTGCTCCGGTCAGCGGATCATCGATACCATGTTCCCCATCGCCAAGGGCGGCACGGCGGCAGTCCCCGGCCCCTTCGGCTCTGGCAAGACCGTGGTGCAGCACCAGTTGCCAAAGTGGTCTGATGTGGACATCGTGGTTTACATCGGCTGCGGCGAGCGCGGCAACGAGATGACCGACGTTCTGCGGGAGTTCCCGGAGCTGAAGGACCCCCGCACCGGCGAAAGCCTGATGAAGCGGACGGTGCTGATCGCCAACACCTCCGATATGCCCGTGGCCGCCCGTGAGGCGTCTGTGTATACCGGTATCACCATCGCGGAGTATTTCCGCGACATGGGTTACGATGTAGCTGTTATCGCCGACTCTACCTCCCGCTGGGCAGAGGCCCTCCGTGAGATGTCCGGCCGTCTGGAAGAGATGCCCGGCGAGGAAGGCTACCCCGCGTATCTGGCCTCCCGTCTGGCCCAGTTCTACGAGCGTGCCGGCAGCGTGGAGTGCATCGGCTCCGACGAGCGCCGGGGCAGCCTGACGGCTGTGGGCGCCGTGTCCCCTCCCGGCGGCGACCTGTCCGAGCCGGTTTCTCAGGCCACCATGCGGATCGTCAAGGTGTTCTGGGCACTGGACTCCTCTCTGGCCTACAAGCGTCATTTCCCGGCCATCAACTGGCTGAGCTCCTATTCCCTGTATCTGGACTCCCTGAAGCCGTGGTTTGACGAAAATCTCGGCCCCGAGTTCATGCGGGACCGCACCAAGGCTATGGGCATCCTGCAAAACGAGGCCAGCCTGAACGAGATCGTTCAGCTGGTTGGTAAGGACGCTCTGGGCGCCGGCGACCAGCTGACGCTGGAGGTGGCCCGTATGGTCCGCGAGGACTTCCTGCAGCAGAATGCCTTTATGGATGTGGATAGCTTCTCCGACTACGAGCGGCAGAAGAAGCTGCTGGGTATGATTCTCAGCTATGACGTCCTCTGCCGGGACGCTATCGCCAAGGGCGCTTCCGCCCAGGAACTGTTCCAGATCCCGGCCCGTGAGCAGATCGGCCGCGCCAAGAGCGTGCCTGCCGAGGAATACGCGGCGGTTTATGATCAGATCCAGTCTGATATGGAGCAGCAGATCGCTGCCATTGCAGCCAAAGGAGGGGACGACGAATGATCCGTGAATATAAAACCGTTGAGGAGATCAGCGGCCCTCTGATGATGGTCCGCATGGTGGAAAACGTCACCTATGACGAACTGGTGGAGATCGAGCTGCATGACGGCTCCCTCCGCCGGGGCAAGGTGCTGGAGGTCAATGGCGACGCCGCCGTGGTCCAGCTCTTTGAGTCCGCCGCCGGTATCAATCTGGCGGACGCCAAGGTCCGCTTCCTGGGCCACCCCCTGCAGCTGGGCGTGTCCGGCGATATGCTGGGCCGCGTGTTCAACGGCATGGGCCAGCCCATCGACGGCGGCCCCGCCATCATCGCCGATGAGCATCGCGACATCAACGGCCTTGCGATGAATCCCGCGGCGCGCAATTACCCCAACGAGTTCATCCAGACCGGTATTTCCACCATCGACGGCCTGAACACGCTGGTGCGCGGGCAGAAGCTGCCTATCTTCTCCGGCTCGGGCCTGCCGCACGCGCAGTTAGCCGCGCAGATCGCGCGGCAGGCAAAGGTGCTGGACGGCGAGAGCAACTTTGCCGTCGTCTTTGCGGCCATCGGCATCACGTTTGAAGAGTCTGAATACTTCGTCAACGAATTCAAGCGCACCGGCGCCATCGACCGCACGGTGCTCTTTACCAACCTTGCCAACGACCCCGCCGTTGAGCGTATCGCAACGCCGCGCATGGCGCTCACCGCCGCGGAATACCTGGCCTTTGACTGCGGGATGCACGTGCTCGTCATCCTGACGGATATCACGAACTACGCCGAGGCCCTGCGCGAGATCAGCGCGGCGAAGAAGGAGGTCCCCGGCCGCCGCGGCTATCCCGGCTACCTCTACACCGACCTTGCGACGATGTACGAGCGTGCGGGGCGTCAGGTCGGCAAGGACGGCTCGATCACGATGATCCCTATCCTCACGATGCCCGAGGACGACAAGACTCACCCCATCCCCGACCTGACGGGCTATATCACCGAGGGGCAGATCATCCTCTCGCGCGAGCTGTACCGCCGCGGTATCAATCCGCCGGTCGATGTGCTGCCGAGCCTGTCGCGTCTCAAGGACAAGGGCATCGGCGCGGGCAAGACGCGCGAGGACCATTCCGGCACGATGAATCAGCTCTTCGCCGCCTACGCGACCGGTAAGGAGAACAAGGAACTCATGTCGATCCTCGGCGAGGCGGCGCTCAGCCCGACGGACCTGCTGTACGCCAAGTTCGCCGACGAGTTTGAAAAGCGCTACGTTGCACAGGGGAGCGATGAAAACCGCTCCATCGAGCAGACGCTCGACCTCGGCTGGGAGCTTTTGTCCATCCTGCCGCGCAGCGAGCTCAAGCGCATCAAGCCGGAATATATCGACAAGTATCTCAAAAAAGACGAGTAAGGGGGGAGAAACGTGCCTGCGACCACTGTCAATCCCACCCGCATGGAGCTCACGCGCCTCAAGGCGCGTCTGCGCACCGCCCAGCGTGGGCACAAGCTCCTCAAGGACAAACGCGACGAGCTGATGAAGCAGTTCATGGAGGTCGTGCGCGAGGACCGCGCCCTGCGCGAAAAGGTCGAGCAGTCGCTCACAAGGGCCTACGGCTCCTTCACCGTGGCGAGCGCGCTCATGTCGCCGGAGATGCTCGAGCAGGCGCTGCTCAGCCCGCGGCAGAGCGTTTCGCTTGAAACGAGCAGCCAGAACGTGATGAGCGTCGAGGTGCCGCGCTATGAATTCAAGCTCGCAAGCGAGGACGGCGGGGACATCTACCCCTACGGCTTCGCCCAGACGAGCGGCGAGCTCGATGATGCCGTGCGTGAGCTGGGCGCCATCCTGCCCGACCTTCTGCGCCTTGCCGAGGTCGAGAAGGCGACGCAGCTGCTCGCTGCCGAGATCGAGCGCACAAGAAGGCGCGTCAACGCGCTCGAGTACGTCAAGATCCCGCAGATGCAGCAGAGCATCAAGTATATCACGATGAAGCTCGACGAAAACGAGCGCGCCAACACCATCCGCCTCATGAAGGTCAAGGACATGATCCTGCAGGAGGCCATCGAGGAGCGCCGTGAGCTCGACGCAGAAGAGGGAAGCGGCGTGACGGAGCGCTGAAAACCGACAGACGAAAAAAGAGAGGCAAACGCTCATGCGTTTGCCTCTCTTTTTGGTTGAAGAGTCTTATGCCTGCTTGCCTGCGCTGATCCAGGATTCATCCGACGGGTCGTTGCGGAAGCGGATGAGCCGCGCAACATCGTCGGGGTGGATGTAGTCCTGCTCTGCCGCGACAGCGGCGATGACGTCAAAGTTGGTCAGGCTGTGGTTCTTCACGTTGGCGGCGGCGAGGCGGTCAAGGCCCTTCTGCATACCGTAGGTGAAGATGCTCGCAACGCCCAGTACCTCCGCGCCCGCTTCACGCAGGACATTCACAACGTCCAGAACACTTCCGCCGGTGGAGATGAGGTCCTCGATGACGACGACCTTCTGGCCCGGCTCAAGGCGGCCCTCGATCTGGTTCTGGCGGCCGTGGTCCTTGCCGGACGCGCGCACATAGCCCATCGGCAGGCCCATCATGTGGCCGACGATGGCCGCGTGCGCGATGCCAGCCGTGCTTGTGCCCATCAGGACCTCCGCGTCGGGGTAATCGGTGCGGATGAGCTCGCACAGCGCGCTTTCCACCTGTGTGCGCACCTCGGGCGCGGTCAGGATCAAGCGGTTGTCACAGTAGACAGGGCTCTTGATGCCGCTGGCCCAGGTGAAGGGCTCGTCCGGGCGGAAAAAGACCGCGCGGATGGAGAGCAGGCCCTCTGCGATGCTGCGTTCCAAATGCTCCATTTCTATCTCTTCTCCTTTCAAATGATCAGTCGATTGACAAGATCAGTGTTTCCAAAGTATCGGGTGTTTCGCTGATGTAGTCGGCGCCGGCGGCGGTCAGCTCTTCGCGGCTGCCGTAGCCGTAGAGCACGCCGATGACCTCGAGCCCTGCGAGGTGGCCGCCGATGACGTCGTGCTCGCGGTCGCCGATCATCACGGCGCGGGAGAGCTCGTCACAGCCGGCAGATTTCAGCGCGGCCTTGACGACATTGACCTTTTTTCCTGCCTCCTTGTCGCCCGCGGGCGCGCCGCAGACGGCTTCAAAGTACGGCATGAGCCCAAAGTGCTCGACGATGCGCACGGCCATGGTGTCGAGCTTCGATGTGGCGACGAAGAGCCGCTTGCCCTGCGCCTTCAGGTGCGCAAGCAGCTCCGGGATGCCGGGGTAGGGGGCGTTGTCGAGCCACCCGTCCTTTTGGTAGTATTCGCGGAATTTTGCGACCGCGGCGTCCACGTCCTGCGCAGGGACAAAGCGCGCGAAGGTCTCGCTCAGCGGCGGGCCGACGAAAAACGACAACTCGCGCCAGTCGCGCTCGATGCCGAAGGCACGCAGGGCGTACTGCCCGGCCTTCATGATGCCGGGGCCGGACTCAGTCAGCGTGCCGTCCAGATCAAATAAGATGATATCCCAGCTCATTTTTACCCCACGAACTCGCTGACACAGCGGCGGTAGGCGGCGACGGGGTCCTCCGCCTGCGTGATGGGGCGGCCGACAACGATGTAGTCCGAGCCGATCTCGCGCGCCCTTGCGGGCGTGGTGATGCGCACCTGATCGTCCGCCTTCGCGTCGGCAAAGCGGATGCCGGGGGTGACGGTAACAAATTCCTTCGCGCAGGATTCATGGATGCGCCCGGCCTCGAGCGGGGAGCAGACCACGCCGTCAAGACCGGCGGCCATGGCATTTTTTGCGTAGTCGATGACCACTTCCTCAAGGGGACGGTGGATGCCGATCTCATCCTCCATGCTCTGCTGGCTCGTGGAGGTGAGCTGCGTGACGGCGATGAGCAGCGGACGCGTGCCGTCCGCGCGGGTGAGACCCTCGAGTGCGGCAGACATCATCGCGCGCGTACCGGGGGCGTGAAGGTTGACCATGTCCACATCGAGGGCGGAGAGCACGGCCATGGCCTTTTTCACGGTGTTGGGGATGTCGTGCAGCTTGAGGTCGAGAAAAATTTTATGCCCGCGCGCCTTGATCTCGCGCACGATAGCGGGGCCCTCGGCATAGAAGAGCTCCATGCCGATCTTCACGAACGGCTTCTCGCCGGTGAAGCGGTCGAGAAACGCGAGCGCTTTTTCCTTGCTGTCAAAGTCCAGTGCGATGATAACGTCCTTACCCATGGTGGGCACCTCCTATGATATCGTTCAAATCGTTGATGTTGTATTTCTGCATGACGCGGGGCAGGTCCTCGACGATGCGGCGGCAGGCGAAGGGATCGACAAGGTTGGCAGCGCCGACCTCGACCGCCGTTGCGCCCGCGAGCATCAGCTCGATGACGTCCTCGGCGCTCATCACGCCGCCGAGACCAACGACGGGGATGCGCACCGCTTCGTAAACCTGCCAGACCATGCGCACGGCGAGCGGGAAGATCGCGGGACCGGACATTCCGCCCGTGCCGTTGGCAAGCAGCGGGCGCTTCGTTCTGGGGTCGATGCGCATACCCATGACGGTATTGATGAGGCTGATACCGTCCGCGCCTGCGTCCTCACAGGCGCGCGCAATGTCCGCAATGCTCGTGACGTTGGGGGAGAGCTTGACGATGACGGGCTTTTTGACCGCGTCTTTCACCGCGCGCGTGACCGACGCGGCGGCCTTGGGGTCGGTGCCGAAGCTCATGCCGCCGTGGACGTTGGGGCAGGAAATGTTCACCTCAAGCCAGCCGACCTGCGGGCAGGCGTCGAGCTTCCGGCAGACCTCGACATATTCATCGAGCGAAAAGCCGCTGATATTTGCCATGACAGGCTTGTGGAAAACGCGCGCGAGCTTGGGAAGCTCCTCGGCGATGACCGCGTCCACGCCGGGGTTCTGAAGGCCCACGGCGTTGAGCACACCGCTTTGCATCTCGGCGATGCGCGGTTGGGGATTGCCGAGGCGCGGCTCCCCGGTCGTTCCCTTGAAGGAGAACGTGCCGAGGCAGTTGATATCGTACAGCTCCGCGAACTCATAGCCGTAACCAAATGTGCCGCTGGCGGGGATGACGGGATTGTCGAGGGGAAGACCGCAGAGCGTGATATTCGTCGTTACCATTTGAGTTCCTCCCTTCGGAATACAGGACCCTCGCGGCAGACGCGCTTGGGGCCGTTTACCGTGTCGATCGTGCAGCCCATGCACGCGCCGAAGCCGCAGCCCATGCGCGCTTCCAGACTGATCTGGCCGGGCTTGTCCGTCTTTGCGCAGAGCGCCTTGAGCATCGGCATCGGACCGCAGGCGCAGACGGTGTCGAACCGCTCGGGCAGCGCGTCGGTCACAAAGCCGCGCGTGCCATAGCTGCCGTCCGCTGTTACGATGACGGTTTTGATGCCGAGAGATCGGAATTCCTGCTCATAAAAAACGTCGGCTGATGTGTTGAAGCCCAGCAGCGCGACGGATGTCGTGCCCGCGTCGAGAAGCCGCTTGGCAAGGCCGTAAAGCGGCGCTGCGCCGATGCCGCCGCCCGCAAGGAGCGTTGTTTCGCCGCAGGCGGCAACGTCGAAGCCGTTGCCGAGACCCGAGAGCGCATCGAGCGCCTGTCCCGGCGTGCAGCGGGAGAGCCAGTCCGTTCCGCCGCCGACTACTTTATATAGGAGCGTGACGCTCTTTTCGTCCCAATCGCAGATGGAGATGGGCCTGCGCAGGAAAAAGCCCGGCAGCTTCAGCTCAAGAAATTGCCCCGGCGCGGTGATGGCCGAGGTGTCACCCGTCAGGCGCAGGCGGAAAACGCCCGATGCAATGGG
>URQY01000054.1 GCA_900550165.1 uncultured Eubacteriales bacterium
GCCTGCTGGTCGCCCGCCGCGCCGCAGATCGGCACGCCCGCGAGCGCTTCCAGCCCCTCGATGCCCTCCGCCACCGTGCCGTAAACCTCGGAGTTCGACACTGGGCGCGGCAGGATGTTCATTGGGATGTCGAGCAGGGCGCAAAGCTCCTTGTCCCACGAAAGCGTGTGGATGTTGAAGAGCATCGTGCGGCTGGCATTGGAGTAGTCCGTCACATGGACCTTACCGCCCGTCAGCTTCCAGATGAGCCACGTCTCCACCGTGCCGAATAAAATTTCGCCGCGCTCCGCCCGTTCCCGCGCGCCGGGCACGTGGTCGAGCAGCCATCTGATCTTCGTCGCGGAAAAATAGGCGTCGATCTGCAAGCCGGTCTTCTCCGCCACCAGCTCGCTCACGCCGCGCTTCTCGCGCAGCGCGTCCGCGATATCCGCCGTGCGGCGGCACTGCCAGACGATGGCGTTGTGGATAGGCTCGCCGGTCGCGCGGTCCCACAGGATCGTCGTCTCGCGCTGGTTCGTGATGCCGACCGCCGCGACCGCGCGGCCAAGGTCCGATCCGCGCAGCACCTGCGCGGCGACGGCGCGCTCGCTCTCCCAGATCTCGTTCGGGTCGTGCTCGACCCAGCCGGGCTGCGGATAATACTGCGGAAACGGCTGCTGGGCGTGGCCGCCGACGCTGCCGTCGCGCCCGAACAGGATCGCGCGCGAGCTGGTCGTGCCCTGATCGAGCGCCAAAATATACCGCTGCATGAAGATACCCCCTTGTTCATTTGGACTGTCTTATGCTATACTAATGGATAAGATTATACCATGCAGGAGGGTTTTGCGCCATGGCTATTTGCAGGGAATTTTACTATTCCTCGTCCGACGGCTCCTCGCGCATTCACGCGGCGGAGTGGACGCCCGAAAATCAGGAGATCATCGGCGTTTTACAGATCGCGCACGGCGTGGCGGAGTACGGTATGCGCTACGCGCCGTTTGCGGAGTTCATGACCGAGCACGGCTTTGCCGTTGTAGCAAACGACCACCTCGGCCACGGACTTTCCGCCGAAAAGGATGCAGACACGCTCTACTTCGGCCCGCGCAACGGCTGGACGCACGTTGTGGACGATATGTACGCCCTGCGCTGCCGCACGAAGGAAAAATACCCCGATGTGCCCTATTTCCTCATGGGCCACTCGATGGGCTCGTTTCTGACGCGCACCTATCTCATCCGATATCCCGGCACCGTGGACGCCGCCATCATCATGGGCACGGGACATCAGTCTCCCGCGGTCGTCGCGGGCGGGCGCGCCATCGCCGGGGCCGCAGGCAGGCGCCACGGCTTTGACGCGCACTCCCCGCGCGTCGAAAATCTGGCCTTCGGCGCTTACAACAAGGCCTTTGCCCCCAACCGCACCGAAGTCGACTGGCTCAGCGTGAGCGAAAACAATGTCGACGCCTATATCGCCGATCCCCTCTGCGGGCAGAAGGCGAGCATCGGCCTCTTCTACGAGATGCTCGGCGGCATCCGCTTTGTCAGCGCGCAGAAAAACATCAACTCGATGAATCTCAACACCCCCATTCTCTTCATCGCGGGCGACAAGGATCCCGTCGGCGAGATGGGTAAGGGCGTCAGGCGCGCGTACAACGCCTTCCGCCGCGCCGGTGTGCGCGACCTCGAGCTGAAGCTCTACGAGGGGCTGCGGCACGAGATCCTGAACGAGGACTGCCGCGCCGTTGTTTATAACGACCTGTGGAGCTGGATCGAAAAGCATCTGTAAGCCACGAAGAAGGCGGATCGCTATGCGGTCCGCCTTCTGAGACGTATCAGCGTTCGCGGCGTCAGGGCGTCGATATCGCGCGTCACGAGCAGGACGCGGGCAGTCAGGATGCCGTCGAGCACGACAAGGAACATCGCGAGCGCCGCAGCCCCGGCCGGGAGACGCGCGGCATAGTCTTTCAAAACAGGCTGCACATACCGCACGGCAAGCGCCGATAAAATGCCCCAGCAGAGGGAAAACGGCAGGCAGACGCGCCCATTCACATCACATTTGGTCGAGGAATAGTCCCAAAACTGCACACCGAAGAGCGTTTCATAGCCCCAGTGCACCGCGTATTCCACCACCGTCGCCGCAAACGCGCCGAGGGCCATCCGCTCCCACAGGTGCGGCAGATTTTCCGTTCCCAGCGCCAGCACCGCGAGCATCGCAAGGCCGTACACCGGGCACAGCGGCAGGAACACAAAGCACCGCCGCAGCCGGTGGCTCGACCGCGTCACGGCAGCAAATATCTTTTCGAGGCAATAGCCCAGAAAGCTGTAGGCAAGCCAATACCAGATCACTTCCATGCGTCCCTCCGCGTCCGTTTTTTTCAGTATGGCTCGCGCAGATGGAAAAATGCGTGCCGCGTGCGTTGCAAAGCGCGGCGAATCATGGTAAAATGGCAAAAAATCGACAGGAGAACAACATTATGCCTGATACCTGGGAAGCTTTGGAGCACGATTGTGAAAATTGCCGCGAGTGCTCGCTGTGGGAAACGCGCACGAACGTCGTCTTCGGCGTCGGCAGCCGGAATGCCGAGGTCTTATTCATCGGCGAGGGTCCCGGCGCGAACGAGGACGCGCAGGGCGTGCCGTTCGTCGGCAGGGCCGGTCATCTGCTCGACGATATGCTCGAGATCATCGGTCTCAAGCGTGAGGACGTGTATATCGCCAACATCGTCAAGTGCCGCCCGCCGGAAAACCGCGACCCGCTGGGCGTGGAGCAGGACGCCTGCATCGGGTATCTTCGCCGTCAGGTCGCGCTGCTGCGGCCGAAGATCATCGTCTGCCTCGGGCGCATCGCGGCCATGCGCCTCATCAAGCCCGACTTCAAGATCACGCGCGAGCACGGCCAGTGGTTTGAAAAGAACGGCTTCCAGATGATGGCCGTCTACCACCCCGCGGCGCTGCTGCGCGACCCGCGCCGCCGGCCCGAAGCGTTTGACGATTTTAAGGGCTTGCAGCAGAAGATCAATGAGCTTTGCGAGCACACCCATGCCGTTTCCTAATGCAAATAGCATACTTTTCGGTGCTGTGCCCTGCCAAATTCCTACATAAATAGTGTTTTTTGGATAAAAATGCTATTGACGGCCATTTTTGTGTGTGCTATATTACTACCATCCTTTTTGAAAGGACCCGGAGCTTGTGTGATGAAGACTGTTGTAAGCAGCATTGCCTATCGCTTTTACTATTACTCTTACTTTTACTTTAAGAACAAGGTAAGAGCGATTTGTGATGCCCGTAGCTGAAAGGTCTTTCGAACCAACACTTGAAGGTCACTTCAAAAAGAGTTGAGTCAAGGAACCCGCCGTATGGACCACAAGTCCTTACAGCGGGTTTTATTGTTATCATCAGCGAGAAATAAAAATTGGAGGAAAAAAAGCATGAACACCAAACGCATCATTTCTCTTGTTGCCTCTCTTGCCCTCGTTCTCAGCCTGAGCGTGGGTCTGACCGGCTGCGGCGATAAGGCCGCACAGGACGACAATCAGGGCAGCACCGACGGCGAAGGCACGAAGTACACCGTCGGCATCTGCCAGCTCGTGCAGCACGATGCGCTCGACGCTGCCACCCAGGGCTTCATCGACGCGCTGAATGAGGCGCTGCCCGGCCAGGTCGAATTTCAGAACAAGAACGCCTCCGGCGACAGCGCCAACTGCTCCACCATCGTCAATGGCTTCGTTTCCGACGGTGTGGATCTCATCATGGCGAACGCCACCGGCGCGCTGACCGCCGCCGCTGCCGCCACGAGCGACATCCCCATCCTCGGCACCTCCATCACCGCTTACGGCGTTGCCCTTGACATCGACGACTTCAGCGGCACCGTCGGCGGCAACATCTCCGGCACCTCCGACCTCGCCGACCTTGAGGCTCAGGCCAACATGATCACCGAGTGGTTCCCCGAGGCCACGAAGGTCGGCCTGCTGTTCTGCTCCGCCGAGCCCAACTCCCGCTACCAGATCGAAGAGGTCGCCAAGTACCTCTCCGACAAGGGCATTGAGACCCAGGAGTTCGCCTTCACCGACACGAACGACGTCGCCTCCGTGACCCAGTCCGCCGCCGACTACTCCGACGTTGTCTACATCCCCACCGATAACACCGCCGCCTCCAACACCGAGGCCATCGCGAACGTGCTCGTTCCCGCGGGCGTTCCCGCCATCTGCGGCGAAGAGGGCATCTGCAAGGGCTGCGGCGTCGCGACCCTCTCCATCAGCTACTATGACCTGGGTGTGACCACCGGCAAGATGGCCGCCAAGATCCTGACCGGCGAGGCTGACATTTCCGAAATGCCCATCGAGTTCACCGAGGCCACCCCGAAGTACAACGCCTCCATGTGCGAGACGCTCGGCATCACCCCGCTGGACGGCTACACCGCCATCGAAGAGTAATTTTATCACTTCCCCCGCAGGCAGGGACGGGCTCGGCCCGTTCCTGCCTCAACAAGAGATAGGAGGAGAGATCCCATGAGTTTTCTGACTTCGCTGATGAACGCCCTGCCCGGCGCAGCCGCTCAGGGCCTTGCCTGGGGCATCATGGCCATCGGCGTCTACATCACCTTCCGCATTCTGGATGTGGCGGATCTGACCGTCGACGGCTCGCTGGCGACCGGCGGCGCCGTGTGCGTCATGCTGATCCGCGGCGGCTTCAATCCCTGGATCGCCCTGCTGTGCGCGATGCTCGCCGGTATGCTTGCCGGCCTCATCACCGGTCTGTTCCACACGCGCTGCGGCATTCCGGCCATCCTTGCCGGTATCCTGACGCAGCTTGCGCTGTATTCGATCAACCTGCGCATCATGGACAGCAAGGCAAACCAGGCGCTCAGCGTTGATAAATACCCGCTGCTGCTTTCGCAGCGCTATGTGCGCGAGCTCTCGCTCAATAACCCGCTGCCGCTGCTGCTTCTCTTCACCGCCGCGGTCATCGCGGCGCTGTACTGGTTCTTCGGCACCGAAAAGGGCAGCTCCCTTCGCGCCACCGGCGCGAATCCTAACATGGCGCGCGCGCAGGGCATCAACACCAACTCCAACATCGTGCTCGGCCTGATGCTCTCCAACGGCCTTGTCGCCCTTTCCGGCGCGCTGCTTGCGCAGTATCAGGGCTCGAGCGATATCAACATGGGCCGCGGCGCCATCGTCATTGGCCTTGCCGCCGTCATCATCGGCGAGGTCATCTTCGGCAAGGTCTTCATGAACTTCGGTCTCAAGCTCTTTGCCGTATCCATCGGCGCGATCATCTACTATATCGTGCTGCAGGTCGTGCTCCAGCTGGGCCTGAATACCAACGACTTAAAGCTCATCACCGCGCTGATCGTGGCCGTCTTCCTTGCCATTCCCTACTGGAAGAGCAAGATGTTCCGCCACACCGCGCAGGGCAAGAAGGGAGGCCGCGAGAATGCTTGAACTCAAGGAGCTCTACAAAACCTTTAATCCCGGCACCATCAACGCCAAGACCGCGCTGAGCGGTCTGAGCGTCACGCTGCACGACGGCGACTTCGTCACCGTCATCGGCGGCAACGGCGCGGGCAAGTCCACGATGCTCAATGCCACCGCCGGCACGTTCTTCGTCGACTCCGGCAAGGTCATCATCGACGGCAGCGACGTCACCAACCTCCCCGAGCACAAGCGCGCGGCGTTCATCGGCCGCGTGTTCCAGGACCCGATGATGGGCACCGCCCCCTCGATGCAGATCGAGGAGAACCTCGCTCTCGCCGCCCGCCGCGGCCAGCGCCGCGGGCTTGCCTGGGGCGTGACCAGGGAGGAAAAGGAGCAGTACCGCAAGCTGCTCGGTGATTTGGGTCTCGGCCTTGAATCTCGTCTTTCCACCAAGGTCGCAACGCTTTCCGGCGGCCAGCGTCAGGCGCTCACGCTGCTGATGGCGACACTCAAGCGTCCCAAGCTCCTGCTGCTCGACGAGCACACCGCCGCGCTCGACCCGAAGACCGCCGCCAAGGTCATGGAGCTGACCGACCGCATCGTGCGCGAGGGTCAGCTCACCACGCTGATGATCACGCACAATATGCGCGACGCCATCCAGTACGGCAATCGCCTCATCATGCTGCATGAGGGCCGCATCATCCTCGATATCGCCGGCGAAGAAAAGAAAAAGCTCACCGTGCCCGACCTTCTTGAGCAGTTCACCAAGGCCAGCGGCGACGAGTTCGCCAACGACCGCGCGATCCTCTCCTGATCCTCTCTTCCGTAAGACGCAAAAAAGCTCAGACGCAAGTCTGAGCTTTTTTCTTCCATGTGTTTGATGATTTCCACCATGAAGTAATTGATGAGGAAGCAACAGAGTGCATTCTCCAATTTATCCTCGCCGATCTGCTGCGCGGATTGGTTTGTGGTGTCCCATCCAATACATTACGCGGGTTGTTCATATACCTTTAAGGCTGGCGAACCGAATCATACTTGGAATCCTCCAAGGCTTTGAGATAGGCGTCGTAGGCTGCTTCCAAGGTGGAATACTCTTCTCCATTTTTTAGAACTTCCTTATACTCGGCCCGCTCAAGTGATTTTGAGATGGTGACATAGTTCTTGCCATTTCGCTTGCCGGTCGTGGTTTCAGAAACATAATATTTCCCGTTGCCGGTTTGAATAATTACGGGAATATTTTTCCCGACTCCGACTTTGTTCGTGTTCAGAGATGTCCAGAAGAGATACCGATTTGCTTCTTGCCCATCTTTTCCGCTGCCGAGATAGGCCCAGGTACAGTCTGGCTGCTGTAAAAGACTGTTGTTCAGCTTTTCGATTGCTTCGGAAATAGCCGGGACATATTTCGAATCCGGACATCTGGAGTCAAACTCAAAGTTTGTCTTATCTTTCATATCGTTCCAGAAAGCTGTACCATATAGAAGCGGGAAGAAATCCTTTACGTTTGTATTAAACGGGTATTCAGGCGTAGTTGGGGCGGCTTTTCCGCTCCAGGTGAGAATGATTCCGTAATCTTCGTTATATGACACAACGCAGGTTCCGTTCGGCG
>URQY01000055.1 GCA_900550165.1 uncultured Eubacteriales bacterium
TCCATTCGCGGAACAGGTGTTATCTTAACACCCTATCCCCCGTTTGTCAACAGTTAATTTTACTTTTTTCGATATTTTTCTTGTCCGACTCTTTACAAACGCCGCAAAAGCAAGCATTTTCAATGGTTTGCGGGCATTCCCGCAAGAACAGGATGCCCGCATTTTTTCCGTTTATGCGTTTACGCCGCGTTCCGGCCGATCAAAGTGTCATAGCGCATCAGCAGCAGCGCGACCTGCGCGCGGCTGACGGCCTGCGTCGGGTACCAGACGCACTCCTTCTCCGTGATGAGCCCGCTGTTCCACGCCCAGGTCACGGCATCCTTGCCGCTTGCCGACACCTTAGGCGCGTAAGGATAGTCTTCAAGCGTGCCGGTGATGGCCGGCTCCCCCGCAAGGCGATAGAGCACAATGAGCGCCTGCTCGCAGGAAAGGAAGCCGCCGGGATCAAATGCGCCGCCGTTGCCGCCCATCAGTCCCTTGCCGACCATCCACTTGACATATTCATAGTACCACTCATCACCCGTGAGGTCGCTGAACGACGCCTCCGCCGCCGCCGGTGTGCCGCCGGCAAAGCGGTACATGATGACTGCGAACTGTGAGCGCTCCACGCCGTATTCGGGGCGGAAGAGATTTTGATCCTCATCGCCGCTCATCACGCCGGTGGAAACGACATAATCGACCGCCTGCGCGTACCACGCGTCGGAGGCGACGTCGGTAAAGGTATAGGTCTTGATTGAGCCATCCTCCGCCGTCACGGTGATATCCACGCCGCCGTTCTCATTCGCCGTCAGCGAGCCGAGCTGCTCCTTCGCCGCGTCATCCGCGCTGCTGTCAGCCGTATTATTCTCATCCGTCTGGGCGGTCTGGTCCTGCGTATCGGCATCTACCGGGTCATTTTTATCATGAGACCCTGTCAGGCGCAGGACGAGCATGATGAGCAGCGCGAGCGCCAGAAGGATCAAAATCAGCCATTTTTTTCGCATGAGCATCTCTCCTTATCTGCGAAATTTTATTACATATTGTATTATGTTAGCATACCGCCCCCGTCCTTGCAAGAATTTTCGCCATCGTTTACAGAAAGTGCACAAACGTCCGCGCGCACACCGGCCGCGGCGCGGCATAGAATGGAGCGCAGGAGCTATCCTGCAAGGAAGCAGAGGAGGGTGATCGTCATCAACCGTTTTCAGAATCATTGTAGCTGTGACTGCTGCCTGCCGCCCCGTCCCGTGCCGCCTCCGCCGCCGTTTCCGCCGTATCCCGCGCCCGGCGTGATCGGTCCGACCGGTCCGCAGGGCGTCCAGGGCATCCAGGGTGTTCCCGGCCCACAGGGTCCGACCGGACCGCAGGGCGTTCAGGGGCTCCAGGGCATTCCCGGCGCGGCAGGCGCCGTAGGTCCCACCGGCCCCGTTGGGCCGCAGGGTGCGCAGGGGCTGCAGGGTCCCGCGGGCGCCGTGGGCCCCGCAGGACCGCAAGGTGCGGCAGGTCCCACGGGTGCAGCAGGTCCCGCCGGTCCGACAGGACCCCAAGGTCTGGCCGGGGTTGCCGGACCCACCGGGCCCACCGGTCCGCAGGGGCCTGTCGGCAGCGACGGACCGCAGGGTCCCACCGGTCCTACTGGTCCTACTGGTCCTACTGGTCCTACTGGTCCTACTGGTCCTACTGGTCCTACCGGCCCCACCGGTCCGAGTGATACCCGCACGGCGGCAGCGATTGCAGATGCAGTCGGCACAGAGGACGTCGTCGAGCAGTTCAACGCGCTGCTGGCGAATCTGCGCGCGGCAGGTCTGCTTGCGACCTGAACCATGGCGGCGCTCACCGCGCCGCCATACATATTAAAATAGGAAGGTGGTCACCGTTTCCTACCGTGTCTGTGTTTACGCCATCTGTAAAAACGAGTCGCAGTTCGCAGACCGCTTCATGGACTCGATGTCCGAAGCGGACGATATCTGCGTGCTCGATACCGGATCGACGGACGATACGGCCGAAAAGCTCAGGGCGCACGGCGCGCACGTTGAGCAGAAGCTTATCTCGCCGTGGCGTTTTGACGTCGCGCGCAACGAATCGCTGAGGCTCATCCCCAAGGAGGCCGATATCTGCTGCTGCATCGACCTTGACGAGCAGTTCCGCCCCGGCTGGCGCAAAGCGCTTGAAGCAGCGTGGCAGCCGGATACGACGCGCGCCCGCTACCGCTACACGTGGAGCTTTCTGTCCGACGGGCGCGAGGGTTGCGTCTTCTGGGCAGATAAGATCCACAAAAACGGCTGCTACCGCTGGGTGAATCCGGTGCACGAGGTCCTGCAATACACGGGCGGGGACGGCGAGCGTTTCGCTGAGGCCGAGGGCGTGCAGCTTGACCATCACCCGGACCCAGAAAAGTCGCGCGGGCAATACCTGCCGCTTTTAGAGCTGGCCGTGCGGGAGGACCCGCAAAATGACCGCAACCGCCACTATCTCGGCCGCGAGTATCTGTTCCGCGGCGAGTGGGCGAAGGCCATCGAAACGCTGTGCGGTCATCTGGCGATGCCGCAGGCCGTCTGGCGCGACGAGCGCTGCGCCTCGATGCGCTACATCGCACGCTGCCTGCGGCACTTGGGGCGCGAGGACGAAGCCGCGCTCTGGCTGCACCGTGCCATCGCGGAGGCGCCGCACCTGCGCGAGCCATATCTGGAGTTTGCCGACCTGCTCTACCGGCAAAAAGACTGGTGCGGCGTCATTTTTATGGTAAACCGTGCGCTCACGATCACCGAACGGCCGCGCA
Source organism: uncultured Eubacteriales bacterium (assembly GCA_900550165.1). Classification (GTDB taxonomy): domain Bacteria; phylum Bacillota; class Clostridia; order Oscillospirales; family Oscillospiraceae; genus Hominicoprocola. Next base: position 2,759 of record URQY01000055.1, read on the forward strand.
CGTACATCTGCGAGCCGTTCGCGTGGGGCAGCTTCCCCTACGACCTGCTGAGCATCGCATATTTTCACCTCGGCCAATGGGAGAGCGCGCTGAACAGCGCGGAAAAAGCGCTCTCACTCGCGCCGAGCGACACGCGTTTGCAGGAAAACCGTGCGCTGCTGGCGCAGAAATTGCAGGAAGAAAGCCGCATTTAGCGGCTTTCTTTGATTTGCAGTTGCTTTTTCTGCCGCCGTATGATAATTTATTAAGGATTATGGACCAAGGGGGCGCGGCAATGGAGCTGTGTGAACGCTACTTACATTATATGAGCGCGCTGTGCGAGGGCACGATGCCCGCGCCGCCGGAGCTTGCGCTCACCGCCGATACCACCGAGGAGCGCGCCGCGCAGCTGCAAAGCGCGCTGAAAGATCTGAGTGTGCCGGACTTTGTGCGCCTGTGCGCCAAAAGCGCCGGAGATACGCCGGACGAGGCGATGTTCGACGATTTCAGTGAAGAAGAATTTTCCCGCGCGCTGCTGAAGCTGCTCACCGCCGCGGCAAAGCCGGAGAAAGCCGGGGAAGCGCCGCCGGCCGCCGCGTCCGCGCCCGATCCCGATGTGGGCAAGCACGCGTTCGAGGTCTTCTGCGACTGCGTGGAGCTGGACGAGCAGCTCGTCGCCTACCTCATCGACATTCTGAAGCGGCAGGACAAGGCCGCCTTTTACAAGCTCTCGCAGGTCACGACGCATCTGGATCTCGACCCGCGCGAATTTCTCTACTGGCTCGCGCACCGCGAGGACTACGGCACGGACGATGAGCGCGCCTGCGCAGCCATCATGGACGCGTGCTTCGCGCGTCTCTATGAAGAAAAGCAGGGTGAGCTTTTAGGTGCGCTGCTCTCGGGCGACCGACAGACCTTCGAGCTCTTCCGCACGGAAGCGGGCGAGCTGCGCCAGCTGCCCGCCGCGACCTATGAATGGTACAGCAAAAACTATTTGGACCGCGACTATCCGTTGCGGTTTATTCTGATGTGCAACGGCGTCGAATTTCCCGACACGCCGGAGGAGGAAAAATGAACAGAGAGGAAATGTATTTGTCGCTCGGTGTGAGCAAAAAGGTGCTCGCCTTCGGCGAGACCGTGCTCGATGAGCTCAAGCCCCGCTTTGCCGAGATCGAAGAGATCGCCGAGCTCAACCAGACGAAGGTCATCGCCGCAATGCAGAAAAACCGCGTGAACGCGACGCACTTTGCCGCCTCCACCGGTTACGGCTACGACGATGAGGGCCGCGACAACTTAGAGCGCGTGTACGCGAGTGCCTTCCATACCGAGGCCGCGCTCGTCCGCCCGCAGATCACCTGCGGCACGCACGCGCTGGCCATCGCGCTTTCCGCGAACCTTTTGCCGGGCGATGAGCTACTTGCCATCTCCGGCAAGCCCTACGACACGCTCGAAGAGGTCATCGGCCTGCGCGAAAGCCCGTGCTCACTCAAAGAATACGGCGTCACCTATTCGCAGGTCGACCTGCTGTCCGACGGCAGCTTTGACTTCCCCGCCATCGAGCGCGCGCTGAATGACAGGACAAAGCTCATCCACATCCAGCGCTCCAAAGGCTACTGCCCGCGTCCGACCATTTCAGTCGACGCCATCGGCGAAGCCATCGCCTTCTGCAAGAAGCTGCGCCCCGACGTCGTCATCATGGTCGACAACTGCTACGGCGAGTTTGTCGAGGCAAACGAGCCGAGCGACTTCGGCGCGGACATGATCGTCGGCAGCCTCATCAAGAACCCCGGCGGCGGCCTTGCCCCCATCGGCGGCTACATCTGCGGCACGCAGAAGTGTGTGGACCGCTGTGCCTACCGACTCTCCGCGCCGGGACTTGGGCAGGAGGTCGGCGCGAACCTCGGATTGATGCCTGCGCTGTATCAGGGCTTCTTCTTAGCCCCCAGCGTCGTTTCCGGCGCAGTCAAGGGCGCGGTGTTCGTCGCGGCGTGCTATGAAAAGCTCGGCTTCACGGTCGTCCCGTCGTCAAAGGAGGCGCACCACGATATCATCCAGTGCGTCGAGCTTGGCTCGCCTGAGGGCATGGTCGCCTTCTGCAAGGGCATCCAGTCCGCCGCCGCGGTCGACAGCTACGTTGACCCCGTCCCCGCGCCGATGCCCGGCTACGATTCCGATGTCATCATGGCGGCGGGCGCGTTCGTGCAGGGCAGCTCCATCGAGCTCTCGGCCGACGGCCCCGTGCGCGAGCCCTACGCCGTCTACTATCAGGGCGGCTTAACGTGGTACCACGCGAAGCTCGGCGTGCTGCTCTCGCTGCAAAAGATGCTCGATGCCGGGCTCATCACCCTGCCGTAACGAAAATCTCCCCTTCGAAAAGGATACCGCTTTTATATGCTCATCCGTAGAACGCCCTCAACCAACCGGCATTTTCGCCGCCGTCCGCCCCCGCGTACTGTTTGTTTTTCCATCTGACCAAAAAATCTAACAGTACAAAGGAGTTTAACAATTCAATATGTGGTTCTGGCTTTCTTTGATCGCACTGCTCTGCTGGAGCGGCAGCGACCTCTTTTCCAAGATCGGCTGTCAGGGTGAGGACGATCATCTCGCCCACCTCAAGATGGTCATCGCCGTCGGCACGGTGATGGGGCTTCACGCTGCCTACGAAATTTTCGTCGGCGGCACGGAAATCAGCTGGTCCATCATCTGGACCTACCTGCCCGTTTCGCTGCTGTACATCGGCTCGATGACGCTCGGCTATCTTGGCCTTCGCTACATTGAGCTGTCCGTCTCGTCCCCGATCTGCAACTCGTCCGGCGCGCTCGTCGCCGTGATGACGCTGCTGTTTGTCGGCGGCGAGGATTATTCCCCGCTTGCCCTTGGTGCGATCGTTCTTGTCTGTGCGGGCGCGATCGGCCTCGGCGTGGTGGACGCCACGGAGGACCCCGAGCTGCGCGCCGCCCGTCAAGCGGACGGCAACCGCAAGTATTCCAAGAGCTTTCTGGCCCTTGCCCTGCCGGTGGCCTATTGCCTGCTCGACGCTGCCGGCACCTTTGCCGACAACCGCGTGCTCGAAACGCTGGACGAGGGCAGCGCCAACTGCGCCTACGAGCTGACGTTCCTTTTCGCCGCCGTTGTATGCTTCATCTACGTGGTCTTCGTCAAGAAGGACCGCCTGCTGCCCAGGCGCGAAGCGCCGAAGTACATCGGCGCCATCTGCGAAACCGCCGGTCAGTTTGCCTACATTTACGCCATTGCGGACACCTCGCACCTTGCGATGTCCGCGCCGATCATCAGCTCCTACTGCGCGGCCAGCGTGCTGTGGAGCAGGCTCTTCCTGAAGGAAAAGCTCTCGTGGAAGCACTACCTGATGATCCTTTTCATCGTCATCGGCATCGCCGTGATGGGTGTATTCGATATGTGATTTTTATGCACGAAAGAGGCGTGTTCCTGCCAACGCGGGAACACGCCTCTTCTCTTTTTTAAGCTTTTCTGACGGGATGGCGGATCACGGTCTTTCGCCTGTCCGCCGCGACGCGGCGCGGGTCGGAGAGATAGATCTCGTGGTGCCACCGCGCGTCGCACAGGTCGTTTTCATACCTGTTTGCGCGCAGAAATTCGTCCATCTTCGCGACAGACTCACCCTCGCTATCGAACGAGCCGAGGTGCAGGATCTGCACGCAGAGGCCCTCGTCGACTGTCAGGAATTCCGCCGCCGAGCAGTCGAGCTTTTTCTTCTTCGCCGCCGTTTCTGCCGCCCAGCCAAAGTCCGCTTTCGTGATGAAGTCCGGCAGGCGCAGGACGGATATCCAGCGAAAGTCCGATTTTCGCACACCGTCGCCCGCCGCTGCATCCGGCGCCTGCCAGAAGCCCTCGAGCGGCGGCACGACATAGTCGAAAAAGCCGTCGATCTCGTGCCCCGCGCGCCTGCTCATTTTGAGCGTATAGGCCACGGCGTAGAGCACGCCGATGGCGTGCTGATACGCGCCGTTCTCCTCGTTCGGGTCGCCCGTGCCGCGCACGGCGATGTAATTCGCGCGCGGCACGGT
>URQY01000056.1 GCA_900550165.1 uncultured Eubacteriales bacterium
CGACAAGAACAAAAAGGCCGCCAGCGCGGGACTGCAAGGGATGCTGGAGATATGACATAGCGTAATAGCTTAGTTAGATCGCAAAATGCGCAATAGTGGTCAAACCAGGTTTCAATTCTCCTAACTTTCTGCATACAAAAACCGTCTCGAACGTATCGTTTGAGACGGTTTTTGGTACGCCCGACTGGATTCGAACCAGCGGCCTACAGAGTCGGAGTCTGTCACTCTATCCAACTGAGCTACGGGCGCATATTTGGTTGTGGGTTTCTGCGATAGTCGTCAAATAGTAGTCAACGACCACGCATTTTTTCTCTGCCGTTCCCGCAAACGCAGGTGCGGCAAGGCTTTGCGCCATATCTCAACTGGAGACACCTGAAATGTCGGAGTCTGACGCTCTATCCAACTGAGCTACGGGCGCGTATTCTTTTATGCGTCTTCCAATGACTGGTAGTATATCAAGTTTTGCCCGTGCTGTAAAGAAAAAATTTTCGCCAAAGTTCGTTAAAAAAATTGACAACTTTCTCTCTCTCCCTTATAATCAGACTAATCTGAGCAAAGGACTGGACCGCATGAAAAAACGCAAGATTTCCGATGCCGTCATCCGGCGTCTTCCCCGTTATTACCGCTATTTAGACGACCTGCATTCCAAGGGCATCGTGCGCATTTCGTCGAGCTCGCTCGGCGAGCGCATGGATATCACCGCCTCGCAGATCCGCCAGGACCTGAGCTGCTTCGGCGAGTTCGGTCAGCAGGGCTACGGCTACAACATTCTGGAGCTGCGCACAGAGATCGGTCACATTCTCGGCGTGGACGAGGGGCACCGGCTCGTCGTGGTCGGCGCGGGCCATCTGGGTCATGCGCTGCTGCGCAACTTCGACTTTGAGCAGACCGGCTTTCTGCTCGACACGGCGTTCGACGTTTCTCCCGCGCTCATCGGTACACGCGTCAACAACGTCCTCATCCGCCCGTTCGACGAGCTGGAGGACTACTTTGCCGCCTGCCACCCCGACGTCGCGGTGCTGACCGTGCCGAAAAACATCGCGCAGGAGGTCGCCGAGCGCCTCGTTGCGCTCGGTGTGCGCGGCATCTGGAACTTCACCAATACCGAGCTGAACGTCGGCAGCGACGTTTTTACCGAAAACGTCCACTTTGCCGACAGTCTTCTCACCCTGAGCTACCGCATCTCCAAGACCTCGGCCGAGGCCGGAGCGGAGGTGGACGAGACGTGAAAAAGGTCTCCGTTCTCGCGCTCTTCTTCGCGCTGACTGTTCTCGCGGGCGTCGTTTTCGCCGCGGGCGGCGACAGCAGCGACCCGCTCATCTCGCTGAGCTATCTGCAAGGCACCTTCCGCGATAAGGTCGATCGGTCCATCGACAGCAAGCTCGACACCTCCGACAAGGCCGCCTACGCACAGGCCGAGTCCGCGCTGCGCGCCGCCATCTCCGCTGCGGAGGCCAATGTCGGCGGCAATGTGGCCGATACCTTCACGGAAAGGCGGCTCAAGCAGGGCGATATCCTCTCCGGGGCAACGGGGCTTCAGGTCGTCGTGCTCGCGGGCAATGTGACCGCGCAGTTTTCCTCCGGCGCGGTCGTCGACGTGACGGCCGGCAGCGAGATCCAGAGCGGTGCGGCGCTCACGGCAAATCACCGTTACCTCGTCGCCGAGGATACGAGCGCGCAGTTTACTGTCGCGGGCAAGACCGCGGTCATGAGCTACTGCGGTCCCTTCGCCCTCACGCTCTCCTCCACGGCTGATTACCCCGCGATGGCATCGTCGCTCAAAACGCTGGGGCTCTTCCGCGGGTCCGACACCGCCTACGGCGAGGGCTTTGACCTTGAAAAGGCGCCGACGCGCATGGAAGCGCTCATCATGCTTATCCGTCTGCTGGGCGAGGAGAAGGAAGCGCTCTCCTGCACGGCGTCCTTCCCCTTCACCGACATTCCCGACTGGGCCGAGCCTTACGCGGCCTACGGCTACTCCAAGGGCTACACCAACGGCGTCGGCCCGACGGAATTCGGCACCTGGATGAGCGCCTCTGCAGAGATGTATACCGAATTTCTCCTGCGCGCGCTGCGCTACAGCTCTACCGCGCAGACCGATATCTCGACCGCGCCCGAGCGGGCGCAGGCCGCTGGCGTCCTGACCGCGGGCGAGGTGAGCGCGCTGCGCGCGCAGACCTTCCTGCGTGCGGACGTCGTGTATCTTTCCTACTATGCGCTCGAAACGAACGTCAGCGGCGGCACGGCGCTGAGCGATACGCTCGTTGCGCGTGGCGTGTTCACAGCGGATGCCTATCGCTTCTCCCGCACGATGGTCACCTCCGCGCGCATCCGCTGACACCTTTTCCCTCCCCCGTCATAGTATGGGTTGAGACCGCCGAGCGGGTGGTCCCAATCTTCATAGGGGGTTCGTTTTATGTGCAATAACAACTGCGGTTTTGGCGGCGGCTGCTGCCTGTGGATCCTGATCCTCATCATCCTGATCTTCGCCTGCGGCGGCTGCGGCGGCGGCTGCGGCGGCGGCTGTGGCTGCAACAATGGCTGTGGCTGCAATAACGGCTGCGGCTGCTGAGCATTTGCATAAAAGAGGGCTGCGCGTAAGTGCGGCCCTCTTTTTCCTCTGCGCACTGCAGGCAAAAAGGAGAAGCGTCCTCTCTTAAGAGAACGCTTCTCCTTTTCTTGTCCTTACGGTATGGAAGCAAGCCGTGCGGTTTTCTTCAGAACGCGATCACGCCGAGGTGCTCGAGCAGGATCTTGAGACCGATCAAAATCAAAATGACGCCGCCGGTGAGCTCGGCACGGCTCTTATAGCGTGCGCCGAACACATTGCCGACATACACGCCCGCGATGGAGATCACGAACGTCGTGCAGCCGATGATCGTGATGGCGGGCACGATATTCACCTGCAAAAAGGCAAACGTCACGCCGACGGCCAGCGCGTCGATGCTTGTCGCCACGGCGAGGATGAGCAGTTCCTTGAAGTTCACGCCTGCGTATGGCTTTTCCTCCTCTTCCTCCTCCCGGCTCTCCTTGATCATGTTGAAGCCGATCAGTGCAAGCAGGACGAAGGCGATCCAATGGTCAAACTGCTCGATATAACCTGAAAACTGGCTGCCGAGGAAGTAGCCGGTCAGCGGCATGAGCGCCTGAAAGCCGCCGAAAAAGAGGCCGATGCAGAGCGTATACGTCTTGTCGATCTTCTGCATGGAAAGGCCCTTGCAGATCGACACGGCAAAGGCGTCCATCGACAGGCCAATGCCGATGAGGAACAGCTCGAAAAATGTCATGGTAAGGATCCTCCAAACAACAAAAAATCAGGCGCGGCGCCGCACCTGAGCATAAAAAAAGACGCAGGTACAGCCGAGCCATACTTGAGTCTCGTTGTTTAAGACAAGCCAGACCGTAAAAGCGGTCAGTCTGTTGACTTGCCACGCCATCCAAAGCAGTTGACGCCATCTACTCCCTCAAAGTAAGGGACAGTCTATCATATCCCCGCAAAGCCGTCAAGCATTCTTTGACCCGCATTCGCACATTTTCCGTCCGGTGTATCATAATTCCCGCAAATCCGACAAAAGGAGGAAAACAATGGCAAAAGTCCGCTTGCCATTCTCATGCTGCTGTGCTAAACTGAATATTAAATTTAGGAAAGGATATCCTCATACCGCCATGGAATTCTTATCGAACAAGCCTCTTCTCATCACCGATACCATCCTGCGCGACGCGCACCAGTCGCAGGCCGCCACGCGCATGACGCTTGAGCAGATGCTCCCTGCCTGCGAAGTGCTCGACTCGATCGGCTACTATTCGCTCGAATGCTGGGGCGGCGCCACGTTCGACGCCTGCCTGCGCTTTCTGGACGAGGACCCGTGGGAGCGGCTGCGCCAGCTGCGCGCCCACCTGCCCCACACAAAGCTGCAGATGCTCTTCCGCGGTCAGAACATCTTAGGCTACAAGCATTATGCCGATGACGTCGTGGACGAGTTCTGCGGCAGGTCCATCGAAAACGGCATCGACATCATTCGCATTTTCGATGCGCTCAACGATGTGCGCAACTTAGAGCAGGCCATCAAGTCCACGAAAAAGTACGGCGGTCAGGTCGAGGCTACGCTCTCCTACACGATCTCGCCCATCCACAACGAGGACTACTTCGTCAAGCTCGCCAAGGAGCTCGAGCAGATGGGCGCGGACGCCCTCTGCATCAAGGACATGGCCAACCTGCTGCTGCCGATGGACGCCTACTCCCTTGTCAAGCGCCTCAAGGAGACCGTCGGCATCCCCATCCATTTGCACACGCACAACACCAGCGGCACGGGCGACATGGTCAACCTGATGGCTGCGATGGCGGGCGTCGACATTGTCGACACCGCGCTCTCCCCGCTCGCCAACGGCACCTCCCAGCCTGCGACCGAGTCTCTCGTCGCCACGCTCAAGGGCACGCCGCGCGACACGGGTCTCGACCTCGACAAGATGAGCGAGGCCGCCGTCCACTTCCGCAAGGTCGCCGACGAGCTCAAGGCGAGCGGCGCGCTCGACCCGAAGGTGCTGAACGTCGACACGAACACGCTTTTGTACCAGGTCCCCGGCGGTATGCTCTCCAATCTCATTTCCCAGCTCAAGCAGGCCGGAAAAGAGGACAAGTATTACGACGTGCTCGCCGAGATTCCCCGCGTGCGCGAGGACTTCGGCTATCCCCCGCTGGTCACGCCGTCGAGCCAGATCGTCGGCACACAGGCCGTGCTGAACGTCATCACCGGCGAGCGCTACAAGATGGTCCCCAAGGAGTCCAAGGCCATGCTGCGCGGCGAATATGGTCAGCTGCCCGGCAAGGTCAGTGACGAGGTGCGTGCCAAAGCCGGCATTAAGCCCGAGGACGTCATCACCTGCCGCCCCGCCGACCTTTTGGAGCCGGAGCTTCCGAAGTACCGCGAGGAATTCAAGGACCTTGCAAAAAGCGAGGAAGACGTGCTCTCGCTCGCGCTCTTCCCGCAGGTCGCGCCCCAGTTCATCAACCGCCGCAACCTGCGCACGCCCAAGCCTCACCGCACGATGGCGCCCATCGCGCATCCTGCAAAGCACGAGCGCGCCGTTGCGCCGTTTGCCCGCAAGTAACGCCAATAAAAACGCCCTTCCGCTTGGAAGGGCGTTTTTCATGCAGTTTTTAGCGGATGAAGTTCGTCGAAACGCGCGTTTCCTTCTCAGGAAGGCCAAACTGCTCCTTCCCCAGCGCGATGCTCTTCATCAGAAACGTCATGTTGCGCGCGAGCGCACGCATGGTCTGCTTTCCCTCTTCGTCCGCCTCCGCCTCGCCGGGCGTGCAGCCGTGGATGCTGTTCCAATACTGGCTGGATGCGATCGGCATACCGGAGATGGCAAAGTACTTGTTGAGCTCGTCAAACGTCGCCGAGCAGCCGCCGCGACGCGCGCAGACGACGCTCGCACCGACCTTCATCGTCTTGTCGAACGGCGTGCTGTAGAAGAGCCTGTCCATGCAGGCGATGAGCGTCGCGTTCGCGGAGGCGTAGTAAACGGGGCTTGCCACAACAAGGCCGTTCGCCGCCTCAAACTTCGGCGCAAGCTCGTTGACCACATCGTCAAAGACGCACTTGCCCGTCTTCCTGCAGCCGTTGCAGGCCGCACAGCCGCGCACGGCCTTGTCGCCAACGAGCACCGTCTCGACCGCCACGCTATTCTCCTTGAACACCTTTTCCATCTCTCGCAGCGCGACCGCCGTGTTGCCGTTCGCGTGCGGGCTGCCGTTGAGCATCAGTACCTTCAATTCCTTCATTGCTCTCTCCTCCTGTATCATTGCGCGGCGCTGAGCGCTTGCCTTGCTCAACGCGCACTGTTTTCTATTCTCTCGTCGATCTCGCGAAAAAGCCGCCGGTAGTCTTCGTTCGACCAAATCCTTTTCGGCCGCCAGCAGTCCCGCAGCTGTCGCAGCGCGGGCAAATCGCCGCAAAAGGCTTTCACCCGCTGCGCCGCGAATTCATTGGCGTCCACCTCGTAAGGAAAGCCCAGATAAGCGTCGCGAAACCTCTCTTCTCCGCCGTCCAAGCGGCACTCCTGCCAGGTTTCGCCGCGCAGGCGAAAGCACGTTCCATCATAGAGCACCACGTAGGGAAGGCTTACGCGGATCATCGCGTCGAAGCGCTCGGGATGCTGGTACTGCTCCGCGTGCCGCAGCTCGTGGACAAGATAGAACATCGCCTCGTACTCCGGCGCACTTTGCAGCACGGCCGGATTGAGAAAAAGCGTTTTTGCCACCGGATCAAACGTACCGTTGGCCGTCTCGTATCCCTGCGGCATGCCCCACGAAAGTACGACGGACAGACCGCGCTTTACGCAGATGCTTTCGACCAGCGTGCTCCATTCCGTCTGTCCCATGGGGTGGCCTCCTCTCGATTTACTCCTCGCCCGCATCCTCTGATATGCGGTGGGCTTTTACTGATGTGCGATAAAGAAGTAATAGAAGTG
>URQY01000057.1 GCA_900550165.1 uncultured Eubacteriales bacterium
GGGTCTAAGGGAGGGATATCTCTTTTTCAAAAAGAGATATCCCTCCCTTGTCTGCGCATCCCCGCGCAGTGGGGAAACATCAAGCATATTATGCTTGCAATAAGTGCAAAATCGGAGTATAATTCACTATTATTTTGTCTGCATTTTTACAGACGCAAAGAAAGGAATGGATCAACATGGCTGAGGAAGTCAAGACTGCCGCCGCCGAGAGCGAGACCGGCAGCAAAAATTTTATTGACGCCTTCATCGAAGAAGACATCGCGGAGGGTGGGCGCTTCCAGGGCCAGCAGGTCCACACCCGTTTTCCGCCGGAGCCGAACGGCTATCTGCACATCGGCCACTGCAAGGCATTGACCATCGACTTCGGCACCGCCGAGCGCTTCGGCGGCCTCTGCAATCTGCGCATGGACGACACGAACCCCACAAAGGAGGACGTCGAATTTGTCGACGCCATCAAAGAGGACATCCACTGGCTCGGCTTTGACTGGGGCAACCGCTTTTTCTATGGCAGCGACTACTTTGAAAAGGACTATGAGTACGCCGTCGAGCTCATCAAGAAGGGCCTTGCCTACGTCTGCGACCTGACACCCGAGCAGGCAAAGGAATACCGCGGCGACATCGGCAAGCCCGCCATCTCCCCCTACCGCGAGCGCGACGTGGAGGAAAACCTCGACCTCTTCGAGCGCATGAAAAACGGCGAATTTCCCGAGGGCAGCCGCACGCTGCGCGCGAAGATCGACTTGGCGAGCGGCAACTTCAATATGCGCGACCCGGTTATTTACCGCATCCGCTATATGCACCATCACCGTCAGGGCGACAAGTGGTGCATCTACCCGATGTACGACTTTGCGCACCCCATTCAGGACGCGCTCGAGGGCATCACGCACTCGCTGTGCTCGCTGGAGTTTGAGGCGCACCGCCCGCTCTACGACTGGGTCGTGAACAATGTTTCCGTGCCCTGCAAGCCGCGCCAGATCGAGTTTGCCCGCCTTGGCATCGACCACACGGTCATGTCGAAGCGCAAGCTCCGCAAGCTTGTCGAAGAGGGCATCGTCTCCGGCTGGGACGATCCGCGTATGCCGACGCTGTGCGGTCTGCGCCGCCGCGGTTTCACGCCCGCGTCCATCCGCAATTTCTGCGACCGCATCGGCGTTGCCAAGAGCGCGAGCGTGGTTGAGTACAGCTTCCTCGAGCACTGCCTGCGCGAAGACCTCAACGAGAAGGCCGAGCGCACGATGGGTGTTCTTCATCCGGTGAAGCTCGTCATCACGAACTATCCCGAGGGCAAGAGCGAGACCTTCACGGTCGAGAACAACCCGACCGATCCCGCCTCCGGCACGCATGAGATCACCTTCTCCCGCGAGTGCTGGATCGAGGCGGACGACTTTATGGAGGTCCCCGTACCCAAGTACAAGCGCCTGACGCCGAACGGCCCCGAGTGCCGACTCAAGGGCGCGTATCTCATCACCTGCACGGGCTGCAAAAAGGATGAAAATGGCAACGTTGCCGAGGTTTACGCCGAGTATGATCCGAACTCTCCGGGCGGTGATCCCGCCGACGGCCGCAAGGTCAAGGGCGCGACGATCCACTGGGTCGACGCCGCGACCGCGCTCGACGCCGAGGTGCGCGTTTACAGCGAGCTTTTCAGCGACGCGTCGCCCGACGGCGCGGACAAGGACTTCCTTGCCTGCATGAACCCCGATTCTCTCGAGGTGCTGAGCGGCTGCAAGGTCGAGCCGCGGATGCGCGATATCGCTGCGGAGTACGACAGGACGGAGAAAAAGGGCAAGACCGCGCCGAGCTTCCAGTTCATGCGCCTTGGCTACTTCTGCCTTGACAACAAGGACTGCACGGCGGAGCATCTGGTGTTCAACCGGTCGGTCACGCTGAAAGACAGCTTTAAAAAATAATCCTGCACCGGTGCAGGGAACGAAAATCAAAGGGGGATACTCTCTTTTCGAAGAGGTTGCCCCTTTTGATTTCCCGCCTTCGCGGGGGGATGGGGTGTGCAGCGCGCTGCGCTGCATGGATAGTGCGGCGCTGAGCGCCACTGCCAGACAAAGGGGGATACTCTCTTTTCGAAGAGAGTATCCCCCTTTAGATCCCCCGAGAGAAAGACGAGGGGCCTTCCCCCTCGACCTCGCACATTGGCAGTCTTTGGCTCGAAGGAGTGCGCGGCCTGCGGAATGGGGGTGCCTGCTTGGGTTTGCTGCTATACGACTTGGGTTGCTCCTATTACCCGCTGCCGCTCTCGAATCTTGTCGGAAGTTTCAGCAATCACCGCCTACTACGGATTTTTTTAGCCCCGCGACTGCCTGCCGGGGGCGGCATTGCTTCGCTCGCCGCCGCTGGGGAGGCTATCTTTTCAGCTCTCTGCTGAATCGGTGCTGCCGATGGATTCATCGGGGATGATGTCATGTGCGATGACCTGCTCTTCCGCTTCCAGTAAGGCTTTTTGCATGACTTCGCGGGCGAGAATACCTTTGCCGGCGTCGTAAAGGTCAATGGCTTCGCTCATGGAGCGTACCATCAGGTGGTAGAGACTTTTATAAGTTGTCATAGTGCATCCCTCCTTGATGGCATTCTACCGCATTGTGGAGATATACACAATACTTGTTTTTCACTTTGCTCCATATAATAGGCTCGTAAGAAGGTGGGGTGAGGACAATCATCAGTTACGAGCCTTTATGGAAGACGTTGCAGGAAAAAGGTATTTCGCAGTATTATCTGCTGCAAAATGGGCTTGACAATAAGACCTTGGATTCACTGAAAAAGGGAAAGAACATCACGGTGCTGACACTCGAAAAGCTCTGCAAGCTGATTGACTGCACCCCAAACGATATTATTGAATTTATCTGAAAGCCGCCGACGTTGATTGGTGGCTTTTTGCTTTTTCGGCGGCGAGCGAAGCAATGCCGCCCCGTCTACGCATTACCCATCAAAAGGCGGCGAGCGCAGCAATGCCGCCGATACGCAGGCAGTCCGCCGCCGAGCAAGCGTCACTCGCGCCCCACGGAGTAGGGCGCGGTTGCAACATGAACCGACACGCAGAAGACTCGTGGCGAAGCCACGTACACCGCACCTACACTGCGCAGCGCGTGCAGTCCTTCAAGCTACAGACTCACAATGTAAATTTTCTCTGGGTGGGTGTAAGGGAGGGGTATCTCTTTTTCAAAAAGAGATACCCCTCCCTTTATCCGCATCCCCCTGCATCAATGCAGGAGAATCACCAACTTCTGCGCAGCAGAAAATTTAGATGTTTTCCAGGATTTCTCTGGCAACATAAACGCCGCTCGCGGATGCGTGCGAGAGAGAATGTGTGATGCCGCTGCCGTCGCCGATGACATAAAGCCCCTTGTACGGCGTTTCAAGGTGCTCGTCGAGCGCGACCTCCATGTTGTAGAACTTGACCTCAACGCCGTAGAGCAGCGTATCGTCGTTTGCAGTGCCGGGTGCGATCTTATCGAGCGCGTAGATCATCTCGATGATGCCGTCCAAAATGCGCTTGGGCAGCACGAGGCTCAGATCGCCGGGGGTCGCTGCGAGCGTCGGCGTGACGAGACCCTCTTCAATGCGCTTGACCGTGCTGCGGCGGCCGCGGACAAGATCGCCGAAGCGCTGGACGATGACGCCGCCGCCGAGCATATTGGACAGACGCGCGATGGATTCGCCGTAGCCGTTGGAATCCTTGAACGGCTCGGAGAAGTGCTTGGCGACGAGAAGCGCGAAGTTCGTGTTCTCGGTCTGGAGGGACTTATCCTCATAGCTGTGGCCGTTGACCGTGACGATGCCGTTCGTGTTCTCGTTGACGACGATGCCGTTGGGGTTCATGCAGAACGTGCGGACGTTGTCCTCAAACTTTTCCGTGCGGTAGACGATCTTGCTCTCATAGAGCTCGTCGGTCAGGTGAGAGAAGACGACGGCGGGCAGCTCGACGCGCACACCGAGGTCGACGCGGTTGGACTTGGTGGGAATGTTCATCTCGCGGCACACGCCCTCCATCCACTTACTGCCAACGCGTCCGACGGAGACGATGCACTTTTTGCAGGTGTAGTCCGTCTCGCCGACGGTGACGCGGTAGCCCTCGCCCTCGCGGGCGATGGTGGTGACGGGGAAGTCGAAGTAGAAGTCGACCTTGTCCTTGAGCGCAGCGTAGAGGTTCGAGAGCACAACGAGGTTTACGTCCGTGCCGAGGTGACGGACGGAGGCGTCGAGCAGGTTGAGCTTATTCTGGATGCAGAGCTTTTTGAACTTTGTGCCGGCGGTGGAGTAGAGCTTCGTGCCCTCGCCGCCGTAGGCCATGTTGATCTCGTCGACGTAGTGCATGAGGTCGAGCGCCTGCTTTTTGCCGATGTACTCGTGCAGCGTGCCGCCAAAGTCGTTGGTGATGTTATACTTGCCGTCGGAAAACGCGCCCGCGCCGCCGAAGCCGCTCATGATCGAACAGCTCTTGCAGCGGATGCAGGACTTGACCTTATCGCCGTCGATGGGGCAGTGACGCTTTTCGAGGCTGTGACCGGCCTCGAACACGGCGACGCGCAGATCGCTGCGGTCCTTGGTCAGCTCATAGGCGGAGAAGATACCGCCGGGGCCGCCGCCGATGATGATCACGTCATAATTCATGGAAGGGTCCTCCCTTGTTTTGTTCCGGATTTGCCGGCGGAAGAACCTACCGGCGCAAAAATACATACTATATTGTAATAAAACGGCGGATAAAGTCAAGGGAAAGCGAGAAAAAAGGACGGAGAAAATTCCCGCCCTTCTACATATTCTTTTTGATGCTTTTGATGGCGTTTTTCTCAAGGCGCGAGACCTGCGCCTGCGAAATGCCGATCTCGCTTGAGACCTCCATCTGCGTTTTGCCATCGGAATAGCGCAGGGCAAGAATGAGCCGCTCCCGCGCGCTCAGACGGCTCATGGCCTCCTTGAGCGCGATCTGCTCGAGCCAGTCTTCATCGGTGTTCTTGTTGTCGCGCACCTGGTCCATGACGCACACGGCGTCGCCGCTGTCGGAATAGATGGGCTCGAAGAGGGAAACGGGGTCGCAGACCGCGTCCATGGCGAAGACGACCTCCTCGCGCGAAATGTCGAGCTCGCGCGCGATCTGCTCGACCGTGGGCTCGCGCTGCTGCTCGCGCTGGAGCTTTTCGCGCGCCTGCAAAACGCGGTAGGCCGTGTCCCGCATCGAGCGGCTGACGCGCAGCGCGCTGTTGTCGCGCAGATACCGCCGGATCTCACCGATGATCATGGGCACGCCGTAGGTGGAAAAGCGGACATTCTGCGTGATATCAAAATTGTCGATGGCCTTCAGAAGGCCCACACAGCCGACCTGAAAAAGATCGTCCGCATTCTCGCCGCGCCCGGCGAAGCGCTGCAGGACCGACAGCACCAGCCGCAGATTGCCTTCGACGAGCTTTTCGCGCGCGGCCTTGTCGCCGTCCTTTGCCCGCCGGAGCAGCGCGTCCGTCTCCGCGGCGGTGAGCGTTGGGAGCTTTGAAGTGTTCACACCGCAGATCTCTACCTTGCCGAGCATAAAAAGACCCCGCCTCCCTTGCAAATAGCTTGCATTCAGTATGTCCGCGCGGTGCGGAAACATACCGTGGGGAGGCGGGGGATATTTTTTATCGTTCGGCGAAGTACGATGGACTTCGCGCGCTCAGGCAGTTCTCAGGAGAGAAGGCCGATGCCGAAGGCAATGATCGCGGCGTTGAAGAAGTCGTTGAAGAGGCCGCCGACCATCGGGATGACGAAGTAGGCCGAGGGGGAGGGACCGTAGCGGCGGGAAACGGCCTGCATGTTGGCCATGGCGTTCGACGTGGCACCCATGCCGAAGCCGATGAAGCCGGCGGTGATCATCGCGGCGTCGTAATCGCGGCCCATGACCGGGAAGACGACGAGCAGCGAGAAGACGACCATCAGCAGCACCTCGGCGGCGAGGGCGACGATCATCGGCAGCGCGAGGTCGACGAGCTGCCAGAGCTTGAGGCCCGAGAGCGCCATGGAGAGGAAGATGGCGAGGAACATATTACCCATCGTGCCGATCTCCTGGGAGGGGAACTCCATGATCTTGAAGTGATCGATCACGTTGCGCACGATGACGGCAACGAGCATCGAGCCGATGTAAATGGGGAAGCTGAAGCCGCAGATCTTCGTGAGCCAGACGCTGACGAAGTTGCCGACGCCGACGCAGAACACGAGCAGCAGGAAGCCGTAGACGAAGTTGTTGGCGTGGGTGTTGTAATGTGCGTCATCGGCATCCTCCTCCTCGACCTGCTCGTCGACGAACCAG
>URQY01000058.1 GCA_900550165.1 uncultured Eubacteriales bacterium
TTTCTCTGGGGGATCAAAAGGGGGTATTCTCTTCGAAAAGAGAATACCCCCTTTGTCTTCCGTTCCCCTGCGCAGCGCAGGAAAACCCCACCGCTTTACAGCACAGAGATCTGTGCATCCCCTGCGGATGCACCCGGTTCCCCATTCGGCCCGCCGAACTGCGCGACAAATTCCTCCTCGGAAAGGACCGGTATTCCCAGCTCCTTTGCCTTTTTCGTCTTCGACGAGTTCGACTCGCCGTCATTGCTGACGAGGTACGTTGTCTTCCCCGACACGCTGCCCGTCACCGCGCCGCCCTGCTGCTCCACATACGCCTTAAATGCGCTGCGGTTTTTGAAGATGTGCACGTCGCCCGTGATGACGAAGCTCAGCCCCTTGCAGGCGCCGTCGGCCTCCTCCTTGGGGGCAACGTCTTCAAGCGTGATTCTCGATAGCAGGTTGCGAAAAAGTTTTTTATTCTTACTGTCGGCAAACCAGTTCAAAATCGCGTTCGAGCGCTCGACGCCGATGCCGTCCACATCCTCGAAGCCCTCGCCGCTCTCCACGCGCGATAAAAAGCCCTTCGTGCCGAGCGCTGCAATGAGCTTCTTGCCCGCGTCCGCGCCGATGTTTGGGATGCAGAGGGCGAAGATCAGGTGGATGGGGTCGACTTTGCGGCTCTTTTCGATGGCCGCCATCAGGTTGGCGCAGGACTTTTCGCCAAAGCCCTCGAGCGTGACGATCTCATCCGCGTGTGCATCCAGATGGTAGAGATCGGCAAAATCGCGCAGATAGCCGCGGTTGACGAACTCGTGCAGCGTTTGCACGGAGAGGCCGTCGATATCAAGCCCGCCCTTGCTCGCAAAGCGGACAAAGCGCTTCAAGTGCTTGGCGGGACAGTTCGGATCGGTGCAGCGCAGCGTCTTCACGCCGCTGATGGGACTGATACGCACCTCGGTCGCCGCGCCGCAGACGGGACAGGCCGTCGGGACTTCATAGTGCCCCTCCGCCTTCACGACTGCGATGCACTTCGGGATGATCTTATTGGCCTTGATGATGCGAAGCTCGGTCTTGCGGTCTTCGCCGATGCCAAGGCGCTCGAGCTCGCTGACGTTGCAGAGGCTTGCGCGCGTGACAGTCGTGCCCTCGAGCTGCACAGGGTCAAAGACCGCGACCGGCGTGATGGTTGAAGCCGCGCACGACCATTCGATGTGATCGAGCACCGTGTCGGCGGAAACGTCCGCCCACTTGTAGGCAAGGCCCGCGCGCGTGGCATGGTGTCCCGTCACGCTGCCGGTGGCGGCGTAGTCCGTGTCGTCATAGGTGATGACCAGACCGTCGACGGGAATGCCCATTTCGCCGGAGTCAACCTTTTTCGTCCAGCGCGCAATGGCGTCGGGCAGCTCTTTGGCACTCGTGCGCTCGCGCTCAACGGTCGTAAATCCCATTTGGTCGAGATAATCCATGCGCGCCCCCCACGAGCGGATCACTTCATCCGTGTGGACGAGCGTAAAGGCGTTGAACGTCACGTTGCGCTCTTTCACCTTGTCGAGATTCGTCTTGTCGAGCGCCAGCGTGCCGGCGGCGAGGTTGCGGGGATTGGCATAGCGGTCGTCCGCGTCCTCGAGCGTGTCGTTGATGGCTTCAAAGTCCGCATAGGAGATCGTCGCCTCGCCGCGCACGACGAGGTGTCCCTTGTCCGCGATCTTTGCCGGAATGCCGCGGATGGCGGAGGCCATGTAGGTGATGTTCGTGCCGATGGTGCCGTTGCCGCGCGTCAAAACGCGCGTGAGCGTGCCGCCGTCATACGTCGCCACAAGCGTCGAGCCGTCGAGTTTCCACGAAAGCCAGATCTCGCGATCCTCTGCCCAGTCCTGCAATTCCTCGACCTTTTTCGTCTTGGCGAGCGAGAGCGCGGGGTACTCGTGCGCCTCCTTCTCCCCTTCACCGTCCATTTCATTGCCCGAATGACTTGTCACCTGCGTGGGACTGTCGGGCCGGACATAGCCGGTCTCCTTTTCAAGCGCGGTCAGCTCGTCAAAGAGAGCGTCCCACTCGTAATTCGTCATCTGCTCCTCCTGCCCGCCGTAGTAGGCGTCGGAGGCGGCGTTCAGCCGTGTTACGATCTCGTCGATGCGAAGGTTTTTGTCCATAGTGCGTTCCCTCTCTCATGTGCGCGCCGGGCGCGCTCAGCCGTTGTTCATGATATAATCTTCCGCGTTCTGCTCCGTGTCCGCGCCGTTGCTGAAGTAGGTGTAATTGTCCGGCACGGAGCCGACGATGACCGTCTCTGCCACGGAATAGGTGTTGCTGAATTTCGTCGTGGTGGAAAAGCCCGGCAGCAGGATGCTGACATAGACGTCCACCACAAGATAGATCTGATGCTTTGTCTGGTTGATGCCGGCCGACGTGAACGCGTTTTCAAAATGTGCGCTCGACGAGCCGACCGACTGCATCCGCACGCGGATGAGCGGCCCGCGGCCCGCCAAAAACGGCGAGCCGAGCAGCGTGCCGACCGGCACGGAGAGCTCCTTGGTCGTTACCTCCGAGAGCTTTTCCAGCACCTCGTCGATGATGGCGGATTGCAGGCGGTTGCACTCCGCCATGTTGCTCTTGACCGCCGTGATGCGCCCTTCATTGTCCTTTTCAAAGGAGATGAGCCGGTCATAATCCACGCCGCCGCTGTAGACCGTCTCATTTACGGCGGCGGTAACGATGCCGTTGACCGTGTTCGACACGCGCGCCGTGGCAAGCGACGTGAGCACGGGCTTCAAGTGCGTCATGGCGACGACGGCGAGCGAAAGCAGCGCCGCAAGCAGAAAAGTGCTCAGCAGCAGCGCCCGCTTCTTCCCCGACAGTCTCCGGTATCTCCATTTTGGCACAGCGCTTCACCCCGATTCCAGTGAAGCCTATGCTGTGCGGGCTTTTCCCTATTCCGGAAGCGCCATGACGAGCTTTTTGAATGCTTTGCCGCGCTCCATGAAGTTCGCAAACCGGTCAAACGCCGCGCACGCAGGCGAAAGCGTCACGATATCGCCGCTCACCGCGCGCTCATAGGCGGTCTGCACGCAGTCCTCAAGACTCTCACAGCGCACGATCTCGGGGCTGCCCTGATAGTCGGGGCAATCGCGCACGGCTTTTTCGATGGCATTCGCTGTCGCGCCGCACAGGATGAGCAGCTTAACGTGCTGCACCACTTCCGGCGCAAGGGGTGCAAAGGGAATGTGCTTGTCATATCCGCCCGCGATCAGGATGACCTTTTTATCGAAAGCGTTGAGCCCTGCGATGGCCCGCGTGGGGCTCGTTGCGATGGAATCGTTGTACCACTGCACGCCGCGGATCGTCCGCACCGGCTCGATGCGGTGCTCGACGCCGGCAAATGTGCGCGCGGTCTCTTTCATGACCTCATAGGGGACCAGGCCGTCGAGCGCTGTCACGGCGGCGAGGTAATTTTCGACATTATGCATTCCCGGCAGGCGGATATCGGCAAGGCGCATGACCGCTTCCTCGCGCCCGTCACGGCGCAGAACGATCTCGTCGCCGCGCAGGAATGCGCCGTCTGTGACCTCTTCGCGGCGGCTGAAGCGCCGCGTCCGCGCGATCGCCCTGTTCGAGAGCTCGCGCGTAATGTCGTTGTCTTCATTAAAAATGGCGATATCGTCTTCGCGCTGGTGGAGGTAGATGTTCTCCTTTGCCGCGATGTATTCGGCCATGTCCTTGTGCACGTCCAGATGGTTCGGCGCAAGGTTTGTCAGTACCGCAATGTGCGGTGAACGCTTCATATCAAGGAGCTGGAACGACGAGAGCTCCACGACCGCAAAGTCGCAGGGCTGCATCCTCTCCGCGTCGCACAGCAGCGGATGGCCGATGTTGCCGCCAAGGTACACGGTCTTCCCGGCCGCGCGCAGCATTTCGGCGATGATGCTCGTCGTGGTGGTCTTGCCGTCGCTGCCGGTCACGCCGATGATCGTGCAGGGGCAGACCTCGAAAAAGATCTCCATCTCCGACGTGACCACGCTGCCGCGCGCCTTTGCCTCAAGCAGCGCCGGAACGTCCGGCCGCATCCCCGGCGTGCGGAAGATGACGTCCGCGCGCAGATCGTCCAGATAGTGCTCCCCGAGGCAGAGCCTCGCGCCCAGCTCCTCGAGCTGCGCTGCGCGCTCGCCGAGCGCCTCGCGGCTCTTTTTATCGCAGGCGACGACCTGCACACCGCTGCGGCACAAAAGCTCAATGAGCGGTGTGTTGCTCACGCCGATGCCGAGCACCGCTGCTGTTTTTCCCCGCAGAGTGGTCAAATATTCCTGTATCGTCATAGACGCCCGTCCTTTCATCCGCACATACAAAATCAAAATATAGTATAGTACAGGAACGGTAAAATAGCAACGCATTTTCCGTTGACAAGCCCCGCTCCATGGGCTAAAATAGTTCTGCGAGTAAGACAGACAGTCGCGCGGCGAAGCCGAAAGGCTCGCTGTGAGGAAAGTCCGGGCTCCATAGGGCAAGGATAACGGGTAACGCCCGCCCAGAGCGATCTGAGGAAAAGTGCAACAGAAATAGACTACCTGCGTCCGTCAGCCTGAAAAGGCAAGGCGCGCGGGAAAAGGTGGAAAGGTGCGGTAAGAGCGCACCCGTCGGCTCGAGAGTGTCCGATGCTGTAAACTCTATCCGGAGCAACACCGGTATGGGAGCAATAGGCTTGCCCGGCCGCTCCCGGGGTGGCTGGAGTACCGCGGCAACGCGGCGCGTAGATAGATGACTGTCAAATACAGAACCCGGCTTACAGTTTTGCTCGCGCAAAATATGGGAGGGACGGCGAAATACGCTGTCCCTCCCGTTTTTTCTTTTCCGCCGTAATGCCGCACATTTCCCGATGGGGCGGAAAAAAGCGGCGCAGAAGCGCCGCTTTTTCGATCAATTGCTTTATTCGACTTCTTTTTTGCCAATGCGGATGAGGCGCACAATCACGGGGCTGAGCACCACGTTGAACAGCAGCTCGAAGATGAAATTCGCGCCCACCAGACCGACGATCATGTACTGACCGACGTTCGCGCCAAAGCCCATGGCGTCCGCCCAAGTGCCGATGGTCTCCATGAAGAAGAGCAGGCAGCCGATCAGGAACACGCCGGTGTTGACCACCGGGCAGGTAACCGCGGCCAGCGCCACAGCGAGCGTGCGGTTTTTGTTCTCGAGCGCCTTGTAGACAAGGCCGGAGACATAGCCGGCCAGCGCACCCTTGACAAGCACCGTCAGGACCGTGCCGAGTGCATTGACGCCAAGGAATGCAGCCGCGTCGCCGCTGAGCAGAACGACTGCGCCAAACACGAAGCCGAGCCACGCGCCCGCGCCCGCGCCATAGAGCGCCGCGCCGATGACAACAGGCACGAGCACCAGCGAAATGCTGAACGTGCCGAACTTGATGAAGCTGCCCATTAACTGAAGCACGACGACGATAGCCGTAAACAGGCCGAGGCCGACGATCTTCTGCGTGTTGGTGTTTTTCTGACTCATAAGGTTTCTCCTTTCGTCCAGTCGTCCGCGTATAGCGCTTACAGCAGGAGCATACCGCGCGGGAACTCCCCTTCGCTCCCCCTCACAGCTTGCCTTGTTTTTCTGCCGAAGACGGACGACCGACGTGCCGAGATATAATACCAGACAATCCCCGCGATTGCAAGCTTAATATTTATCCTTTTCCCTCGGATCGGTATTTATGTTTCATCCTGCCGTTTCCCTGCACATTTTTGCCTTTTTGAGCAGAAGATTTTCATAAAGCGGCAGCGCGGCTTCGTTGTTCTAAATGCGATGCGGCAGGCACTGCTATCCCTGCTTTTGCTCCTTTTCCGCGCAGAATTGCGCGAGCTTTTCGTTGAGCTTCTTGTAAATGTGCTCGCGGAACCAGGGCTCGCTGCTGGCCTGCACCGCGCCCTCCGGCGTGAACCACTGCACGCCGCTGTTCTCGTCGGGCTTGACCGTGAGCGCGTCCGCATCGTCCGCGATGAGAAGATACGTCACATTCAGATGCAGATGGCTGGACACATATTTCCCCCTCTTTACATTCCCATCCACCGTCAGCGATTCCAGCGAAAAGATCTCATCCGACACCGGACGCACCTCTCTGATCCCGGCCTCCTCCTTCACCTCGCGGATCGC
>URQY01000059.1 GCA_900550165.1 uncultured Eubacteriales bacterium
AGTCAATGGCGAGGGCGGCGAGAGAGCCGCCGCACCGAAGGCCGAGGGCACGCCGGAAAAGGGCGGCGACAAGCCCGCCGAAAAGCGCAGTGAGCGTCCGGTGCGCGGCGACAGGCCGAGCAGCGAGCGCCCGCCCAGAAATCCCGACCGGAACGGCGAGCGCCGCGCCCCGCGCCCGGGCAAGCCGAACACGGAGGCCGGCGACGCGCCGAAGCCCCCGCGTCCGCCCCGCCTGCCGAGGGCCGAGGGCACGCCCGACGGCGGCGAGAATAAGCCGCGCCGCCGCAGTCATCGCGGCGGCAGAGGCCGCCGCAGAAGCAGCGGTCAGGGCGGCGAGAGCCCCGCGCCCAAGAGCGAAGGCTGAGCAAAACAAGGCCTGCGAAGAAGTCCGCTTCTTCGCAGGCCTTTCTTTATTTTATGTGAAGGCTGTCGCCCCGCTCTTTTCTTTTGCGGTGCGCTATGATATACTTTTCCCGAAAAAACGACGAGATCAGCGAGGTGACGATCATGCCGAAATTCGACAAGGTGCTGCTGGCCAGCGACTTTGACAATACGCTCGTTTATACCGAGGGTGCGCTCGCGCGCGGCGAGGATGTGCCGCCGATGAGCGCACGCAATCGTGAGGCCATCGAGTATTTTATCCAAAACGGTGGCTATTTCTCCATTTCCACCGGCCGCGCCCTGCCCGCCTTTGCGCGCTACGCCAAGGACCTTCCCTGCAACGCGCCCTGTGTCATCGCCAACGGCGCAGCCATCTACGATTTTGCGCAGGACCGCTATGTGGAGACCGCCTTTCTCGATGCGGATATCTATGACCATGTCGACGCGCTGCTCGCGCGCTTTCCGGACCTCTGCTTTGAGATCTATCACGATGACCGCCGCATCCATGTGCTGCACCCGAACGAATTCACACGTAACCACGAGCATTTGACGCGCGCGAAGACTGTGGAGGTAAAAAGCTTCCGCGAGGTCGACCTGCCGATGATCAAGCTGCTCTTTGAAGAGGAAAAGCCGCTCCTTCTTGCAGTGCGCGATTTTATCGTCTCGCAGGAATGGGGAAAGCGCTACGAGCTCATTTTTTCGAGCGACCATCTGCTCGAGCTGACGCGCCGCGGCGCGACAAAGGGCGGCATGATCCTAAAGCTTGCGTCGTTCTTGGGCGTCGCCCGCAAGGACATTTACTGCATCGGCGACCACAACAACGATATTCCGATGCTCGAGGTCTCCGAGATCGGCTTTGCGCCCGAAAACGCCATCCCTGAGGTCAAGGCCTGGGGCGCGCACATCGTCTGCCACTGCAAGGACGGCGCGCTGGCCGACGTGGTGGAGATCCTCGACAAGCGGTACTAAGAAAAGATGGCAGCGCCCTCTTTTTGCAGAGGGTGCAGGGCGCGGCACAAAATTCTGCGCAGCTTTTTCTTCCCGCTGCCCTTTTTCGTACAACTTTTCGCGCTTGCGCGCATATACTGTCCGGGTGAGTCAAAATCAGAAAGGATGGTACGATGAAGGAGAAAGAGAACGATATTCGCTATGGCGACGTGGATGACATGATCTTCGGCTGCGAGGTCCATGTCAGCGAACGATAGTATGCCAAAAGGCTCCGCTTATGCGGAGCCTTTTCTCATCTGTTCCTTTACAGCGCTTTCTCGATGGTGCCGCCGCCGAGGACCTCGTCGCCGTCGTAGAAGACGACGGCCTGTCCCGCCGTGACGGCGCGCTGCGGCGTGAGCAGCGCCACGTGCGCGCCGCCGCCTTCAAGCGGCGTAACGACGGCATCGCACTCCTTTTGGCTGTAGCGCGTTTTGGCGGTGCAGCGCACCTTTTCCGCCGGCGTCTGCCCTGCGATCCAGTTCACGCGCGAGGCGAGCAGCGCCGAGGAAAACAATTCTTCGTTATCGCCGAGCAAAACGGTATTGTTTTCGGCATTTTTGGATATCACATAGAGCGGGCGGTCCGCGCTCACGCCGAGGCCCTTGCGCTGGCCCGCCGTGTAGCACACAAGGCCGCGATGACGGCCGAGAACACGGCCCGTCTCATCGACAAAATCGCCGGGCTGCGGCGCAACGCCGCCATAGTCGCGCAGAAAACGCACGTAATCCCCGTCGGGGATGAAGCAGATATCCTGCGAGTCGGCTTGATGGGCGTTGGCAAGGCCCGCCTCCTCTGCCCGCTCGCGAATTTCCGGCTTTTCAAAGCTGCCGACCGGCAGCAGCAAATGCGAGAGCTGCTCCTGTGTGAGCTGATAGAGCACGTAGCTCTGGTCCTTCGCGCGGCTCTCGCCGCGCAGCAGGCGGTAACGCCCGCTTGCCACATCATAGTCGACACGGGCATAGTGCCCCGTCGCGATGTAATCAAAACCCATTGCGAGCGCGCGGTCCAGGAATGCGCCGAACTTGAGGCAGCGGTTGCAGTCGATACAGGGATTCGGCGTGCGGCCCGCGCGATACTCGCTGACGAAGCGGTCCATGACGTCGTGCGCAAAGCGCTCCTGCTCCTCAAAGACATAAAACGGGATGCCGAGGCCGTCGGCGATCTGTTTCGCGCCCGCCGTCTCATTGCCGCAGAGCGAGAGCGTCGCACCCGCGCATTCATAGCCCTGCCGCTGCAAAAGCAGCGCGGCGGCGGAGGAATCCACGCCGCCGCTCATGGCGATCAATACTTTTTTTCTCATCGTGCCCTCAATCCAGATAGCGCTGCAAAAACGCTTCGGGCTTCAGCGCGTCGGACAGTTCAACGAGCGTCGCGTTGAAGCCGCCCGCATAGTCGCTGCCGCTGTCGTTCAGGCGCACGCGGCCGCTGCGCACCGCAGGGAGCGAGACCGTGAAGAGCGAGCCCTTCCCCTCCTCCGACTGTGCGACGATCATGCCGCCGTGCCCCTGCGCAATGCGGCGGCAGATGGGCAGGCCGAGGCCAAGGCCGCGCGGCGGCATGGGATCCTGCTCGCCGTCCACAAAGCGGTCGAAAAGGTGCGCGAGCGTCTCGCCGTTCATGCCGCGTCCCGTATCGGCAACGCTGATCTTGATAAATTTCCCCTCCGTTTTCACGCGCACGCGGACGCTGCCGCCCTTTGGCGTGAACTTGAGCGCGTTGGACAAAAGATTCAGCAAGAGCTTGCGCAGCGCGGCGGCGTCCATGCTGATGATGCGGCTGTCGCGGTCGGCGGAAAAATCGAGCGTGACGCCGCCAAGGTCAAACAGAAACTCGACCTCGCCGCAAACGCTGCGGCACAGGCCCACGATATCGTCGTCATAAAGCTCGAATTTCTGCCGGTCAAAAAGATGC
Organism: uncultured Eubacteriales bacterium; assembly: GCA_900550165.1. Lineage (GTDB taxonomy): Bacteria > Bacillota > Clostridia > Oscillospirales > Oscillospiraceae > Hominicoprocola. The sequence goes on from URQY01000059.1 coordinate 3,283, forward strand.
CCCGCATCGGTCAGGTTGCTGATGATGCGGTACATCTGATAATAGCTCTGGTAAAAAACGGCGGCGCTGCGGTCGGTCCTCGCGTCTTTCTCCCGCGTTTCGGGCGGAACAAGACGGTCCACCGCCGTATAGAGCGTCGCCATCGAGGTGCGCAGCTGAAGGGCGATATTCGGCAGCACATCAGCCAGCGTCTTGAGTTCCTCTTCTGTAAAATCCCGCATGATCTCTCCTCATAATAAAAAATCTCCTGCCGGTAGCATTCGCCGAAGGGAGGCGGAGCTTGCGCGGAAAGAAATGTCATTTCCCTGTTTTCATAAAGTGCGCAAAACGTGCAAATGTGAAATGTCACTCGCATTTTGAGAGTAACAAACTTCCGGCGAAAAAGCAAGGAATTTGTGAAAATTGCGAAAAATGTGAGAAGTCGAAAAAAAGTGCTTGCAATTCGGAAACTGCGCAGTATAATATCAAACGTACCAAACATTCGATATATTCCAAAAACTGAAAGGGAGTAGGTTTTATGAACATCAAGGTAGGCATCAACGGTTTTGGCCGTATCGGGCGCATGGTCTTCCGCGCGAGCCTTGACCATCCCGAAATTGAGATCGTGGGCATCAATGACCTCTGTCCGCCCGACTATCTCGCCTATATGTTAAAATATGACACCATGCACGGCCGCTTTGCCGCCGACGTGAAGAGCACGGACCACAGCATCGTGGTGAACGGCCGCGAAGTCCCTGTCTTCGCCGAGCGCAACCCCGCGGACCTTCCCTGGGGCAAGATCGGCGCTGAGTATATCGTCGAGTCCACGGGTCTGTTCCTGACGAAGGAAAAAGCCCAGGCACATATCGCTGCCGGTGCGAAGAAGGTCGTCATGTCCGCCCCGTCGAAGGACGATACGCCCATGTTCGTCTGCGGCGTCAATCTGGACGCCTACACGCCGGATATGACCTTTGTTTCCAACGCCTCCTGCACGACGAACTGCCTCGCCCCCATCGCCAAGGTCCTGAACGACCGCTTCGGCATCAAGGACGGCCTGATGACCACCGTGCACTCTGTCACCGCCACGCAGAAGACCGTGGACGGTCCCTCCGTGAAGGACTGGCGCGGCGGCCGCGCGGCCACGGGCAACATCATCCCCTCCTCCACCGGCGCTGCCAAGGCCGTCGGCAAGGTCATCCCGTCGCTCAACGGCAAGCTCACGGGTATGTCGATGCGTGTGCCCACGCTGGACGTCTCCGTGGTCGACCTGACGGTCAACCTCGAAAAGCCCGCCTTCTACGACGAGATCTGCGAGGCGATGAAGGAGGCGAGCGAGGGTGAGCTCAAGGGCATCCTCGGCTACACCGACGAGCCGGTCGTCTCGTCCGACTTCCTCGGCGACCCGCGCACGTCCATCTTCGACGCCAAGGCCGGCATCGCGCTGACGGATACCTTTGTCAAGGTCGTCAGCTGGTACGACAACGAGATTGGCTACTCCAACAAGGTGCTCGACCTCATCACACATATGTACCACGTCGACCATCCCGCGAAATAACGCTTTCTCCTGTCCCTGTTTCTTCATGGCAGGGCGGTGCTCCTCTCTGAGCAAGAGGGACTCGTCAGGGACGAGTCCCTCTTGTTTTTTTCGTGCGTTTGGTGGTATACTGCCACCGTTGTGATTTTTCTGACATTTTGAGGTGAACTATGTTTCAGGGCTTTACACCGGAGGCCGTCGAATTCCTCTGGGGCATCAAATTCAACAACAGCCGCGAGTGGTTTCTGCCGCGCAAGGAGCAGTTCCTTGCGCTCGTCGACCGTCCCATGCGCGCGCTGGGCAGCGAGCTCTTTGACGCGATCGCCGCGGAGTATCCCCGGCAGTCGATGCGCCTGCACGTGTGCCGCATTTACCGCGACGCGCGCAGGCTCTTCGGCCGCGGGCCGTACAAGGACCATCTGTGGTTTACGATCGAGCGTCCGCACGAACGCTTCGAGGGCGTGCCCGCGCTGTACTTCGAGCTCGCGCCGAACTACTTCAGCTACGGCTGCGGCTATTGGGACGCCTCCCCCGCTACGATGGCCAAGCTCCGCCGCCGCATCGAAACAAACCCCAAGCCGCTCGAAAAGATCGTGCGCAAGCTCAACAAATCCCGCTTCACGCTCACGGGCCAGCCGTTCAAGCGTCCGAAGGGCGACGTCGGCAAGCTCTTAAATCCGTGGTACAACGCGAAAAACATCGCCGTCGGCTATGACGACAATCCTGAAGGCGTGCTCTTCACGCCGGAGCTCAGGGATGAGGTGCTCGCAGGCTTCCGCGAGCTGATGCCGCTGTACCTTTACCTCGACTCGCTCGCAGGCGACCCGGAGCCGAACAAGGAATAGCTCTCCGAATTTCGGGCCTGCCCGCACAGCAGGCGAAGCGAAAGACACCGCAAGCAC
>URQY01000060.1 GCA_900550165.1 uncultured Eubacteriales bacterium
GGAGTTCGCGTCCGCGCCGGACTTTAAGGCGGCGTCGAGCTTGCCCGTCAGGTCGTTGAAGTCCTTCATGCGGATGGCGTCATCCTGCTCCCATGCGGGAAGGTCGTAATTTGCTGTACGTTTCATGTCAATTTTCCTTTTCCGGCCGCAAAAATAAAAATCGGAAGGGGCCGGCGCGTTTCTCTCTCGCAGCGCGGGCGGGCCTTCTAATGATACGATGTATCATTAGCGTTTGTTGGACGAAACGGGGCAACGGCCGCTTGTGCTTGCTATTTTTTTATGCTTATGTTAAACTGCTACAATTGAGAAGAAATTCGACAGCGTTCGCAAGGAGGACCCTCCATGAAGCTCGACAACAGGCGCACGGTGCTGGTGGGACTGGCGTTTTTGTCCATCTGCGCGTTCTGGCAGATGTACGACAACATCATCCCGCTGATTTTGACGAACACGTTCCACCTCAACGAGACCGTTTCCGGCGCGATCATGGCGGCGGACAATGTGCTGGCGCTGTTTCTGCTGCCGTTTTTCGGCTCGCTGAGCGACCGCACGAGCACGAAGATCGGGCGGCGGATGCCGTTCATCCTCGGCGGCACGGTGTGCGCGGTGGTTTTGATGAATCTGCTGCCGATCTTCGACAACGGCTACGCCGCGACGGGGGAGAGGGGCAAGCTGGTGCTGTTCGTCGTCGCGCTGGGGCTGCTGCTCGTGGCGATGGGGACGTATCGCTCGCCCGCGGTGGCGCTGATGCCCGACGTGACGCCCAAGCCCCTGCGCTCGCGCGCGAACGCCATCATCAACCTGATGGGCGCGGTGGGCGGCATTCTGTACCTCGCCGCGGCAGCGGTGCTGTATCCCAACAGCAAGACGGCAGGGGCCGCGCACGTGAACTACCGCCCGCTTTTCATCGTGGTGTCGGTGCTGATGGCGGTTTCGGTCATCGTGCTGTACCTCACGACGAACGAGCCGAAGCTCGCGGCGGCGGAGAAGGAGTATGAGGCCGCGCATCCCGAGCAGCAGCTTGCGGAGGAGGAAGCCGACGGGCATGAGGAACTGCCGAAGCCTGTCAAACGCAGCCTTTTGATGCTACTTTTTTCTATCTCGCTGTGGTATATTGGCTACAACGGCGTGACGACGTGGTGGACGACCTATGTCGGGCGCGTGATGGGGCAGGGGCTCGGCGGTGCGTCGACGTGCCTGCTCGTCGCGACGGGCGGCGCGATCGTGTCGTACATCCCGGTGGGGCAGCTCGCCTCGAAGATCGGACGCAAAAAGACGATCCAGGGCGGCGTTATCCTGCTGGCGGCGTGCTTTGCCTCGGGGTATTTTCTGACGACGCACTATCAGCGCATCACGGGCTTGATGTTCGTCATTTTTGCGCTCGTCGGCCTTGCGTGGGCGGCGATCAATGTCAATTCGCTGCCGATGGTTGTGGAAATGTGCAAGGGCAGCGATATCGGCAAGTTCACGGGCTACTACTACACGTTCTCGATGGCGGCGCAGGTCGTGACGCCGATCCTGGCGGGCACGCTCCTGAAGCATATCAGCTACAGCGTGCTGTTCCCGTATGCGGCGTTCTTCGTGGCGTGCAGCTTTGTGACGATGTGCTTCGTGCGCCACGGCGACTGCAAGGTGGAGGCCAAGGCCGGCCTTGCGGCGTATGAGGATATGGATGCGGACTAAATCGAATACAAGAAGTGATCTGAATTGAAAATTTTACTGATCGTTGTCGGAATTTGTCTGATTCTGGCGCTTGCGTGGGCGATTTTGCTGCGCGCGCGGCGCGGGACGGAGTCGATGACGGCGCTGCGGAAATTCCGCTATGCGCACCGCGGGCTCTACGATAAGGCGGCGGGCATTCCGGAAAATTCGATGGAGGCCTTCTCGCGCGCCGTCGCGCGGGGCTTTGGCGCGGAGCTTGACGTGCATCTGCTGCGCGACGGGACGCTCGCCGTGTTCCACGACAGCGACGTGAAGCGTATGACGGGCCGAGAGGGGTACCTGGAGGACCTGAGCGCGGACGAGCTGAAGAACTATCCGCTGGACGGCACGCGGGAGACCATTCCGCAGTTCAAGGATGTGTTGGCACTGTTCGAGGGCACGGGTCTGCCGCTCATTGTGGAGGTCAAGAGCTTTCGCGACAATTTTGCCGAGCTGACAGAGCGCACGATGGCGGAACTCGACAAGTTTGACGTCAAGTACTGCGTGGAGTCGTTCGACCCGCGGTGCGTGGCGTGGCTGAAAAAGCACCGGCCAGAGGTCATCCGCGGGCAGTTGAGCTGCGACTTTTTGAAAGACCGCGGCAATTTGAGCCTGCCGATGGCGTTTGCGACGACGAACCTGCTGGGCAACATCAGCGCGCAGCCGGATTTTGTCGCCTACAAATTTGAAGATAAGAAAAACTGGGCGCCGCGCCTGTGCCGCAGGCTCTACGGCGCGCAGGGCGTGTACTGGACCATCCGCACGAAGGAGGATCTGGAGATCGCCGAGCGCGAGGACGCGATCGCCATTTTCGAGCGGTTTATTCCCTAAAGAGGAGTCCCACTTGTGGAAGGGTGGGGAAAAAAAGCAAAACCGAAAGAAAAGGAAGAAGGTTTTATGGCAGAACAGAAAAGACGCTGGGGCGACCGGCGCGACGCAACACTGCTGCGGGATGTGGATTCTCTGCACTTTATCATGGGCATCATCTATCCCAACCGCGCGGACAACGAGGCGTATATCGCAGAGCGCGTGAATTTAGAGCCCATCAAGGACTACATTGCGACGAAAAACTATGAGGGCATTCCGTTCAAGTACACGTTTTTCCACGTGATCCTGACGGCGCTCGTTAAGACGGTCATTTTACGGCCGAAGCTCAACCGCTTTTACGCGAATGAAAACTACTATCAGCGCAATAAGGTGACAGCGGGCTTTGTCATCAAAAAGGAGTTTGCCGACGGCAGCGAAGAGGCCATGGCTCTGCTGGAGATAAAGCCTGAGAGCACCATCGACACGATCCACGAGGAGATCCACCAGGAGGTTGCGGCCTGCCGCGAGCAGAAGAAGGTCAACACGACCGACAACAGCATGAACGTGCTCAACAGCCTGCCGCGCTTTTTGTCCAAGGCGGCGGTGCGCTTCATCCGCTGGCTCGACAAGCACGGCTGGTGCCCCGATTTCCTGATCGGCAAGGACCCGAACTACAGTTCGGTGTTCATCTCCAACCTCGGTTCCATTCATCTCAAAAGCGGCTACCACCACCTGACGAACTGGGGCACGAGCTCGCTGTTCTGCATCATCGGCGAAAAGAAGTGGACGCCGCTGTACGACGAGCACGGCCTTGTCGAAATGCAGGAGACGGTCGACCTCGGCCTCACCGTGGATGAGCGCATTGCCGACGGCTATTATTACGCCAAGAGCGTGCGCCTTTTCAAATACTTATTAGAACACCCTACCCTTTTGGAACGACCCTTATCGGAGGAAGTAGATTATGAGTGATTCCATTGTCAGAACGCCCTGGAAGGACTATATGGGCGAGGTGCCGATGCACCTGGAGTATTTCAACGGCTCGATGTTCGAGGCCGTGGAGAATGTTGCAAAGAAGTATCCCAACAACATTGCCTTCACATTTATGGGCAAATCGACGACCTACCGCCAGATGATCCGCGAGATCGAGCAGTGCGCCAAGGCGCTCAAGACCATCGGCGTGCGCGAGGGCGACAAGGTGACCATCGCCATGCCGAACTGCCCGCAGGCGATCTATATGTTCTACGCGGTCAACCTTGTCGGCGGCATTGCGAACATGATCCATCCGCTGTCGGCAGAGAAGGAGATCGAGTTTTACCTGAACGCCTCGGAAAGCGTGGCGGCGGTGACGCTCGACCAGTTCTACAACAAGTTTGAAAAGGTGCGCGAGCGCACGAAGGTCGTGAACATGATCATCGCAAGCGTGCGCGACGCGCTGTCTCCGACGATCAAGGCGGGCTATATGCTCACCGAGGGACGCAAGATCGAGAAAATCCCCGAGGATGCGCCGGTCATCATGTGGAAGGACTTCATGAAGCTCTCCCGCTCCTGCTATTATAAGACCTATAAGGTCAAGCGCGAGGGCGCGGACCCCGCTGTGATCCTCTATTCCGGCGGTACGACCGGCACGACGAAGGGCATCGTGCTGACGAACAAGAACTTCAACGCCCTCGGCCAGCAGGTCATCGCGGCGAACCCGATGTTCCGCCCCGGTGATCGGATGCTCGCGGCGATGCCGCTCTTCCACGGCTTCGGCCTCGGCGTGTGCGTGCACACGATGCTCTCCCAGGGCGGGCGCTGCATCCTGATCCCGCGCTTTACGGCCAAGAGCTATGCAAAGCAGATCGTGAAGTATAAGTGCAACTTCATCGCCGGCGTGCCGACGCTCTATGAAGCGCTGCTGAGACTTCCCAGCATGGACGGGGCGAACCTGAGCTCGCTCAAGGGCGTGTTCTCCGGCGGCGACAGCCTGAGTATCGAGCTGAAGAAGAAGTTCGACAAGTTCCTCTATGACCACAAGGCGTCCATTCAGGTGCGCGAGGGCTACGGCACGACCGAGACGGTCACGGCCTGCTGCCTGACGCCGCCGCATATGTTCAAGGAGGGCTCCATCGGCCTGCCGTTCCCGGATACCTACATCAAGATCGTCGAGCCGGACACTGACCGGGAGGTTCCCTACGGGCAGGAGGGCGAGATCCTGCTCGCGGGCCCGACCGTGATGAAGGAGTACATGAACAACCCCGAGGAGACGGCGCAGACGCTGCGCACGCACGCGGACGGCCTGACGTGGGTCTACACGGGTGACCTCGGCGTGATGGACGAGCAGGGCTTCATCTACTTCCGCGGCCGCGCCAAGCGCATGATCATCTCCTCGGGCTACAACGTCTACCCGGGACAGATCGAGAACATCCTCGACGCGCACGAGTACGTGCAGATGAGCTGCGTGATCGGCGTGCCCGATCCCTACAAGATGCAGAAGGTCAAGGCATTCGTCAAGCTTGCCGCCGGTGTGCCCGCGACCGAGGACACGAGACAGGCGCTGCTCGCCTACTGCCGCAAGAATGTTGCGAAGTACGCCATGCCTTACGACATCGAGTTCAAGGAGGATATGCCCAAGACTCTGGTTGGTAAGGTGGCGTATCGCCAGCTGGAGGAAGAAGAACTTTCTAAGCTGAAAGCTCAGGAAGAGAAATAAGGGTTCTCCTGCATTATGCAGGGTGGGTTTTCCCTGCGCTGCACAGGGGAACGGAAGACAAAGGGGGTATTCTCTTTCCGAAGAGAATACCCCCTTTAGATCCCCCAGAGA
>URQY01000061.1 GCA_900550165.1 uncultured Eubacteriales bacterium
TCCTGTTCAAGAACGAGACCCACAACCACCCCACCGAGATCGAGCCCTTCGGCGGTGCTGCTACCTGCATCGGCGGCTGCATCCGCGACCCGCTCTCCGGCCGCGCCTATGTCCATCAGGCGATGCGCGTCACGGGCGGCGGCGACCCGCGCAAGACGCTTGCGGAGACGCTTTCCGGCAAGCTCCCCCAGCGCAAGCTGGCGCAGACCGCGGCGGCGGGCTATTCGTCCTACGGCAACCAGATCGGCCTTGCCACCGGCCATGTCGCCGAGCTCTATCACGAGGGCTATATCGCAAAACGCCTTGAATGCGGCGCGGTCGTCGCCGCGGCGCCCGCAAAGAATGTAGTGCGCGAGCGTCCCGCCCCGGGCGACGTGGTCATCCTGCTCGGCGGTCGCACGGGGCGCGACGGTATCGGCGGCGCAACGGGCTCGTCGAAGAGTCACGACTTGAAGTCTCTGACCACCATGGCGAGCGAGGTCCAGAAGGGCAACGCGCCCGAGGAGCGCAAGATCCAGCGCCTGTTCCGCAACGGCGAGGTCACGCGCCTCATCAAGCGCTGCAACGACTTTGGCGCGGGCGGCGTGTCGGTCGCCATCGGCGAGCTGGCCGACGGCCTTGCGATCAACCTCGATGCCGTGCGCAAGAAGTACGAGGGTCTGGACGGCACCGAGCTTGCGATCTCCGAATCGCAGGAGCGCATGGCCGTCGTCGTCGCGGCGGAGGACGAGGAAAAGTTCATCGCTGCCGCGCAGGCCGAAAACCTGGAGGCCTACCGCGTTGCAGTCGTCACCGAAAGCCCCCGCATGGTCATGCACTGGCGCGGCCAGACGGTCGCCGACCTTTCGCGCGCGTTCCTCGACACGAACGGCGCGGTCAAGCACGCAAGCATCCGCGTGGAAGCTGGGGAAAAGCAGGCGGAGTCCGCTTGCGCGCCGCGCACGCTGCGCGATATGGCGGGCAGCCTCAAGAGCGCGTCCCGCCGCGGCCTCGCCGAGCGCTTTGACTCAACGGTCGGCTCGTTCTCGCTGCTCATGCCCTTTGGCGGCAAGACGCAGCGCAGCCCTTCGCAGGCGATGGCAGCGCTGCTGCCGGTGCTGCCGGGCAACCAGACCGAGCAGGGCAGCGTGATGGCCTGGGGCTGCGACCCCGACGCCCTGAGCGCCGACCCGTACACGGGCGCGCACAGCGCGGTCTACACCTCGGTCGCCAAGATCGTCGCCGCGGGCGCGGACTATCATCAAGCATATCTCACCCTACAGGAATTTTTTGAAAAGCTGCGCAATGAGCCCGCGCGCTGGGGCAAGCCCTTTGCCGCGCTGCTCGGTGCGCTCGATGCCCAGCTTGAGCTCGGCGCCGCCGCCATCGGCGGCAAGGACTCCATGTCCGGCACCTTCCTTGACCATGACGTACCGCCCACGCTCATCTCCTTCGCCATTGCGCCGGTGCGCGCGGGCGAGATCGTGACGACCGACTTCAAATCCGCCGGTCACGGCGTTTATCTCTTCTACGGCGGCACGGCGGAGCAGAAGACCGCCGCGTGGGAGCGCTTCACCGCGCTCGCCCGCGCGGGCAAGGTCGCAAGCGCATGGGCCGTTGAAAACGGCCTTGCCGAAGCGGTGATGAAGATGTCGCTTGGCAACGAGGTCGGCTTTGACGCGGCCTCGACCGCTCTCGACTGGTATGTATCCATGCCGGGTGCGATCATCGCCGAGCTCACGGAAGAAGTATCCGATGCCGTCTGCATCGGCGTCACGACGGCGGAGAAGACGATCACCATCGGCAATGACGAGGCGAGCATCTCTGGGCTGCTGGCCCTGAACGATTCTGTGCTCGAATCGGTCTACCCGACGAAGACGCAGGACGCCGGTACGGTCGTGCGCTTTACCTATGAAACGGAAAAGCGCGCCGCGCCCGCCGTCAAGGTCGCACGCCCGAAAGCGTTGATCCCCGTCTTCCCCGGCACGAACTGCGAGTACGACACCCAGCGCGCCCTGCTCGAAGCGGGCGCGGACGCCGAGCAGTTCATCATCCGCAACTTAACGAGCGCCGACGTTGCTGACAGCGTCGAGCGCTTTGCCAAGGCTGTCAAGGATAGCCAGATCATCGTCATCCCCGGCGGCTTCTCCGGCGGCGACGAGCCCGACGGCAGTGCCAAGCTCATCACGGCGTTCTTCCGCAACGCCGCGGTCAAGGAGCAGGTCACGGACCTCCTCGAAAAGCGCGACGGTCTGATGCTCGGCGTGTGCAACGGCTTCCAGGCGCTCATCAAGCTCGGCCTCGTTCCCTATGGCAAGATCATGGACACCGACGCTGATTTCCCGACGCTGACCTATAACGTCATCGGCCGTCACCAGTCCCGTCTGGTCCGCACGCGCGTGTGCTCCAACAAGTCCCCCTGGCTTGCGGGTACGAAGGTCGGCGACATTTACACCGTGCCCATTTCCCACGGCGAGGGCCGCTTCCTCGCGTCCGAAGAGCTTGTGAAGAAGCTCGCCGAAAACGGCCAGATCGCCACGCAGTACGTAGACCTTGACGGGTATGCTACAATGGATGCAGCATTCAACCCCAACGGCTCGATCTGTGCCATCGAGGGCATCACTTCGCCCGATGGCCGCGTGTTCGGCAAAATGGGGCATACTGAGCGTATCGGCAAGGAGCTTTACCGCAACGTTCCCGGAAAGTATGAGATGGAGCTGTTCACCTCTGCCGTGCGCTATTTCAAGTAATTTAAGAAGAGAGGAGCAGACCCATGGCTTACTACTATCCCGAACCGTCTCACACGTTCAGCGAATATCTGCTCGTCCCCGGCTACACGTCCGAGGACTGCATTCCTGACAACGTCTCCCTCAAAACCCCCCTTGTGCGCTACCGCAAGGGGCAGGAGGAGTGTCCCATCAGCCTGAATATCCCGATGGTCTCGGCCATTATGCAGTCGGTGTCGAACGACACGCTGGCCATCGCGCTTGCCAAGGAGGGCGGCCTTTCGTTCATCTTCGGCTCCCAGTCCATCGAGAGCGAGGCGGAGATGGTGCGCCGCGTGAAGAGCAGCAAGGCGGGCTTTGTGCCGTCGGCTTCAAACCTGACAAGCGAGCACACGCTGGCCGACGTCCTCGCGCTCAAGGAGGAAAACGGCTTTTCCACCGTTGCGATCACTGAGGATGCAACGCCCAACGGCAAGCTCCTCGGCATCGTGACGAGCCGCGACTACCGCGTGAGCCGCATGAGCACCGATCTGAAGGTACGCGAGTTCATGACGCCGCGCGAAAAGCTCGTCACCGCCCCCGCGTCGACCACGCTCAAGGAGGCTAACGACATCATCTGGGAGCACAAGCTCAACGCGCTGCCCATCGTGGATGAAAACGACCACCTGCTCTACTTCGTCTTCCGCAAGGACTACGCCGAGCACAAGGAGCACCCCCTCGCGCTTCAGGACGACAAGAAGCGCTACCTCGTCGGCGCGGGCATCAACTCCCGCGACTATGCCGAGCGCATCCCCGCGCTCGTGGAGGCCGGCGCGGATGTGCTGTGCATCGACTCGTCGGAGGGCTACTCCGTCTGGCAGAAGAAGGTCATCGACTACGTGCGCGCAAACTATGGCAATACCATCAAAATCGGCGCGGGCAACGTCGTCGACCGCGACGGCTTCCGCTTCCTCGCCGAGAGCGGCGCGGACTTTGTCAAAGTCGGCATCGGCGGCGGCTCCATCTGCATCACGCGCGAGACCAAGGGCATCGGCCGCGGTCAGGCCACCGCGCTCATCGAGGTCTCCGCCGCGCGCGACGAATACTTCCGCGAGACCGGCGTGTACGTCCCTATCTGCTCCGACGGCGGTATCGTCCACGACTATCACATGACGCTCGCGCTCGCCATGGGCGCGGACTTCCTGATGCTCGGCCGCTACTTCGCTCGCTTCGACGAATCGCCGACGAACAAGCTGCTTGTCAACGGCGTGTACGTCAAGGAATACTGGGGCGAGGGTTCGAACCGCGCGCGCAACTGGCAGCGCTACGACCTCGGCGGTAAGACGGGCCTTGCCTTTGAAGAGGGCGTCGACTCGTACGTCACCTATGCAGGCTCTTTGCAGGATAACGTCGCAAGAAGCCTTTATAAGGTCAAGTCGACCATGTGCAACTGCGGCGTGACCACGATCCCCGACCTGCAGAAGAACGCGAAGCTCACGCTCGTCTCCGCCACCAGCATCGTCGAGGGCGGCTATCACGACGTCACCCTCCGCGCCACCAGCGGCAGCAACAACTGAATTTTTGCAAAGCAGCAAAAAAGAGGTTCTCGATCCGAGAACCTCTTTTTTTCGGCGTTCCGAACAAACACGCTTTATTTTTGGAATGTTACGCACGACTGCGAGGCGGTTTTGCCGTCGGGCTTGACGATAGCGATGCGGCACGTGCCGTCGTCCGACAGCTTTTTGTAGACCGTCAGCTCCTCGCCCTCGAAGCAAGGCGTTGAATAGTGCAGCTCGACCGACCGGATCTGCCCGCTCGAGAGCTCTTTTGCCGAGAAGCAGTCGAGCAGCAGGCGCACGTAGGCCACGTTGTTCATATGGCGGCCGAGGTCGATGTCCGTCGGACGCACGGCGTAGTATGAGAAGAGGTCGGTATCCTCGAACTTTTCATGGAAGCGCTGCAATTTTTCGGGGATGGCGCTCTCGGCGGGGAAGGGATAATCCTTCGGAAAGCCCGAGTCGCCGAAGCGGATAACCTTTTTCTCCGGCCCTAAGATCGCCCACTCGGTCTTGCCGCGAGCGATGACGGTCTCGCCGCGCGAGAGCGTGTAGCTGCGATACGTGCGCACATCGCGCTCGCTGCAGGATTCGGCCCAGGTGCGCACGCTTAGCTCGTCCATCAGGTATGCGCGCGCAAAAAGATCGACGCGCGTGTGGACCGTGAGCCAGAATTCGCCTTTTTTGGCCATCGCCGCACTGCCGACGCCCAGCGCCTCCGCGTGCTGCGCCGCGATCCCCTGAAAGATCGTAAACGCCGCCAGCGGCGACAGCGCGCCCGACGCGTCGCAATAGTCGGGGGTGACAATGAGATCTCGTTCAAAAATGCTCTCCATGCGGGTTTCTCCTTTGCTGCTGTTTTCTTAGCAGCAGTATAGCATGGAAATGTTTATGCCTCAAGCGGGCAAATTTGTTTGTTCGTCAGAACATTTCCCGCGCCGCGCGGGGGGAGGGCAGCGCCGACGGCGCTGCACGGGGCAAAGGGGGTATTCTCTTTCCGAAGAGAATACCCCCTTTAGATC
>URQY01000062.1 GCA_900550165.1 uncultured Eubacteriales bacterium
TGGGCGAGGGATGCCAGTTATAGGTCACAGACTTGGTGTTGATGGCCCCGCGCAGGAGCTTGACGCGGCGCTCATATTCCTCGATGGAGATCTGCGGCTCCCACTGGAAGGCCGTATGCGGCTTCGGCACGAACCAGGATGTCGACACTGTGATGCGCACGCCGCGGCTCTTGTTGAGCGCGCTCTCGCGCCATGCGTGCATGACGTTTGCCGCGATATCCGCAATACCGAGCACATCCTCATCCGTCTCCGTCGGAAGGCCGAGCATGAAGTAGAGCTTGACCGCGCTGTAGCCGCCCGCGAACGCGCGGCGGCAGGAGGCCAGCAGGTCCTCTTCCGTGAGATTTTTGTTGATGGCGTCGCGCAGTCTCTGCGTGCCCGCCTCGGGCGCGAAGGTAAGTCCCGTTTTTCTCCCCTTTTGCAGCCGCTCCATCAGCGCCATGGAGAAGTTGTCGGCGCGCAGCGACGGCAGCGACAGATTCAGATGACGCTCAGCGCAGAAGTCCTCCAGATCGTCACACAGCTCGACGAGCTGCGGATAGTCGGACGTGGAGAGCGAGGAGAGGGTCATATCCTGATAACCCGAGTCCTCGACCGCTTCGATAGCATAGTCGCGCAGCAGCTTTTCCGAGCGGTTGCGCACCGGGCGATAGACATAGCCCGCCTGACAGAAGCGGCAGCCGCGGATGCAGCCGCGGAACAGCTCGAGCGACACGCGGTCCTGCACGATCTCGGTCGAGGGAACGATGGTCTTAGTCGGATAGTAGGCCTCGTCCATATTCTGCACGACGCGCTTCAAAACGACCTTGGGCGCGCCCTCCTTCGGCGTGATGGACCTGACGGTGCCGTCGTCGTTATAATCGACGTCATAAAGGCTCGGCACATAGATGCCGCGCATCTGCGCCGCCTGCACGAGGAACTCGTGCTTGCTCCAGCCCTCGCGCCGCGCCTTGCGGTGCAGCTCGATGAGCTCGACGTTCATCTCCTCGCCCTCGCCGATGACGGCGAGGTCCAGAAAATCCGCGATGGGCTCGCAGTTGTACATCGCCGTACCGCCCGCGATGACGAGCGGTGTGAGCTCCGTGCGCTCGGACGAGTGCAGCGGAACGCCCGCAAGGTCCAGCATATTCAAAATGGCGGGAAACGCCATCTCATAGCCGACGGAAAAGGCAATGATATCAAACTCGCTGAGCGGGTCAAAGGATTCGAGCGCATAGAGCGGGATGTTCGCCTGACGCATCTCCTGCTCCATGTCGCCCCAGGGCGCGTAGCAGCGCTCGCACCACACGCCCTCCATATTGTTCATCACGCCGTAGAGGATGCGCATACCGAGGTTTGACATACCGATCTCATAGGTATCGGGAAAGCAGAAGGCGATGCGCGTATCGATCTTGCTCTTGTCCTTCATGATGGCGTTGAATTCCCCGCCGACATAGCGCGCAGGCTTCTGCACGCGCGGCAGGATGCGTTCGAGTCGTTTATCCACAAAAATTCTCCCTTGGTGAAGTCAAAATAAAAATAGCCGAACATGGGCATAAGAAACCATTTTCGGCTATTCTACACTTTTCTCATCCGTTTCGCAAGCCTCAGTTGCGGCAGTGTCCCGAAAAGCAGCGCGAGCGCGGCGAGCAGGAAAAGCGCACCCCCGCCCGTTTCCGCCGCAATATAGATCCCCGCGCCCACGAGCGCCAGCGCACAGGCAAGTCCCGTGACCGCCGCGGCCGCGTCTCCCACAGCGGGGCCGAAAAACAGCGCCGCAACGAGGTACAGCGCCCGTGAGCCGTCGAGTGGCGGGATGGGCAGCAGGTTGAACACCGCAAGCAGGATATGCGCGCCCGCAAAGACGAAGCCCTCCACCCACGAAATGCGCAGCGCGAAGGCCGCCGTCACAAAGCCGCAGACAAGGTTCATGCCGCAGCCCGCGAGCGTGACGATGAGCTCGCGCCCGTAGGAGAGCCTCCGTGCCCCGCGCGCGTAGAGCACTGCGCCGAGCGCCGAGAGCCTCAGTCCCTCGATCGGCACATGGAACGCACGCAGTGCCAGCAAATGCCCGCACTCGTGCAGCACCGCCGCAAGCAGCACAGATACGACGATCTCGACTGGGCTAATGACCGCCGCAAGCAACACCAGCAGGAAAAAGCTCCACGACGCGTGTACCCCTCGTTCAGGAAACAACATAATAGATGGGATTCAGATATTCCCCGCCGTCGTGCACTTCAAAATGGAGGTGCGGCCCCGTGGCGTTGCCGGTGGAGCCGACACGCGCGACCTCATCGCCCTTCCGGACGCTCTGCCCCGCGCTCACGGTGATGGCGCTGCAATGGGCGTAAAGCGTTGAAAAGCCGCCTTCGTGATTGACCGTCACATAGTTGCCGAGGATATTGCTCTCCCCCACTGTGCCGACGGTCCCGTCAGCAAAGCAGGAGACCGTCGCGCCCTCTTCGCCCGCGATGTCCACGCCGTAGTGGAAGCATTCCTCGCCGCTGTTCGGGTCCTCGCGCCAGCCGAAGGGCGATGTCATCGTACCGGAAAGAGGGCAGGCATAGGAAAAGCCCAAAATTCGCTGCTCGCCCACGGCGAGCGCGGGCAGCTCGCGCCCGCTCGCAAGATCGGACACGTCCTGCTCCGGCACGGTGACGCCGATGAGCTCGCCCGAGACCTCCCGCGCCCCGCCCTCGCCGCCGAAGACCGCGATGCAGGCTTCGGAGAGCGACTCCCCCCACGCCTGCTCGCCGGATGCCGCGCGCCCGACGGCGGAAAAGGCGGCGACAAAGTCCGCATCGCGCACGAGCCACTGCCCCAGCGTGCCGCGCAGGTCGCTCAAATGCCCCGGCATCACCAGCTTGAGCCCCACAAGCGCAACAAACAGCGCCCCGCAGACGACGATCTGCCAGAGCATCTGCGGCACAGCCGCCGGCTTTCCGCGCACGGCGCGTGCCGTGCGTGCGCGCGGCGCAGCGCGCTTGCCGCCGCGCGGCTTTGCAAGCCCCCGTCTTCTCTGCTTCATGCCATCCACTCTCCTTCAGCGCTTTGTTGCCATAGCTTATGTGGACGAGGATCAAAAAATGCCCGGAAGCGTGCAAATGTAATAGTCGACTTGAATTTTTATTATCGAAAAAAACCATAATTTCTCTTGCATTTCAAAATCGACTGTGTTATTGTTTTCACAAGAGTTTTCCTGCCGTTTGGCAGTCCCGGAAAGGCGGTCCCCCCCTATGAATGATATCAGTCTCAAGCAGCTTGAAGTCTTTGTCGCCGTTGTGGAATACGGTGGCTTCACCCGTGCCGCAGAAGAGCTTTTCTTCAACCAGTCGACCATCAGCGCGCACATCAGCTTGCTTGAACAGGCGCTCGGCAAGGAACTGTTCGTGCGCAGCAACCGCCGCCACGTTCGCCTGACGTCGGACGGCGAGCAGGTCTACCCCATTGCCAAGCGCATCCTGGGCGACTGCGACACGCTGCGCACGCTCTTCGCCACGGAAAAGGCGGGGCAGACGCTTTCGCTCGGCGCGTCCACGGTGCCGGGACAATATCTGCTGCCGGATTATCTGTCGAATTTCCTCAAAAAGGAGAAGGACTTCCGCTATTCCCTGCGCCGCGGCGACAGCGCGCAGGTGCATCAGATGCTCAAGGACGGCGAGATCTCGCTCGGCTTTGTCGGCGCGATCAGCGAGCCGAACACGGTCGATTATTATCCCCTCGCCGAGGACAAGCTCGTGCTCGTCACGCCGAACACCCCTTATTACCGCCAGTTACAGGAAAACGGCACCTATGGCCGCGACCTGCTTTCCCGCCCGATGGTCACACGCGAGGAGGGCTCCGGCACGGACCGCAGCGTGCAGAACTACCTCAGGAGTCTCTCCCTTCCGCCCGATTCGCTCGATATCGTCGCGCGCGTGGACGACCCGGAGGCCATCAAGCGCATGGTCGTCGGCGGCGTGGGGATCTCCATTCTGTCGGCCCTTGCCGTGGAACAGGAGGTCGCAAGCGGCACGCTGCTCTCCTTCGAGATGGACCGCAGCGCGCTCAAGCGCGATATCTACCTCATCACGCTGCGCGGGCGCAGCTTCACGCGCACGGAACAGAAGTTCATCGATTTCCTGAAAAGCTGCAGGCGCAAGCGGAAGCACGATGTCACCCCGTAAAAGTACCCTATCCGATACAAAAAGCCCGGCTCGCACGAGCCGGGCTTTTTTGCATCTCTTGTTTCACTTTTTCAGAAAGCCGAACAGCCCGCGCTTTTCGCAGGGCTTGCTCGTCATCGACACGAAGTCGTAGCCGGTCTTACCGATGACCTCGCGCAGCTTCACCTCGTCGATGGGCTCTTCGCTGACGATATCGGCCTCGCCCTTGGCATGGGAGGCGGAGACCTTCTTCACGGTAAAGGCATTGCGGATGGCGTCGTTGATGTGCGATTCACACATCCCGCACATCATACCGTCGATTCTGACTTTCGTTTCATACATGGCAAATTGCTCCTTTCATGCGCAGCAGGAGACGCGGGTGGATAGGTCCCGCGTCTCCTGTCGCTCTTTATTGCTGCTTACTGTGGCAACTGCCGTGCATGGCACAGTGTGCACAGTTGCAGCCACAGGAGTTTCTTCCCCTCTTTCTCTGCCGGATAAGATAGGTGGAGATAGCAATGATTATGGCAAGCAGGATAGCAGAGACGATGATCGTCGACAGGTTTGCGGTAACCCAGTTCAACATGGAAATTCACTCCTTTCAGGAAGGTATCGAATTGAGGATTTACTTGCTGCTCAGCTTGGTAGCCTCCTTGTAGGGCTTGAAGAGCATATAGATGATGAGGGCGAGCGCCGCGATAGCAGCGATCAGGCCGATGATGTTCAGGCTGCCGGTGAAGGCGTTGCCGAACTGGTTGATCATCA
>URQY01000063.1 GCA_900550165.1 uncultured Eubacteriales bacterium
AGAGAATGTCCCTTTTTTCATATGTTTCAGCGCATCAGAACAGCGTCAGCTGGCTCGTTTCCGGAAGCCCTGCGAACGCGCCGAGGGCGCGCAGTTGGTCGATGTGCGTCTGCGAAAGCTTATTGCAGCACATGGAGAACTCTTCAACAGATGTAAAGGTCTTCCCCTTTCGCTTCTCGACTGTATCAAGCGCAGCGGTCTCGCCAAGGCCGCGCACGGAGGTGAACGGTGGCAGAAGGCCGTTTTCCGTGACGATGAACTTTGTCGCATCGCTCCGGTAAATGTCGATCGGCTCAAAGTGGAACCCGCGCAGGCAAAATTCGTAGCAGACCTCGAGCGTCGTCATCAGGTCCTGCTCGACGGCGGTCGCATCCTTGTTGTTTTCGATCTCGCGGATGCGGCGGCGCAGCGCGTCGGCGTCCTTGCAGCACTCGGCGGCGTCGAACGCCTTGGCGCGGATGGAGAAGAACGTCGCGTAGAACGCGAGCGGCTCGTGGACCTTGAACCACGCGATGCGGAACGCCATCATCACGTAGGCGACGGCGTGTGCCTTCGGGAAGAGGTAGCCGATCTTCGCGAGCGATTCGATGTACCATTCCGGCACGTCGTGCTTGCGCATTTCCTCGACCCACATCGGCCAGTCCCCTGCCTTGCCCTTTTTGACCTTGCCTTTTCGGACGGCCTCCATGGTCTTGAAGCTCATTTTGGGGTCGAGGCCCATGGAAATAAGGTAGAGCATGATATCGTCGCGGCAGCCGACGGTCTCCAGAACACTGGCCGTGCCGCTGATGATGAGGTCCTTCGCGTTGCCGAGCCACACGTCCGTGCCGTGCGAGAAGCCGGACAGTCGCAGCAGCGTGTTGAAGTCCTTGGGCTGGGTATCGACGAGCATCTGGCGCGTAAAGCGCGTGTTGAACTCCGGGATCGCCACGGCGCCCGTGGGACCGAGCACCTCGTCATTTTCGTAGCCGAGGACCTTGGACGAGATGAAAATAGACATGGTGTCCGGGTCGTCGAGCGGGATCTGGCGGGCATTCACGCCCGTGATGCTCTCGAGCATCCGGATCATCGTCGGGTCATCGTGGCCGAGCATATCGAGCTTCAGGAGGTTATCCTCCATGCAGTGATATTCAAAGTGCGTCGTGATGGTGTCGCTCTCGGGGTCATCCGCCGGGTGCTGGACGGGGCAGAAATCCTCGATATCCATATCGTCCGGCACAACGACGAGGCCGCCGGGATGCTGGCCCGTCGTGCGGCGCACGCCGACGCAGCCTGCCGTCAGGCGGTCGATCTCGGCTGTGCCGGCGGCGATGCCGTTCTCTTCGACATATTTTTTGACAAAGCCGTAGGCCGTCTTTTCCGCGAGTGTACCGATGGTGCCCGCGCGGAAGACCTGCGTCTTGCCGAACATCTCGACTGCGTGCGCGTGCGCGCGCGCCTGATATTCGCCCGAGAAGTTCAGGTCGATATCCGGCACCTTGCCGCCGCCGTAGCCGAGGAAGGTCTCAAACGGGATGTCGAAGCCGTCCTTGACGTATTTTGTGCCGCAGACGGGACAAATCTTGTCGGGCATATCCGCGCCGCAGCCGTACTCACCCGCGTGGAACTCGACGTTGCGGCACTTGGGGCAGCGATAATGCGGCGGGAGCGCGTTGACTTCGGTGATGCCGGCCATATACGCGACGAGCGATGAGCCGACCGACCCTCGCGAGCCGACAAGATAGCCGCACTCGAGCGAGCGCTGCACGAGCTTCTGCGCCGACATATAAACGACGTCGTACTTGCCCAGAATGCTGCCAAGCTCGACGTTCAATCGGTCGACGATGAGCTGCGGCAGATCGTCGCCGTAAAGCTCATGTGCTTTTCCCCACACCATGCGGTTGAGGTCTTCCTCGGAGTTTTCAAGGCGCGGCGGAAACAGCTTACCCTTGGGCAGCAGCTCGATATCCTCCACCTGCTCGGCGATGGCACGGGTATTCGTCACGACGACCTCGTAGGCCTTCTCCTTGCCGAGATACTCAAATTCCTTGAGCATTTCGTCGGTCGTGCGGAAGTAGAGCGGGACAGGCTCGTTCGCGTCGGTAAATTTCTTCGAGGCGAGCAGGATATGGCGGTAGATCTCATCCTCGGGGTCGAGGAAGTGAACGTCGCCCGTCGCACAGACGGGCTTGCCGAGCTCTTCGCCAAGCTTGACGACCGTGCGGTTGAAGTCTTTGAGGTCCTCGTCATCGCGCACCGTGCCGTCGCGCACCATAAAGCGGTTGTTGCCGAGGGGCTGAATTTCCAGATAGTCGTAGAACGAGGCGATGCGCTTGAGCTCGTTCCAGTCCTTGTGGTCGACGATGGCGCGGAACAGCTCGCCCGCCTCGCACGCCGAGCCGATGATCAGCCCCTCGCGGTGCGCGATCAGCTCGCTTTTCGGGATGATCGGCACGCGCTTGAAGTATTTGAGGTTTGACGCCGAAATGAGCTGGTAGAGGTTCTTGAGACCCACCTTGTTCTTGGCGATCAGAATGATGTGCTTGGGGAAGCGGCTGCGCTTCGCGCCCAGCGGACGGAGCTTCGTCATCTCGTCGTTGATCTGCTGAAGGCGCGTCACGCCGCGCTGCTCGAGCATGACGAAAAACTTTGCAAGCATCTGCGCCACCGGCACCGCATCGTCGGACGCGCGGTGGTGGTTGAACTGCGGGAGCTGCAGGTGGTCGGCCACGATATCGAGCTTGAATTTCGTCAGCTCCGGCAGCAGATTCTGCGCGAAGATGAGCGAATCGAGGTACGTCGGGTCAAACGGAATGCCGCACTTTTTGCAGCCCGCGCGGATAAAGCTGATATCGAACTCTGCGTTGTGTGCGGCGAGCGGGCGGTCGCCCGCAAAGTCGAGAAACGCACGCAGCGCATCCTCCAGCTTCGGTGCGCCGCGCAGCATATCGTCTGTGATGCCGGTCAAGCCGATGATCTCGGGCGAAAGCCTGCGCTCGGGGTCAACAAAGGTCTGGAACGTGTCGACGATCTCGCCGTTTTTCAGGATGACCGCACCGATCTCGGTGATGGCGTCATGCGCGACCTTCAATCCGGTGGTTTCAATGTCGAAGCAGCAGATCTCTGTCGAGAAATCGCCGTCCTGCGGGCCGTGCACGCAGATGCGGTCGTCGATATTGTTGAGAAAATAGCCCTCGCAGCCGTAAAGGACTTTTATTTTACCCTCACCGGCGTGCCAGGCATCCGGGAAGCTCTGCGCCACGCCATGGTCCGTGATGGCGATGGCGGGCATCCCCCACTTGACGGCGCGATTCACGACCGTGGTCGTATCGGTCAGCGCATCCATGTTGGACATACGGGTATGCAGATGCAGCTCCACTCGCTTCTCTTCCGCCTTGTCCATGCGCTCCTCGTGGTCGATCTGCATGATATCCTGCGGGTTGAGCTGCATATCCTTGCCGTCGAAGGAAAGCTCCATGCGGCCGCTGACACGCAGCCACATACCGTTGGAGATCCTGCCGTTCAGCTCGACCGCTTCGCGCTCGGGCATACTGCGGCGGATGATGAGAGAGCCCTCGTAGTCCGTGATCTCAAGCAGCATCGTCCAGACGCCGGCACGCCGCGTCTCATGGCAGTCGAACTTGAAGACCTTGCCCTCGACCACAACATGGCCGGCCTTGGGCGTCAGCTCGCTGATGGGGAGCACACGTCCCTTGGCGATCTCATGGCCCAGAATGACGCTGCCGCTGCCGCTCACCTTGCGGCCAGCGTTCTTCAACATGTCGGGAAAGGCCTCCGCCGTTGATTTGACGTGGATGTCCACGCGCTTTAAGTCGTAATTGCGCGCAAGAAGCTGCTCGACCGTTTCGCGCGTCGCTTCGGTCATCTCCGCGCGCACGGTCATGTCGAGCGTCATCGTTCGCTTTTCCGGCTCGAGCACCATGTTCGTGACCATCGCCGCATTGAGCGGGACGCGCAGGTCGAAATCCGGCGAAAAGTCGGTGAATAATTCAAAAAATGGAATCTTTTGTGCCATAGCAACAACCTTATCTCAGTCTCTCTGTCAGTTTGCTCAGAGCTTGTCGATCTCCTGCATCAAAGCGTCCACAAGCTTTTCCTGCGGCACCTTGTAAAGCACTTTTCCTTTTCGGAAGATCATCCCCTCGCCCTTGCCGCCGGCCACGCCGATATCGGCGGCCGAGGCTTCGCCCGGGCCGTTGACGACGCAGCCCATCACGGCGACCGTGATGTTCTTTTTGCAGTCCGCAAGGCGGCGCTCGAGCTCCTCGGCAATGGGGATCATATCATACGCCGTACGGCCGCACGTCGGGCAGGAGACGAGGTTCACGCCGCCTCTGCGGATGCCGCAGGCCTGTAAAATGCGCTTGGCGGCATAGACCTCCTCCACGGGGTCCGCTGTAAGGGACACCCGCATCGTATCGCCGATGCCCTCGCACAGAAGGCCGCCGATGCCGATGGCAGATTTCAAGAGGCCCATCGAGGGCGTGCCCGCCTCGGTCACGCCGAGGTGGAGCGGATAGTCGACCTTTTCGTGCAGCAGGCGGTAGGCCGCCATGTTGAGCGGTACATCGGAGCTCTTGACCGAGATGCAGATATCGGTAAAGTCAAATTTTTCCAGCAGGCGCACATGGCCAAGCGCGCTCTCCACGAG
>URQY01000064.1 GCA_900550165.1 uncultured Eubacteriales bacterium
GGGCGAGGGTCCACCCGTTCCCATCCCGAACACGGAAGTTAAGCTCGCTTCTGCCGACAATACTTGGCTGGAGACGGCCCGGAAAGATAGGTAGCGCCAACACGAAAAGCAGACACTCATTTGAGTGTCTGCTTTTTTGTATTTCTTTATTTGGTTGCAATGCTCCGGTAGAAATAGTTATCCGAAAATACAGAGGAAAGTTCACGCGTAAGGGAACGTTGTGATACAGGAGAGGGAGGAGAGAAAGCTTTGTTTTCTCAGAGTGCCTCGAAGTGATAGCGTGGCTTGCCAAGGCTTTTTTTGCCGTATTCGATCGCCTCGGTGGGGCAATAGCAGATGCAGGCCATACAGTGCGTGCAGTTTTTGCTCCAGACAGGTTTGCCGTTTTCGAGCGTGATGTTGTTTGTCGGACAGCGCTGGATGCATTGACCGCAGCCGATACAGGCATCGCTGACGGTAAAGGAAGATGCCTTGACAAAGAGCGGGTAGAATAGCGGATTCACCGCGGCGCTTGCCAGACGGTCATAGAGACTGCTGCGCGGCGGTGGAAAGGACTGTGCGGCTGCAATGCAGGCAATGGCGCGGCGAATGTCCGGCTCGGCCTTGGCGACGATGGCACGCGCTTCCGCTGCCTGAGGGACAGAGAACATTGCGATGTAGTTTTCGGGCATGAGGATCTGCGCTGTACCCATATAGGAAAGGCCTTTTGCTTGACAGAGCTTGCGGTTAAATTTGGCGGCGTTGCCGGTCTCACTGCCGCAGTCCATAATGAACCAGACCCGCTTTGCTGCGGGGAAGCTGGTCTTCAGCAGCCAATCCTGTACGATACGCGGGATGCGCCAGGCGTAGGTCGGCGTGACGAGAATGAGCGCTTCGCCAGTCGCGACGGGCGAGGTATCGCCTGACTTGAGGCGATCATTGATGCTGAAAAGCTCATCATTCAGTGCCTCGGCGATGCGCGAGGCAATATATCGGCTGTTGCCGGTGCCGGTGAAATAAAGGACCATGGTGCTGCCTCCTTCTATCAGATGATGATGCCGTCGCAGTGATCGATTTCGTGCTGGATGATCTCAGCGGTCCAGCCGGTGAAGGTCTTGAGCCGGGTTTGAAAGGCTTCGTTCTGCCACCGGACCTTGATGGTGTGATAACGCTTTGCCTTTCGTGTGCCGGTGAGAGACAGACAGCCCTCCTCGACCTCGTAGGGGCCGGCGTGTTTGACAATGACCGGGTTGAACATGAGCGTGTACGTGCCCTCGTTGTCAAAGGCGATGATGCGCTTGTTGACGCCGATCATATTCGCCGCCATACCGACGCAGCCATCCTTGTGGACCCTCAGCGTATCCAGCAGATCCTGCGCAATGCCAAGATCGGCAGGCAGGGCCGTTTCGCCCCTTTGGGCGAGGAAGTTCTCATCTTTACAAATGTCGCGGATCATGGACAGGTCCTCCTGTTCTCAGGCTGCAGGGCAAAAAAACGACTCTGCGCGTCGGCAAAATGGCGGTTGAAGCATTCTGCTGCCTGAAGGCTCAGCGCGGCATCGGGATCCATCATGTCGAAGGCGTGCATATCAGTGTGGTAAACGTCGAGCTCCGCCGGAACGCCTGCTGCGCGGAGCAGCCCAAAGTAGCGGACGGCTTCGGCGTAAAACGGCTCGCCGTCGCCGACAAAGGCGTAGGCAGGCGGCAGGCCGGAGAAGTTTGCGAGCCGCGCGGGGGCGGCATAGGGGGAGAGGTGTGCGCGGTCTGCACGGCGCAGATATAGCCGCCACGCAAGATGGTTGCGCCGTGTGTTCCAGACGCGGCCGTGGTTGCTGCGGGAGGTTTCCGTGTCGCGGTCATCGAGCATGGGGTAGAGCGGCATCTGAAAGGCGACATTCACTGCGCCTTCGTCCCGCGCGCGGATGCAGACGGCGGCGCAGAGCCCGCCGCCGGCACTCTCTCCGCCGACCATGAGCTGATCGCTCCGCACGCCAAGCGCCGCAGCGTTTGCCTTCAGGTAGAGGAGCGATGCGTAGCAGTCGTCGATTGCGGCAGGGTAGGGGGCCTGCAGTGCCAGCCGGTACCCAGGCGAGAGCACGACCGCGCCATACTTTTTCACGAGGTCGACTGCGCGGGACATATGGATCATTTCCTTTATTCCCACAATGTATCCGCCGCCGTGCAGCCACAGAACGCCCGTGGCGTTGACCGGTGCGCACTTTGGCGAAAGCAGGAGCGCGGGAATGCTGCCGTGCGGCGTCGGGATGCGGAGCTTTTGGACGCGGATGGCGGGGTCAGGCTTCATCGGGCGCATCGGAAGCCTCCATCGCCGCAGCTTTTTCCTTATAGCTGCTGCCCCAGGTGACCATGGAATCGAGAATGGGCTTGAGGCTGTAGCCGATGTCGGTCAGCGTGTACTCCACGCGCGGGGGGACCTCGGCGTAGACCGTGCGAGTGAGGAGCCCGTTGGCCTCCATGTCGCGCAGTTGGGCGGTCAGCACCTTCTGGGTCACGTGGCCGATGGACTTTTTGAGCTCGCCGAAGCGTTTTGTTCCGTCCATCAGGTCGCGCAGGATGAGCACCTTCCATTTATCGCCGATGAGCAGCAGGGTTGTTTCTACCGGACAAGCAGGTAATTGCATCGTATGACCTCCAATAGGATCCTTTTGGCGACTATAGCTTCATAGGGTGATTTCAGTCAAATACTATAGTACAGGCGATTTTTACTTTTTGTATTTTACACCGTCGGTATATCAATTTCAAGGGGGACGCGGAACGGTGAGCGGCGAGCGCTCCCCTCTCTGCGAAAGCTTATCCCAGCGCTACGTCGAGCACCATCATCAGGCTGAAGCCGACGGCGAAGAACACCGTGCCGATGTTGGAGTGCGCGCCCTGTGACATTTCGGGGATGAGCTCTTCAACAACGACATAGAGCATCGCGCCGGCGGCAAAGCTCAGAAGATAGGGCAGCGCAGGGACAACGAGCGACGCGGCGAGGATGGTCAGCGCTGCGCCGACAGGCTCGACAACGCCCGACAGCGCGCCGCCCCGGAAAGCCTTGCCCTTGCTCATGCCCTCGGCCCGCAGCGGCAGGGAGATGATCGCGCCCTCGGGAAAGTTCTGGATGGCGATGCCGAGCGAGAGCGCCAGCGCGCCCGCCGACGTGATCTGTGTGCTGCCGGAAAGACAGCCCGCGTACACCACGCCGACGGCCATGCCCTCGGGAATGTTGTGGAGCGTGACGGCGAGGACCATCATCGTCGTGCGCTGAAGCCGGCTCCTGGGACCCTCGGCCTGACCGCTCCTGGCGTGCAGATGCGGAATGACATGGTCGAGCAGCAGCAAAAAGAGGATGCCGACCCAGAAGCCAAGGAATGCGGGCAGGAATGAAAGAGCTCCCATGTCCGCCGATTGCTCGATGGCCGGGATGAGCAGGCTCCACACCGAGGCTGCGACCATCACGCCTGCGGCGAAGCCTGTCAGCGAGCGCTGCAGGGCGTCGCTGAGTGATTTTTTCATAAAGAACACGCACGCCGCGCCGAGCGCCGTACCGAGAAACGGGATCAGAATACCGTAAAATGCTTCCATATGACATACCTTTTCTATCGAAGTTAAAGATATCTTACCACATTCCGATGTGTTCGGCAATACGGGGGCAAAGAGAGGCAGAGGTAATTTTCCGGCCTTGTCTTTTGCCGTGAGCATCGGTATAATAGAGAAAATTCGGCAGAGAATACGGGCGAAATGCCTTTACGGAAAAGGAGAGCGGGATATGGAGCGTATTTTGCCCATCATTGGGGATGCGGACGTCTATGCGACGAACAACCCCTTTATGGCTCATAACCACATCGAGATCACGCGTATCGACCGGGAAGAGAACGGCGACTACTGCGCAGAGGTGCGCGTGGTGCTGCGGCCGGAGTCGATGAATCTGCATGGCGCGGTGCACGGCGGACTTCTCTACGGACTTGCCGACTGCGTGGCGGGCATCGCTGCGCGCTGCGATGGGAATGACTATGTGACGCAGAGCGCGCACGTGAATTTTCTGCGCAACACGAAGCAGGGAGTCGTCTACGCGCTCGCGCGCGTCGTGCGGCGCGGGCGGCATATGGTCGTCCTGCACGTTGCCATCCGCGATGCGGAGGACCGGCTCCTCGCCGACTGCGCGGTGGATATGATGCGAATGGAAGCGTAAAGAAGGAAAGAGCCCTTTCGGGAGACCGAAAGGGCTCTTTTTTTGAAAAAATCAACTGCGGCGGATATCCTGCGCGACGACCTTGCCAACCGTGGCCCGGTTCGTCTGTCTCAGGTGGAAAACGAACAGAAAGCGATTCTGCTTATTGTTCGTCGTCTGGCAGAGACCGGCGAGATGGTGATTGGCGGCGGAGACGACGCATATGTCTAATGAGCTGCCGTGGAAGCGCTGGACGCCAGACGACCTTACGCCTCCTGTCACAGAATTTATGCCTGCGATGGTCGCTCTGAGCGACGAAGACAGTGACGCTGAAGAACAACCGGAGCTGACGGAAGAAGAGCAACGCGTTCAGATGCTGGCACAACTGCAAATGCAAGCGCATGAGCAGGGT
>URQY01000065.1 GCA_900550165.1 uncultured Eubacteriales bacterium
ATCAGCCTCGGTCTCGTGGGCTCGGAGATGTGTATAAGAGACAGGTGCGCCTTTCCAAGGGCTACGGCGCGCTGCTGCACCCGTTCGTCGACTCGAAGGGCAACTTCGGCAAGGTCTATTCGCGCGATATGGCGTGGGCGGCCAGCCGATACACCGAGGCAAAGCTTGCGCCCATCTGCGCCGAGCTGTTCCGCGACATCGACTCCGACACGGTCGATTTTGTCGACAACTACGATAACTCCATGAAGGAGCCGGCCCTGCTGCCGACGACCTTCCCCAATATTCTTGTCAGCGCGAATCAGGGCATCGCCGTCGGCATGGCGAGCCAGCTGTGCGGCTTCAATTTGGGCGAGGTCTGCGACACGACGATCGCTTTTCTCAAAAATCCCGAGGTGCGCATCGGCGAGACGCTGCTCGCGCCCGACTTTCCGACCGGCGGCGAGGTTTTATACGATGCGCGCGCCATCGAGGATATCTACAACACCGGCCGCGGCGGTGTGAAGGTGCGCGCCCGCTGGCGCTACGATAAAAAGGAAAATCTCATCGAAATTTACGAGATCCCCTACACCACCACAAGCGAGGCCATCATGGACAAGGTCGCCGAGCTCATCAAGGCGGGCAAGGTGAAGGAAATTTCCGATATGCGCGATGAGACCGACCTCTCGGGCCTCAAGCTGACGATCGACTTAAAGCGCGGCGCGGACCCCGACAAGCTGATGCAGAAGCTCTTCAAGGCCACGACGCTTCAGGATACGGCGTCGTGCAACTTCAACGTGCTCATCGGCGGTATGCCGCGCGTGATGGGCGTGCGCGAGCTTTTAGACGAGTGGTGCGCCTGGCGCACCGAGAGCGTCAAGAGGCGCGTGTATTTCGTGCTCAAAAAGCGGCAGGACAAGCTGCACCTCTTAAAGGGCCTCAAGCGCATCCTGCTCGATATCGACAAGGCCATCCGGATCATCCGCGAGACGGAGAAGGAGGCCGATGTTGTGCCGAACCTGATGATCGGCTTCGGCATTGACCAGATCCAGGCGGAGTACGTCGCCGAGATCAAGCTGCGCAGCATCAACCGCGAGTATATCTTAAAGCGCGTGGAAGAAACGGCTTCTCTGGAGTCGGAGATCGAAGACCTTGAGGATACGCTCGCGCGCCCGTCGCGCATCCGCAAGATCATCATCACAGAGCTCGAAGAGGTGCGCAAAAAGTACGCCGAGCCCCGCCGCACCGGTATCATCTACGATTTTGTCGAGGACGCGGAGGTGGAGGACGATCCTGTCGAGGACTATCCCGTCACGCTCTTTTTGTCGCAGCACGGGTATTTCAAAAAGATCACGCCGCAGTCGCTGCGTATGTCCGGCGAGCAGAAGTTCAAGGAGGATGACGCGCTCAGCGCGAGCGTGGAGAGCTCCAATGCCGCCGAGCTGATGTTCTTCACCGACAAGGCGCAGGTCTACAAGACGCGCGTGAGCGACTTTGCCGACGGCAAGGCGAGTCAGCTCGGCGACTACCTGCCCTCGAAGCTCGGCATGGACGAGGGCGAGAGCGTCATGGGCATGGTGCTGCCGGGCGATTACAGCGGCTATATGATCTTCTTCTTTGAAAACGGCAAGGCCGCGAAGGTCGAGCTCTCGGCGTACAGGACGACCTCGAACCGCCGCCGCCTGACGGGAGCTTACAGCGACAAGAGCCCGCTGCGCGCGATGCTGCACATCCGCGAGGACCGCGAGATCGCCGTCTATTCAAGCGAGCCCCGCGTGCTCATCGTCAGCACCGCGCTGCTCGGCGTGAAGACCACGCGCACAACGCAGGGCGTTGCGCTGATGACGCTCAAAAAGAAGCACACGCTGGATACCGTTCGCTTCCCCGAGGAGACCGGTATCACCGACCTTGCCCGCTACCGCGGGCGCAGCATCCCGGCGACGGGCGCGCTGCTCAAAACGGAGGACTGCGACGATAAGCAGCTCTCGCTCATCTGACGGCGGGAGACGAGCGGGGAAGAGAAAAGAGAGGAGAGAAGTCTATGAAAAAGGAAAGCGTGCGCGAGCAGGTGCGCAGCTATGTCATTATCACGCTGGCGTGCGTGCTGTACGCGCTGTCGTTCAACTGGTTCTATGCGCCGAACGACTTCACCGTCGGCGGCTTTACGGGTATTTCGCAGATCATCAATTTCTTTGTGCCCGTTCTGCCGATCGGTACGATGGTCATTGTGCTCAATGTACCGCTTTTCGTGGTGGGACTGAAAAAGTTTGGTTTTGCGTTTTTGTGCAAGTCCATCTACACGATGGCGCTGAGCTCGGTCCTGATCGACGTGGTCGATGTGATCCATCAGTTTTCGCCCATGGATCCGCTGCTCGCGTGTCTTTACGGCGGCGTGACGCTGGGCGTTGCCTCGGGACTCATCTTCCGCGAGGAGGCGACCACCGGCGGCTCGGAGCTCGGCGCGTGGATCGTGCGGTCGCACGTCGAGCGGCTGTCCATCGGCAATATCTGTCTTGGCATCGATCTGACGATCATTCTGATCTATGCCGCGGTGTTCAGAAGCCTCAATAACGCCCTTTACGGCGCGCTTGCGCTCTACATCACGACCAAGGTGCTCGACCTTGTCGTGTACGGGCAGAACACGGCCAAGCTCGCCTACATCATCAGCGACAAATACGAGGAGATCATGCAGGAGATGATCGCGCGCGACATGGGCGCGACGCTCCTGAACGGCAAGGGCATCTACACGGGCTCGGAGCGCCCGCTGCTTCTGTGCGCGGTGCGCAACAAGGAGGTCGTGTCCATCAAGCGCTTCATCAAGGAGCTGGACCCCGACGCCTTTTTCATCGTGTGCGACGCGAGCGAGGTGCTGGGCGAGGGCTTCGGCGTTTATAACCCCAAGGGGCTTTAAGAAAGCAGCTTTGGCAAGCAGGAGGTCAAAATATGGATTTTACGACGGTGGAGAAGAATCTCAGAGAGCGCGGCTTCAAGGTGTCCGCCTTTGCGACGGCGCAGGCGGCGGCGGACTATCTGAACCAGCAGATCGACGGCGCGAGCGTGTCGTTCGGCGGCAGCATGACGCTCTCGCAGATGGGGCTTTTTGAAAGCCTTGGCGCTCACAACACGATCTACAGCCATTGGAACGTGCCAGACGGCATGAACGCCGACGAGGTGCGCGAAAAGGCCGCGACCTGCGAGCACTATCTGCTCTCGGCCAACGGTCTTGCCGAAACGGGCGAGATCATCAATATCGACGGCACGGGCAACCGCGTGGCCTCGTCGCTCTTCGGCCACAAGAAGGTCTGGTTCATCATCGGCAGCAACAAGCTCGCGCCGAGCTATGACAAGGCGCTCTGGCGCGCCCGCAACATCTCCGCGCCGAAGAACGCCCAGCGCCTCGGCGTGAAGACACCCTGCGCCGTGAACGGCGACCGCTGCTACGACTGCAAGAGCCCGCAGCGCATCTGCCGCGGCCTTGTCGTGATGTGGGAGGCCATTCGCAGCTGCGAGAGCGAGGTCGTGCTCGTCGACGAGCCGCTCGGCTACTGAGAAAAGCGGAGGAAAAGAGAGGAGGCGAGGCGCCGTGCGCAAAAAGTTCATACCGCTTACGCTGGCGCTCTGCCTGACGCTCGCGGGCTGCGGCAACATCGTGCTCGAGCGCAGCTACGCTGTCTCCGCGCCGCACAGCGAGGTCTACTGGGAGAACGAGAACGCCGACACCCTGCGGGCCGACAGCTATCAGGACCTTGTCAACGCGCTGCTGCTGCTCCTCGGCGAGCACAGCGAGGTGGGCACCGTCCGCATTTACGGAAACGACGAGGCCGCCGCGTCGATGGCGGAGCAGGCCTGCCGCGAGGTGCAGGAGGAGACGGCGCTGGGCGCTTATCTGCTGGAATACATCAGCTATACCGACGCGCAGGAGCACGGCTACTACGAGATGCGCGTGCGCCTCGGCTATCGCCGCACGGCGGAGGAGCAGGCGGCCATCATCACCGCCACCAGTACGGAAGCGCTGCCTGACCTTCTGCGCCTGACGGCGGAGGAGGGGACGGTGAAGCGCGTTGCTGTGCGCTTCGGCTATTTTACGACCGACCGCGACGGCCTGCGCGAGATGGTCCGCGCGGTGCAGGCGGAGGTGGAGCCCGGCTTTGAACAGCCCTGGCAGGTGTATTTCTATCCCGATACCGACGACGTCGGCATCGTGGAGGTCGTGCTGCGGGAAGTGTAAAAATGGATAAGAATGTGTGTCCCATACGAACTGCGAGATTTATGAGGAAAGATAGGGCGGCTGTGGGGCATGCATTGTCCGTGGAATACATAGCAACATTGACCGTGGAGTAAAGGTATTCCAGGCAGATTGTAGAAAACGCAGTCTTCCGGGGATTTTTAATTTTGTAGCTTTCTCGTTGCAAACATCTCGGAATTATAGTAAAATAGATGAATGAAGGATATACCCAAGATAAAGCAGGAATTATAGTGAAACGAATCAGAAACGGATTTACATTGATGGAAATGCTGATCGTCATTGCGATCATCGCTGTATTGATT
>URQY01000066.1 GCA_900550165.1 uncultured Eubacteriales bacterium
AAGGTTCCGCCGGGCTTCAGCACCCGATAAACCTCCCGAAAACACTGCGGCAGATCAGGCCAGAAGTAGACCGTTTCAAAAGCGGTCACGGCGTCAAACCAGTCCGATGCAAAAATACGCGGTCACCGGCATTCACCTCATGGCCGCAGGCGCGCTCCATGATTTTCATGATTGCTGTTTTTCCCATCATTGCAGCTTCTTCCATATCATTGTCCTCATTTTATAGAGGGAAAACGCAGATGAAAAGCACACCATTTTTGAACGGCTGCAACAGCTTGTTGCATTGCTCCGCCTTCTTTTTGCTTTTCTGCCGCTGCGTTCTATGGTAGATTTGAGAAAAACAAACGGAGGCAATCTCTCATATGGAACACAAGCTTTCTTTCAGGATGCCCGCAAACGCCTGCAACGCGCACCTGCATATTATCGACCCCGCCTTTCCCAATGACGGCAAGGCTGCCTCCCAGTCCGGCACGGTCGATACCTACCGCGCGCTGGCCGATGCGCTGGCGCTTCCGCGCGCGGTCTTTGTGCAGGCCAAGCCGTTTGCGCAGGACAACGCCTGTTTGCTCGATGCCATCGAGCGCTTCGGCCGCGAAAACTGCCGCGGCATCGCTGTGGTGAACAACACCGTAAGCGATGAAGCACTCGAATCGCTGCACGCCGGCGGTGTGCGCGGCCTGCGTTTCAGCGTATGGAACCCGCGCAACGCCGTCGTCTCCTTTGACGACTGCGCACCGCTGAGCGAGCGCGTCAAGCATCTTGGCTGGAACATACAGCTGCACATGGGGGCAAAGCAGATCGCGCAGCACGCAGATATCATCCGCGCGCTCGACTGCAAAATCGTCATCGATCACATGGGCCGCCTCGATCCCGCTCTCGGCATCAACGATCCGGCGTGGAAATTTTTACAGGAAATGATCGACCGCGGCAGAACATGGATCAAGCTCTCCGGTCCGTATCTCAACACGGCGGCAGGCTATCCATGGGAGGACGCCGATAAGACCGCCGAGGCCATTGCCGCCTTTGCACCCGAGCGTGTCGTGTGGGGCACAGATTTCCCGCACGTCACCGAAAAGGTCAAGCCTGACGAATGGGAACTCGCCGAACGCATCGTCCGCTGGCTGCCGACGGAAAAGGCCCGCGTGCTTGCGCTCTCTGAAAATCCCGCCGAGCTCTACGGTTTCTGAGCGCAAATCTTTTTCCTGCTTTCTTCCTTTTTCATACGCTTGAGGGGGTGTGCCAAAAATGAACGATACCATCACTGTCCGCGCGCTCTCCGTTGGGGTAACGGAGGATGCGGCGATGCTGCGTGACTTTTTGGCACGCCACGCCCTCGGCTTCGAAGCGGACATCGACGCCGCCTTCGGCGTCTTTGACGAGGACGAGGTGCTGCGCGGCTGCGGCTGCGCAGCCGGAAGCCTTCTCAAATGCTTTGCCGTGGACAAGTCGCTGCGCGGGCAGAATGCCCTCGGCGCGCTCGTCTCACGCCTTGTGCAGGACCGCTTTGCCAAAGGCTGTTATGATCTGCGCGTCATCACGCGCGCGCGCAATGAGCCGCTGTTTGCCGCCTGCGGATTCTACCCCGTGGTGCGCACAAATGAACTCGTGCTGCTTGAGAACCGCCCCGACGGTCCGCGCCGCTTCGCCCAGTCATTTTTCAGACGCGGCGATGAGGACAAAATCGTCGGCGCGATCGTGATGAATGCCAATCCCTTCACTCTGGGCCACCGCGCGCTGGTGGAATACGCCGCCGCGCGCTGCGATGTGCTGCATCTTTTCGTGGTGGAGGAAGATCGTTCGCTCTTCCCGACCGACGTACGCTTCCGCCTTGTACAGGAAGGCACGGCGGATCTTGCCAACGTGCGCGTGCATCTGAGCGGGCAATATATGATCTCCTCCGCCACCTTCCCCACCTATTTTCTCAAAGACGGCGAGAACTCCGCCCTGCTGCAAAGCAAACTGGATATCACGCTTTTCGCGTCCTCCATCGCCCCCGTGCTGCACATCACACGCCGCTTTGCGGGCGAGGAACCTCTCGACCCCGTCACCGCCTGCTACAACAGCGCTATGCGCGGCATCCTGCCGCGCTATGGCATCGAGTATATCGAAATTCCACGTCTCGCGCTGGGTGACGCCCCTGTCAGTGCGTCGCGTGTACGCGCGCTGATAAAGCGCAGGCAGTATCGCGAGGCACAGCTGCTTGCGCCCGAGCCGACCCGCCGCCTGATCGAATCGCTGGAGGATGAAGATGAAGCGCACTGATGTTTTCTCCGGCCCGGCCGTATCGATGCAGCAAATCCTGCTGCGGCGCGAACAGCGCGTTCTGGAGCAGCGCGCCATGCTTGAAGAAGCGGGCTGCTCCTCACTCGTCAGCTTCACGCTGAACATTCCCGGCCCGGTCAAGCAGTCCCCCGCGCTGCAAATGGTCTTCGATGCTGGCAAAAAGCAGCTCTCGCTTCTCCTCGCGGGGCATATTCTGAAAAAGCGCGTCACCTGCGCCGATACCGGCAGCGAGCTGCTGCTCGCGCTGGATCTCGCGCCCGAAACGGTCAAGTCCCGGCTGGTGCAGCTTGAAAACAGCCACCCGATCGGGCGGCTGTTTGACATGGATGTGCTGAACCGGGAGGGCTTGCCGCTGTCCCGCACCGCGTTTGCCGCGTCCCGGCGGCACTGCCTTGTCTGCGGGCAGGATGCAAAGCTCTGTGCGCGCTCCTCTGCGCATTCGCCCGAAGTGCTTCAAAGCTGCATCGCGTCGCTGCTGGACGGTTACTTCCGCGACTGCGCCGCCGACCGCTTTGCCTCCTGCGCCTGCCGCGCGCTTTTATATGAGGTATCTGTCACGCCGAAGCCCGGTCTGGTCGATCGCAGCAACTCAGGCTCTCATAGCGACATGGACTTTTTCTCGTTTCTTGACAGCACTTCGGCGCTGACCCCATGGCTGCGCGAGATGTTCCGCACGGGCTGGAATCATGCCCATAAAGAGGCCGCCGAAATGTTTTCCGCGCTGCGTCTGATCGGTCTGCAGGCTGAGGATGCCATGCTGCGTGCAACGAACGGCGTGAACACCCACAAGGGCATCATTTTTTCTCTCTGTGTATTCGGCGGCGCATACGGCAAGGTCTCCGCCCTCTCTTTTCCGGTCCAACCCGCACTTTCAGACATTTTATCCGTTTGCCGCACACTGGGAGGCTGTGCGCTGTCAGAGCTTCCTTCCCTCCCCGGCGATACCAGCGGTGAGCGCTGTTATCTTGCTTACGGCGCAGAGGGGATACGCGGCGAAGCCGCGCGCGGCTTTCCTTCTGTCATGCAGATCGGTCTGCCCGCATTGCGCCGTGCGCTTCAGGCGGGGCATTCTATCAATGATGCCGCAGCCCTTGCACTTCTTGCCCTCATCGGCGGGGTCGAGGATACCAACATGATCCACCGCGGCGGCTATGAGCTTGCGCAGATGCGCCGCGCCGAAGCAAACGCCCTCTCCGCCGCAGACATATCGACCGACACGCTCTCCGCATTGGATCGGCAATATATCCGGGAGAACCTGAGTCCCGGCGGTTGTGCAGATCTGCTGACCGTCAGCCTCCTGCTGCTGTTTTTGACAGGGTAGAATCGGTGCACTTTTGGTGCAGACTGGCCTCTCGGCCGCACGAAAATAAAAAATCCGGACCTCAAAAAGCCCGGAAACAGTAGATGCGCCTGGCGAAAAGCCAAGCGCATCTATACTGTTGCGATCATATGTCAGGCGGCTTCAATTCGGATATTTACGTTTTCAAACCCGAATCGGAAACCAGCAGGACCGAATCAGATTCGGGGGCAAGGAGCAGCAGAATGAGCACACAACGAGTTGTAGCATTACAATAGCATCTTAGCAAAGTTATTGATTATCTTCAATGCTCTCTACTGCCTCAAAAATCACTGCCTGAGGAAGCCCGTTATCAGACCGCTCCATCATTGCCACAACCATCAATTTCCCACCTAAAAGCTTTATTTGATGATGATTAAGAAGTACGCAGATTTTCGATAGCCAATCAGGGAATTTTTGTTGTATTTCTTCTAATGGCTTAACCGCTGAAAATGGATTTTGCGCATGCATCATTCCTCCGCATATCTCATATATGCGAATCAGCTCATCTTTTGTTAGATAACCACTTTCAATATTCTTCCACTCATCATACTCATTTTCTTTATGAATTAGCATTGTTGGAACAGGATAGAAATCAGGGTTTATTCGTTCTAAATCCCTCATTATCCGCTCAGCATGATAGTGTTTTGCAAATTTTGCATTTTGCTCTGCATAGGAGTTGTACATATAGATGGTAGAAATCAAATCTCTATGCTATGGTTGTGGA
>URQY01000067.1 GCA_900550165.1 uncultured Eubacteriales bacterium
GGGCTGGCCCATGCCGTTGAAGACGCGGCCGAGCATATCGCGCGACACCGCGAGCTGGA
The DNA here is from genome assembly GCA_900550165.1 of uncultured Eubacteriales bacterium. Classification (GTDB taxonomy): domain Bacteria; phylum Bacillota; class Clostridia; order Oscillospirales; family Oscillospiraceae; genus Hominicoprocola. Next base: position 60 of record URQY01000067.1, read on the forward strand.
GCGGGTGACCCAAAAAGCGGATGCGCGAGTCGGCGAGGTTGATACCCGCCGAGGCCTCGAAAAGCTGCACGACCGCGCGGTCGCCGTTGACCTCCAGCACCTTGCAGCGGCGCGTGCTGCCGTCGGAGAGGACGATCTCCGCCAGCTCGTCATACGTGACGCCCTGCACGTGGTCCACGACCATCAGAGGGCCGGAAATCTCGCGGATGGTCTTATATTCACGGATCATTCTTCCTTCTCTCCCTTCTCAGCGATCGCGCCGAGCTGCTCCTCCATCTCGACAAGCAGGTTCGCGTAGGCGTCCTTGTACTGGTCGGCGGGCACGCCCTTGGCGCGGCCGATCTTTTCGCGTGCGGGGATGGCGAACATCTCGGCAAGGTCGCCGCCGCGCTCCGCCGCGCCGCGGCACTGGGTATCGTACTGGCGGATGAGCGAGAGCATACGCGCCTGACGGTCGTATTCGGAATAGGCGTCGTTGTCGGCAAACGAGTTCTGCTGCAAAAAGTCCTCGCGGATCATGCGCGCGACCTCGAGCGTGATCTGGTCCTTTGCGCTGAGAGAGTCCTTGCCGACGAGCTGCACGATCTCATTGAGGTTCGACTCCTCCTGCAGCATTGCCATCGCCCACTCGCGATTCTCCAAAAACTCATGTCCCAGATGCTCGCTGTACCACGGGCGCAGAGAGTCCAGATAGAGCGAATACGAGTTGAGCCAGTTGATGGCCGGGAAGTGGCGGCGGTAGGCCAGGGACGAATCCAGCGCCCAGAAGACCTTGACAATGCGCATCGTCGCCTGCGAGACCGGCTCGGAGAGGTCGCCGCCCGGAGGCGAGACCGCGCCGACGGCGGTGAGACTTCCCTGCCGCTCGTCGCTGCCGAGGCACTCGACCACGCCCGCGCGCTCGTAGAACTGCGCAAGGCGCGAGGAAAGATAGGCGGGGTAGCCCTCTTCGCCGGGCATCTCTTCCAAACGGCCCGACATTTCGCGCAGCGCCTCCGCCCAGCGGGAGGTCGAGTCGGCGATGACCGCGACGGCATAGCCCATGTCGCGGAAGTATTCGGCGATGGTGATGCCGGTGTAGATGCTCGCCTCACGCGCCGCGACCGGCATATCCGAGGTGTTGGCGATCAGCACCGTGCGCTTCATCAGGCTCTCCCCCGTGCGCGGGTCGATGAGCTCGGGGAACTCGCGCAGAACGTCGGTCATTTCGTTGCCGCGCTCGCCGCAGCCGATGTAAACGACGAGGTCCACGTCCGCCCACTTAGCCAGCGCGTGCTGCATGACGGTCTTGCCGCTGCCGAAGGGACCGGGGATAGCCGCCGTACCGCCCTTGGCCACGGGGAAGAACGTATCCACGATGCGCTGGCCGGACTGAAGCGGCGTGACGGGCGGATACTTTTTCGTATAGGGACGGCCCACGCGCACAGGCCACTTCTGGATCATCGTGAGCTCCTTTGTCTCGCCCCTGTCGGTCTCGACCACGGCGACAACATCCTCTACCGTGAAGCTGCCGGAGCGGATCTCCTTCACGGTGCCGCTCATTTTAGGCGGCAGCATGATCTTGTGCAGAATCGACGGCGTCTCCTGCACGGTACCGAGCACGTCGCCGCCGATCAAATGGTCGCCGGCCTTGGCAACGGCCGTGAAGTCCCACTTTTTGTCGCGGTCGAGCGCGGGGACCTCTTCGCCGCGCGGCAGGAAGTTGCCGCCGGTCTTCTGGCGGATGACCTCCAGCGGGCGCTGAATGCCGTCGTAAATGTTCTCAATGAGGCCGGGGCCGAGCTCGACCGAGAGCGGCGCGCCGGTCGTCACGACCTCCGCGCCGGGGCCGAGGCCCGAGGTCTCCTCATACACCTGAATGGCGGCGGAATCGCCGCTCATCGTCAGAATTTCGCCGATGAGCCGCTGCTCGCCCACGCGGACCACGTCCGCCATATTCGCTTCCGAAAGTCCCGACGCCACGACCAGCGGGCCGGAGACCTTAACGATCTTTCCCATAAGGCTTTCGCTCCTTTTTTACAAAATGTCCGCGCCGACGGCCTTTTCCGTAGCCGTGCGCACGCCCGCCATGCCGATGCCGAGGCTTCCCTCCCGCCCGGGGATGAGGATGATCGCGGGGGCAAGGTCCTCGCGCCGCCGCTCGATCTCAGCCGGGATCTGCGCGGCGAGATGCTCGGTCAGGTAGATGATGGCGTAGTTTTCCTTCGCCATGCGGTGGATGGCGGCTTTTGCCTGCTCGCCGGTCTCGGCGATGCAGGTCTCAAGGCCGAGGGCGCGGAAGCCGAGCACGCTGTCGCGCCCGCCGATGACTGCGATCTTGTTCATCTGCCGCCCTCCTTACAAATAGCTCAGGCGCAGGCGCGCGCGGATATCCTCCGCGTCAAGCCCCGCGAGCTTACCGGATAAAATGGTGCGCACGGCGGTAAATTCCGCCTCCTTCGCGCTCAGATAGCCCACGATGACCTCGGGGCCAAAGGGGGTTCTGCGCGCGCGCTGCAAATACCGCACGAGCGCATCGTCACACGCGCGCTCAAAGGCCGTCAGGCTGCCGCTGCCGCCCAGCGTTGCCGCCGCAAGCTCTCCCGCGGACGAAAGCGCGCTGCCGCGCGTCAGCTCCGCCAGCCGGTCGCCGCGCGCGGTCTTGAGCTGGTTTGCCGGGATGTGTCCGCCCGGCAGCAGCGCCGCGGACAAAAGCTCATCCGACGCGCCCATGCGCTGGGCACGCACCAGCGTGCGCAGGTTGATCGCGTCGATCTGCAGGGCGACATAGCCGATGAGAAACTCATTTCCCGTCGCCCCCGCAAGCTCGCTCATCTCTTCAAAGCAGGCCCGGTCCAGCGTCAGTTCGGCCTGACGGACATCTCCGCCCTCGGCCTCCTTCTCCGCCTGCGCCATCGCGCGGCCCATGCGGGAGGAAAGCATCCCCCGCTCGCCGCGCAGCAGCGCCGCAGCGTCATACCGTCCGCAGCCAATAACAAGGCGCGAGACATCCTCGCCCGTGAGCTTTGCCTTCAGCGCAAGCTTTGCGTTGTGATAGTCGTACTTGAGCTGAAAAAGCTCGACCAGGCGCTTGTCCGGCGCAAGCACCGCGACCTCGCGGTAGAGCTCCGCGCGCGAAAGCGCCAGCAGATGCTCCACCTCTCCGAGCGTGCAGTGCTCGATCGGCGGATAGCCGCACTCGATGAGCAGCTTGCAGCTCTCCTCCGCGGTGGGCGCTTCCAGCATCCGCTCGGAAAGCGCCTGTGTCAAAAGGTGCGCTTCGCGCGCGTGCAGCGCCGCAGAGACCGCTGCATAATTCGTATCCCGATACTGCTGCACCGCTTCTCCCCTCCCTTACTGTGCAAAGAGGAGCTCGGCCGCGCCGCGCTCGGTCCTCTCGCGCGAGAGCGCGAGAAGCGTTTCAAACGAGCAGTTCACGTCGCACTCCCGGCTCACGAGCAGGAAGCCCGCGCGGATATCCGCGCACCGGTCCGAGAGCGTCAGGCTTGTCCCCAGCTCGCGGTTTGCCCGCTCGGTGAGCTCACAGCCGATGGCATCGTGATCCTTCTGAGAGAGCAGAAGCTCCTCCGTCCCCGTGCTCACGGCACGCTTGAGAAGATGGACGAGGAGGTCAAGGTATTTTTCCTTCGGCATCCCGCACAGCTTCTCCAGCGCGCGGTCGTAGGCCTCGGCAAGCACCGCCTGCTGCGCGGAAAGCGTCAGCTTGCGCGTTTCCATCTCTGCCGCCGAGCACAGGCGCTCGTAGCGCTCCTGCGCCGCCTGTTTCGCGCGCTGCGACAGGGCCTCGCGCTCCTGTTCGGCGCGTTTTTCGCTCTCCTGCCGCATTTCCCGGAGCTGGCGCTCGGTCTGCCCGTTCAGCTCGCTGAGCGAGCGGGCCGCGTCCGCTTCCATGCGCGCGGTGATCTTTTCCATTCC
>URQY01000068.1 GCA_900550165.1 uncultured Eubacteriales bacterium
CGTTCCGCTACTATTGTCTCATGTGTGTCTATGCGCGGTTAGGTTTGACGGTTACAAATGAAATCAGATAGCTCTTTTTTCTATGCTGATATGACGCCTTACGGTTATGATTCACAGTTCGTTCTCCGCCGCGATCTCCCCCACCGCGCTGGTAAGCGCTTCGACCATCAGCGCAAGGCTCATGCTCGGGGCGCTGCCGTCCCTCGTCTGCTCGGGCAGATACGGCACGTGGATAAAGCCGCAACGCATGGCGGGATAGCCCTGCGCGCTCTCGTGCAGGGCGTAGTAAAGGAGATCGTTGCATACAAATGTGCCCGCGGAGTACGAGAGCTGAGCGGGAATCCCCTGCTCATGCAGGGCGTCGACGATCTCCCGCGTCGGGATCGTCGCAAAATAGGCGTCCGGACCTCCGGCCACGACCGGCTCGTCCGTCGGCTGCTTACCCGCGTTGTCGGCGATACGCGCGTCGCGCAGGTTGACGGCCACGCGCTCAACGCGAATGCCGTTTGCGCCGCCGTACTGACCGACGCAGAGCACCGCATCGGGCCGCAGCCGCTCCAAAAGTCCATGCAGCACCGTACCGGAGGCGACAAACTCCGTCGGGAGCTCGCGCTTGATGAGCTCCGCCCCGCCGATACGGTCGGGCAGTCTCTTCACCGCCTCCCATGAGGGGTTGAGCTTCTCCCCGCCGAACGGCGCGAAGCCCGTGACAAGTATCTTCATCTGACCGTTTCCTCCCCGATCATCAGGCGGATGATCTCATTGTCCGTTTCGCGCATCCCGTCGCGCGCGATGCTGCTGACAGCGCGGATGGTGTTCTCCACGCCCTTGACGATGATACCGTCGCCGCCGTAGAACTGGCTGTCATGGCGATACATCTGAAGGCCGAGCAGCCCCGCCTCGACCGCCGAGGCGATCTTCGCCGCGCAGCTCGCCTTCGCCCCGTCACAGAGCATGCCGGAGTTGATGGCGAGCGCGTTGACGACCGTGTGGGCGATCTCATCATAGCGCCCGCCGTACAGATAGCAGATGCCGGCCCCGGCCCCTGCGCCCGCGCTGGTCGCACCGCAGTAGGCGGAAAGGCTGCCGATGCCCGTTTTCAGATGGATGGTGACAAGATTCGACACGACGAGCGCGCGGTAGAGCTGCTCCTCGCTCGCTTTCAGCTCGCGCGCGTAGACAATGACGGGCAGCGAAGCCGTCATGCCCTGATTGCCGCTGCCGGAATTGATGACGACCGGCTTCTCGCAGCCGTTCATGCGCGCGTCCGAGCCCGCCGCGGCCCATGCCTTGGCACGGTTCTGCACGCTGTCGCCGTAGGAATCGAGCAAGATTTTTCCGATGGCCGCGCCGTACTGCCCTGTCAATCCTGCCTCAGCGATGGCCGTGTTATATTCGATCTGGCGCGCGATGGGCGCGCGGACGTCGTCTAAATCGACCTCGTCGGCAAAGGCGATAATGTCCTCGACCGTCAGGCTCCTGCGGCTCTCGGGCGGCTGGGCCGCCTCCTCGGAAAAGGGCTTGCTGAGCAGCACTTCGCCGTTTTTCTCGATGCGCACGACGTTTGTGTGGCTGCCGACGATCTGGACGAAGGCCGTGTCCCCGCCTGCGAAAACACGCACCTGAATGTCGAATGGGCAGCGCAGCGGCGATTTGCTCACCGTGATCTCCGCCGCGGAAAGGTACTCGTCCAGCAGCGGCAGCCGGTCCTCCGTCACATTCGCCAGCACCTCTAACTGCGCGTCGGCGTCGCCGACGCGTACACCCGCCGCGACCGCGACGGGAAGGCCCTTTCGCCCGCCGGTGTGCGGCACGATGACGCTCTTGACGTTTTTGATGATATTGCCGCTCACGGTCAGCTCGATGCGCTCGGGAAGTGTCCCGAGCGTTTGGCGCGCAAGCGCACCCGCGTAGGCGACGGCGATGGGCTCAGTGCAGCCCATCGCGGGTACAAGCTCCTCATGCAAAATCTGAACGTAGGTCTCATACAGCGCAGTATTCATTTTTTGTTCTCCCATCTCTCATTGCGGACGCGCGGTCTCTCCTCCGCTCGTTACCCGCTTCTCTCCGCCCATTGTATCGGAAATGCGGTTACAATGCAATGGACTTTCCACGTTTCACGCACAAAAAGGCGATATCCGGTCGGATACCGCCTTTTTGATGCTATTCCGCTCTTACAAACCGTAAATTTCGCCGTACTTTTCCTCAAGGTACTGCGTGTAGACCGTGGGGTCGAACTTCTCGCCAAGCGCCCGCTCCAGAAGTGCGCCGGGCTTTTTCAGGCAGCCGTACTGCCAGATATGCTCGCGGTTCCATGCGTTGATAGGCGCGAAATTGCCGCTGCGGAGGCATTCGTCCACGTCGACGGTCTCCTTCATCTTGCGCAGGAGCTGCGCGCCGTAGGCGCTGCCGAGCGCATAGGACGGGAAGTAGCCGATGCTGCCGCCCGACCAATGGCTGTCCTGCAAAACGCCGTGCTTATCGTCCGGCACAACAACGCCGAGATACTCCTTGTAAAGGCGATCCCACTCCGCCGGCAGGTCATGCACCTTGAGCTCGCCGTGCATCACGCGCTTTTCCAGCTCGTAGCGCACCATGACGTGCAGGCTGTAGGTGACCTCGTCGGCCTCGGTGCGGATGAGAGACGGCTCGGCCTTATTGATGGCGCGGTAGAATTCCTCCGCCGTGTGGCCCGCAAGCTCTGGGAAGAGCTCACAGAGCTTCGGGAACACAAAGCCCGTAAAGGCGCGCGAGCGGCCGAGCAGATTTTCATAAAAGCGGCTCTGGCTCTCGTGGATGCCCATCGATACGCCGCCGTCGAGCACCGTGTAGGCAAGCTCGTCCGCGCTGCCCGTATCGTAGAGGGCGTGGCCGCCCTCGTGGATGACGGAGAACATTGAGGACGCGAAATTGTCCTCCAAATAATGCGTCGTGATGCGCTCGTCAAAGTGTGAGCCGAGAGACGTCGTGAACGGATGCTCGGTCGTGGCGAGGCCGACGTGGTCAAGGTCGAGCCCCATTGTGCGCATCAGGTAATCGGAGAGCTGCACCTGCTTTTCCTCTGGGAAATGCCCGTGCAGCATCGCGTCGTCGAGCTGCGGCTGCGCCTTGATCTTCCTGAGAAGCGGCACGATGTGCTCGCGCAGCGTTGCAAAAAATTCATCGCACTGCGCCATCGTCAGCCCGTCCTCGTACTCGCTGAGCCAGTAGTCATAGGGATCCTTCTCCGGCGCGCAGTAGTGCGCAAAGCGGATGTTCGTCTCGAAAATTTTCTCCAGCACCGGCTCGAAGAGCGCAAAATCGCTTGTCTCCTTGGCGCGGTGCCAAACGTCGTCCGCCTCGACCAGAAGCTGCTGATAGGCGACGTACTCGTCCATCGGGATCTTCTGCATATTGCGGATATCTTTGATGAGCAGGAACACCATGCGCTGCTGCTTTTCGTCGAGCTCCGCCTTGTGCGCGTCGAGGAATTCAAGCAGCGCGACGGTCTCCTCGCCGGTCGTGAGCTTGTAATGCTCCTCGCTCAGGATGCTCATGGTCTGGCCGCGGTTCGCCGCCGTGCCCTTGGGCGCGGTGGTCGCGCCGTCGTAAAAGAGCAGACCCATGGCGTGGCCGTAGGCGGCAAGCTTCGCCTGCAGGTCCATCAGGGACTGGATCGCTTCAGAAAGAATCATCGGTAGTGTCCTCACTTTCTCTATGATGGTCTCATCATAGCATGAAGAGGGTGTGCAGTGCAATGTGCATTTTTGCTTTTCCACCCCATTGAAGGGGAAGGCGGAGGTTGCAGCGCCGCTGGCGCTGCGTTGATAGTGCAGCTCTTTGCGCTGCTGCCAATTTAAAGGGATATTCTCTTTCCGAAGAGAATACCCCCTTTGGAACCCCCAGAGAAAGGCAAGGGG
>URQY01000069.1 GCA_900550165.1 uncultured Eubacteriales bacterium
GTTCGAGGTCGTGTAGCGGTCGGCAATGAGAAGGCCGCCCGCTTCATAGTATTTTCCCCAGTCCTGCTTGTAGGACGCGTAGCGGTCGACGGAGTAAAACGTCGACGCCGCGTAAGCGTTCACATCGCTCGGGTGTGTGCCGAACGCGCCGCCGAGGTACAGCTCGACGAGCGCGGCGGATTTTTCTCCGTAACGCGGAAAATCCAGCTTGCGGCAGTCGATGCCCTCGCGCTGCAATCTCTCAAAGAGCAGCCTGCTCTGCGTCGCCTTGCCGGAGCCGTCCGTCCCCTCGAATACGATCAGCGTTCCGCTCATTTGTTCTTTGCCCCCGCCACGTGGACTAAGAAAAGCGGCAGCTTCATCATGCGGCCGATGCGCGACGGATTTTTGATGAGGCGGTAAAACCACTCGAGGTTGTGCTTGCAGTAGAACTCCGGCGCGCGCTGCGCGACGCCCGCGAAAATATCCATCGAGCCGCCGAGCCCCATCAGCAGATGACAGCCCGTCGCCTCGCCGTAGTTTGCCATGAAGAGCTCCTGCTTGGGCGCACCCAGGCACACAAGCGCCATATCCGCGCCGCTCGCCTTGATCTCCGCGGCGATGGGGGCGTCCTCCTTAAAGTAGCCGTCGTGCGTGCCGGCGATCACAAGGCCGGGAAAGCGCTTTTTCAGGTTTTCCGCCGCCTGCTCAGCGACGCCCGGCTTCGCGCCGAGCAGATACACGCTCTTGCCAAGCCCGGCGCAGCGCTCGATCATGCCCGTGCCGAATTCGATGCCGGGCACACGGCTTCTGAGCGGCTCGTGCAGGATCTTCGCGCCGTATACGATACCGATGCCGTCCGGCAGGACAAGGTCCGCGCCGTTCACGGCAGCGTTTGCCGCCGCGTTTGCGCGGCAGGTCTCCACGATCTCGGGATTGGGCGTGACGACATAATGCGCACCCTCCGCGCACAAAAGCGCTTCTCCGCGCGCAAGCGCCTCGTCCATCGTCACATTATCAAAGCCAACGCCTAAAATACTAATCCGCATGATAGTCTGTCCGTTTCTTTCACAATTTTATTAAAGCAGTTTATTATATCACTCTTTTTCGCCGCTTTCAACCGCTTTGGCGCTTTTCTCCGGCAGCTGCGCGAGCAGCACCGCCGCGAGCATGAGCGCGCAGCCGAGGTATTCCTGCGCGCTCATGCGCTCATGCAGAAAGATCGCACCGGAAACGACGGCAAAAACCGACTCAAGGCTCAGCAGCAGCGACACGACCGTCGGGTCGCCGTCCTTCTGCGCGATGATCTGCAGGGTGTAGGCAATGCCGCTTGAAAAAATACCGGTATAGAGGATGTAGGGCAGGCAGGTTTTCACCGCCTCCATCGTCGTCTGCTCGCCCGCGAGAAGCGCGCAGGCCGCCGAGAGCACGGTCATCACCGCAAACTGCACGCAGGAGAGCTCCACACCGTCTACCTTGCCGGCGTAATGGTCCACTGCGATGATCTGAAACGCAAACACGACCGCGCAGAGAAGCACCGAAAGGTCGCCGCCCGAAAAGCTCATTTCCCCGCTGCCGTTCACGCACAGAAGGTAAAGCCCCGCGACCGCGACTGCAACAAAAATCCACACGCGGCCTCCGGGCTTTTTGCCGAAGAAAATGCTGAACACCGGCACAAGCACGATATAGAGCGCCGAGATAAAGCCCGCCTTGCCCGCGCTGGTCGATGTCAGTCCAAATTGCTGAAAAGACAGTCCGGCCGTCAACAGACTCCCACAGATGGCACCCGCGAAAAGAAGCGTCTTTTTCTGCGTTGCGCTATGTTTTTCGCGAGGGCGCAAACGGTGCAGCGCGCACACGAGAAGGAAGAGGCACACCGTTGCCGGCAATGCGCGCAGCGCGTTGAAAGAAAAGCTGCCGATATGTCCTGCGCTGATGCTCTGCGTCACAAACGAGCTGCCCCAGATCATTGCTGCAAGCAGCGGCAGCACGACCTGTCGGACTTTCGGATTTTTCATAGTTGCCTCCCGGGTATCACATAGGTTACAATGTGACATAGCATATCAAAATCATACATTTTTCGCAAGTATTCCGATCGGAAAATTTACGCTTTCAGGAGGACCCGCCATGCAGCTCGACGATATCCGCCTGCTCCGTATGAGCCGACAGTATCTTTTTGCCCCCGCAGAGGACGAACACACGGTGCTGCAAAGCCTCTGCGGTTTGCAGGCACAGTTTTACGGCAACTGCCTGCACGCGCTGCATCTCCGTTGCGGCAAGGCGCCGGATGAGAACGCTCTTCTCACTTCCGCCGCAAAAACGTGGACCCTGCGCGGCACGCTGCACCTGATCGCACTCGACGATCTGCCGCTCTTCCTCTATGCCGGACGCAGTCACTTTCTGCGTCCATGCGACACGATGGCAGACGATGACTGCCTCTCTTCCGCACGCAAGCACGAGCTGGCCGCAATTATCCTGAACGCCGCCCAAAACGGCTGTTGTGACCGTGAAAGGCTGCGTCTCCTTTGCCGCGAATGCGGCATGACCGAAACGGAAGAAAAAAGCGCATTCGATGCTTGGGGCGGTTTATTGCGCGCCCTGTGCGAAAGCGGTACGCTCTGCCACATCGCGCAGCAGAAAAAGGCCTTTCGCCCCTGTCCGCCGTTTGAGCCGATGACAAAAGCCAACGCCCTGCGTGAGCTCATGCAACGGTATCTGACCAACTACGGTCCCGTAACCGCGCGGGATGCCGCCTATTTCTTTGGACTGCCCCAGCGCGAGCTGCTGCCGGTCATTAAATCGCTCTCGCCGCACGAGCTCACCTGTGAAGGAGAAATATTTTTTTATAGCTTAGGCAACAGCGTTGCCAGCGGCGATCTGAACTGCTGCCGCTTTCTCGCAGGCTTTGACCCATTGATGCTCGGGTATGAAAAGCGGTCAAATCCGTTCCTGCCGGAGAGCGCGCTGCGCGGCGTGTTCACACTCACCGGTATCGTCAGGCCGAGTATCCTTCTCGACGGAAAGATCGTCGGCGTTTGGAAGCGCCGCGGAACATCTGTTGAAGTGACAAGCTCAACATCTTTACAACCATTACAGCGCAGCAGAATCGAAGAAGAAGCTCTTCGGATTTTCGGGGACGGGACCTCCCTGAAGATTTAGAGCAATTCGTCCGGTATGCGGGCGTGCATTTAATCAGGCTTTTCCATGGCTCCCTACGAGGCATTACCTCTTGCAGCGGAATTTTCTCCCGGAAAAAATCAAAGGGCGGGATATCTCTTTTCAAAAAGAGATATCCCGCCCTTATATATGTCCCTTCCCATCAGACGGAAAATATCACAGTTTGGTGATATGCACTCCCGCCGTTTTGAGCATCAGCTTCTTGGTGCCGACCGTATCTGTCTCTTATACACATCTCCGAGCCCACGAGACCGAGGCTGA
>URQY01000070.1 GCA_900550165.1 uncultured Eubacteriales bacterium
GAGAAGAGACGTATTGTCCGCGCTTCACGTGACCGTCGACGGTCAGCACCTCGAGCGAGAAAATGTCCTCGCTCGCCGGACGGACATTCCGGACGCCGCTCTCCTCGCGCACTTCTTTCAGCGCGACGGCGAGCAGGTCCTCTTCCCCGTCGGCGTGTCCGCCGAGCCAGGACCACGAATCGTAGATGTTGTGATACGCCAGCAGCACGCGGTCGAAGCGCTCGTTCACTACCCAGGCCGATGCCGTCATGTGCGCCAGCCGGTTTTCCCGCGTGAACACATCCTCAAACGCGCGCAGACAGTCGAGGATCAATCCCTTATCCCGCTCCTCCTGCTCATTGTAAGGCCGGTAATTCTCAATTTGCGTCAAAATATCCATCATTACCCTCAATATATTTTTTCGCGCCCGCAGGCGCAAAAAGCCTCGCAGAGTTTGCGCCGCGCACGGCGCAAATAATCTTAATCGTTTTCCGCCGCGACATGCGCGTGGCGGAAAACACTTCTCAGCCCGCAAACGTACGCGCCTACGGCGCGTGCGCTGCCGCGGGCTGCAATCTTACTCAAAAAAGCGGCCCAAGGGCCGCTTTTTTGAAATAATCATAACCAGCTGCAATCGCTTTCCTTCTTCGGTGTGCGGCTCATCAGAACGCCGATGAGCGGCGCGGCGCTCTTGCCCTCGTAGAGGACCTCATACACCGCCGTCGAGATCGGCATTTCCACGCCATAGCGCTGCGCGAGCTCATGCGCGCTGCGCGCGGCATAGTAGCCCTCAACGACCGCGCCGACGGCGTTCATGGCCTCCTGCGCGCTCTTGCCCTGACCGATCAGGATGCCCGCGCGGTGATTGCGCGAGTGCATCGACGTACACGTGACGATCAGGTCGCCCATGCCGGCGAGTCCCGCAAGCGTCTCCTTGCGCCCGCCCATGCGTTCGGCAAGGCGCGAAATTTCGCTCAGCGAACGCGTGATGAGCAGCGCGCGCGTGTTGTCGCCCATGCCGCAGCCGTCGCTGATGCCGCAGCACAGCGCCGCGACATTTTTCAGCGCGCCCGCAAGCTCCACGCCAACGACGTCGTCATGCGTGTAGACGCGGAAGACCTCGTTCATAAAAGCGCGCTGCACGGCCTCCGCACTGACCTGATCGGCAGCGGCCGCCACGCAGCCTGTCGGCAGTCGGCGCGCGACCTCCTCGGCGTGCGAGGGACCCGACAGCACCGCGACGCGATAGCCCTCGCCGCATTCCTGCGCGATGATCTCGCTCATGCGCAGGTGCGTTCCGCGCTCAATGCCCTTCGTGAGCGAGACGAGCAGCGTGCCTTTTTTCAGGTGCGGCGCAGCCTCATGCGCAACGGAGCGCAGCGCGAAGGACGGCGAGGCGAAGACGACCATCTCTGCGTGCCCGAGCGCATTCAGATCGCTCGTGACGGCGATACGCTCGGGAATAAGCACGCCCTTGAGTAAAGGATTTTCCCTTGTCTTATTCAGCAATTCCGCCTTTTTCGGGTCATGCGACCAGAGCGTGACGGTGTGGCCGTTGTCTGATAACAGCATCGCGGCGGCGGTACCCCAGCCGCCCGAGCCAAGCACTACGATGTTCATTGCTCCTCCCCCGGCTTCGGCGCGTTCACGTGGAAGCGGAACTTGCTCTCCGTGCCGCTTAAAAGCCTCTTGATGTTGCCGCGGTGCGCCCACAGCACAAGCAGCGAAATGGCCGTGCCCAGAACGGTGCAGACCGTGTCATGAAAAACGAAACAGGTCGAAAACGGAAGGCTGATCGCCGCGGCGACCGAGCCGAGCGACACATAGCGCGTCGCGGCACCGAGCACGACAAACGCCCCCCATCCGGCAAGCGCGATGCGCCAGTCAAGAAGCAGCAGCAGCGTGCCGCTGCACAGAATGCCCTTGCCGCCCTTGAAGCCTGCCGTGCACGGGAACATATGCCCGATCACGCAGAACAGGCCCGCCCAATACTTGAAATGCAGCACGTACATCGCCTGCTGCGCCGCGCTCAGCGGCACATCCGGCATCAGGCGCGGGTCAAAATGGCTCCCCAGCCAGACCGCCACGCCGACGGCGACCACCGCCTTGAGCATATCGCAGACAATGACCATCAGCGCGTAACGCGCGCCGTAGGTGCGGTAAAAGTTCGTCAGCCCCGCGTTGCCGCTGCCGTGCGTGCGGACGTCGTCGTGAAAGAAGACCTTTGACGCGAAAATCGCGCCGTTGAAGCAGCCGCAGAAGTACGCGACGACCGCCGCGAGCAGATACGGCAAGCGGCTGAGAAAAAAGGAACCGAATGCGCCCATGCCTTACTCCTCCTTGTCGCCCTTTTCGCGAATGGACATGATCACCGGCGTGCCCTCGAGTCCGAAAACGTTGCGGATGCAGTTTTCAAGGTAGCGCTGGTAGGAGAAGTGGAAGAGCTTGCGCTCGTTGCAGAAGACAACAAAGTGCGGCGGGCAGACGCCGACCTGCGTCATGTAGTAGATCTTCAGCCGGCGGCCGCGGTCCGTCGGCGGCTGCACGCGCGTCTGCGCGTCGGCAAGAATGTTGTTGAGCATACCCGTCGAGATGCGCATACAGGACTGGTTGTGCACGTAGTTGATCATCTCGAAAAGGCGCGGCACGCGCTGGCCCGTCGCCGCCGAGATGAAGAGGATCGGCGCATAGGTCATGTACGCCAGGTCACGGCGGATATCGTCGCGCATCTTGTCCATGGTCTTGCCGTCCTTTTCGATGGCATCCCACTTGTTCACTGCAATGATCATACCCTTGCCGCGCTCATGGGCAATACCTGCAATCTTAGCATCCTGTTCTGTCACACCTTCCTTGGCATCAATCATCAGAACAACCACGTTGGCACGCTCCACCGCCGAAACCGTACGGATAATACTATAACGTTCAATATCCTCCTTGATCTTGCTCTTACGGCGCAAACCTGCTGTATCGATGAAAACATATTCCTTGCCGTTGTGCTTGATCACCGTATCGATGGCATCACGTGTTGTACCGGCAATATTGCTGACAATAACACGATTCTCACCTGTCAGTTTGTTGATCAGGGATGACTTGCCTACGTTCGGCTTACCCACAATAGCAACATGAGGACGTTCATCTTCCTCTTCTTCTGCTGTACCCGGTTTAAAATACTTGATGACTTCGTCCAGCATATCACCCAGTCCAAGCTTGGAATTGCCGCTAATCGGCATCGGATCTCCCAGTCCTAAATTATAGAATTCATAGACATCCGCCATCATGGTCTTGAAATTATCCACCTTGTTGACAACGAGAACAACCGGCTTGCCTGAACGACGGATCATATTGGCAACCTGGAAATCCGCATCCACAACACCCTGACGCACATCCGTCAGAAAGATGATTACATCCGCTGTCTCAATGGCGATCTCGGCC
>URQY01000071.1 GCA_900550165.1 uncultured Eubacteriales bacterium
GGGTCAAAGGGAGGGATATCTCTTTTTGAAAAAGAGATATCCCTCCCTTGTCCGTGCAGCGCCGGCGGCGCTGCCATCCTTCCCCACCGCGCTTGCGCGGGCCCCATTCCATATGTTATACTTTTCAAAAAGCATCAAAAAAGGAGTTCCTTTTATGACCTATCCCTGCCTTGTGCTCGACCACGACGACACTGTGGTCAACTCCACCGCGACGGTGCATTACCCCTGCTTTGCCGAGTACACGGCAAAGTTTTTCCCCAAGGCGAAGCGCTACACGCTGGAAGAATACGTCCTCAAGAACTTTGATCCCGGCGTATACGACTTTTTCCACGGCGAGGTCGGCATGACCGAGGACGACATGAAGCACGAACAAGCCTACTGGCACGAATACGTCCAGCACCACGTGCCGCAGGTCTACGACGGGATGCGGGATCTCCTGTGGGACTACGTGAACGCGGGCGGCACGATCTGCGTCGTGTCGCACTCGCTCTCGCCGAACATCCTGCGCGATTACCGCGAAAACGGTCTCCCCGCGCCGAAGCTCGTCTACGGCTGGGAGGTGCCGAGGGAGCAGCGCAAGCCGCAGCCCTACGCGCTCTATGACATCATGGAAAAGCTCGGCTTTACGGCAGACCAGATGCTCGTGCTCGACGATCTGAAGCCCGGGTACGACATGGCAAGGGCGGCAAACGTGCGCTTCGCCGCCGCGGGCTGGTCAAACGATATCCCGGAGATCGAAGCCTTTATGCGCGGAAACTGCGACCTCTATTTTAAGTCTGTCGCGCAATTCCGCGACTATCTCTTCAACGGAAAGGGTGTGTAACGATGGCCAAGCGCATCACGAAGGTCGTCCTCACGGGCGGCCCCGCAGCGGGCAAAACGACGCTTGTGAGCCGCGTGCTCAAGGAGTTCAAGCAGGAGGACGGCTGGCGCGTCATCACCATCCCCGAAACGGCAACCGAGCTGATCTCGGGCTTTGGCATCAAGCCGTTTGACAACTGTATGTCGATGCTGCAATTTCAGGATTTTGTCGTCGGCGACCAGATCCACAAGGAAAAGCTCGCCCTCGACGCCGCGCAGCTCGTGCCGGAGGACAACATCCTCATCCTCTACGACCGCGCGCTGATGGATGACAAGGCCTACGTGTCGGACGAGGAGTTTGCGCAGGTCATCGCCCGCTTCGACGGCCGCACGGAGGAGCGCGTGCTTCGGAACTACGACCTGGTGCTCCACCTCATCACCTGCGCCAAGGGTGCGGAGTTTGCCTACGATCTTGGCAACAACGCGCGCACGGAATCCATCGAATATGCGCGCGAGATGGATGACCGCACGCTGCGCGCGTGGAGCGCGCACCCGAATCTGCGCATCATCGACAATGACGCGAATTTCAATAACAAGATCGAGCGCGCCCTGCGCGAGATCTACCGCGCGGTCGGCGAAGTAGAGCCGATGGCGCAAAAACGCAAATACCTCATCGCCATGCCGGATATGGCAGCCCTTGCGCGCAAGTACCGCGCCGCGGCCATCGACATGACGCAGACCTACCTTGCACTGACGAATCCGAACATCGAGCGCCGCGTCCGGATGCAGAAAAACGGCGCGGAGACGCTGTATTTCTACACCGAAAAGCACCGCATGGCAAACGGCGAAAAATGGGACACCGAGCGTCCCATCTCGCACAAGCAGTATGAAAAATACCTTCTGGAGCGCGACACCGCGCTCTCGCCCGTGCACAAGACGAAGTACCGCTTCGTCTTCGCCGACCGCCGCTGCGAGATCGACGTCTATCCCTTTGACGGCGAGAAGGCTGTGCTGTTCCAGTACGGCGGCGAAGCGCCGCTGCCGGAGGAGATCACCGTGCTCGAAGAAGTCTCCGGCAAGCCGGAGTATAAGAATCGTGAGCTGGCAGCTTCACAGAAGCTGTGAAGGGGAGGGCAGCGCCGCCGGCGCTGCACGGGCAAGGGAGGGATATCTCTTTTTGAAAAAGAGATATCCCTCCCTTAGACCCACCCA